>NZ_BAAIHC010000014.1:0-112333 GCF_054652575.1 Silvimonas sp. JCM 19000 | reverse complement strand
TGAGCCACCTCACCAAGCCATATGCAAGTAGCGCGATACGGGCCAGCCACTTTGGGTGGTGGGTCTAGACCCACCCTATCGGTGTTGGGGTGCTGCTTGCGAATGCATAGGGTGGGTCGCGACCCACCTTCCAAAGCCATATGCAAGTAGCGCGATACGGGCCAGCCACTTTGGGTGGTGGGTCTCGACCCACCCTATGGGTGTTGGAGTGCTGCTTGCGAAATGCATAGGGTGGGTCGCGACCCACCTCACCAATCCATATACAAGTAGCGCGATACGGGCCAGCCACTTTGAGTGGTGGGTCTAGACCCACCCTATGGGTATTTCACGGATCCGCCGCCGGGAGGGGGCGCTTGCCGCGTGGCGCGCAGTTGTGGCAGCATTCCGGCCGGGTCTGCAGTTCACCCAGGCGTCGCCGGTCCATGTTGGAACCACGCTAAACCTGCCAGGCGTTACAGCCGAACTTTCTCGCTTGGCCGAATCTTGTGCCGAGCCGTAATGGCGACCACGGCAGTCTTTGCAGACAGGGCACGTTGACAGGATTCTGACCATGTCTCGACCCATCTATCCGTTTTACAGCAGCAATATCTCCGAACTCGCGCGCTCGCTCAAACAGCAATGGGCGGAAGCGCCGGACGCCCCCAGCCATCTGCAAATCCTCAATATGTTGGCCAAGGCCGCGGGCTTTGCCAATTTCCAGCATCTGCGTGCCAGTTGCGAAACCGTTAAACAACAAGAAGCGCAAGAAGCCGCCGTCGTGCCTGCGGTCAAACGCTTGCTGCGCCACTTTGACGAACAGGGCCGTTTGCTGCGCTGGCCCAACAAGTTCAGCGAGCAGCAAATCTGCTTGTGGGCAGCATGGGATGTCTTGCCCCCTGCGGGCGAATATTCCGAAGCCCAGATCAACCAGCCGCTCAAGCAATGCCAGACCTTTAACGACCATGTGATGTTGCGGCGCGAGCTGGTCTCGATGAAATTGCTCGATCGCACCCCCGATGGTCGCAAGTACTGGCGCCTGCCAGGCACGCCCGACGCCGATACCGCCAGTTTGTTGGCGGTATTGCGTGGCCGCCGGGCGCGGGCGGGCTGATCTGCCGCTTTAATCCGGCATGGCATGGCGGTGCTGATGCGCAAAGTCGGCCATAAAGCTGACCAGCGTATCCACCGCCGCCAACGTCACCGCGTTATACAAGGACGCGCGCAAACCACCCACCGAACGATGTCCGCCCAGGCCGCTCAGGCCTGCGGCTTCGGCGCTGCGCAAGAATTGTTGCTCCAGCGCGGGCGTGGCCAGGTTGAATGACACATTCATCAACGAGCGATCTGCCTGCCGGGCGCGACCGCGATAAAAGCCGTTGCTGGCGTCCAGTTGCGCATACACGCGCGCGGCCTTTTGCCGATTGAGCTGATCCATGGCGCTCAGACTGCCGATGTCCTGCTTTAGCCAGCGCGTCACCAGCAGCATGGTGTAGATGGCGAACACCGGCGGCGTGTTGAAGTTGGAACGCGCATGGGCCTGGGCGCGGTAATCGAGAAACCCGGGCAAATCCGCCGGCACGCGCTCGATGATTTCGTCGCGCAGCAAGACCACGGTCACCCCGGCCGGGCCGATGTTTTTCTGGGCGTGCGCGTAGATCAGCGCATAGCGCTCCGCGTCGCATGGGCGCGACAGAAAATCCGACGACATATCGCAAATACGCGGCACGCGATCAAGGCCCGGCACGTACTGAAACTGCATGCCCTCCACCGTCTCATTCGAGGCGTAATGCAGATAGGGGGCGTCGGCGTGGCAATCCAGTTCTTGCGCGGCGGGCAGGCGCTGGTATTGCTCGGGCTGGCCATTCCATAACACGCGCACCGGCCCTTCGCGCTGCGCTTCCGGTATGGCTTTCTGGCTCCAGTAACCGGTTTGCAGATATTCGGCCGGGCGGGTGGCGCCGCGCAGCAAGGTCATCGGAATCATGGAAAACTGCTGCGTGGCACCGCCTTGCAGAAACAGCACCTTGTAGCCACGGGCAATGCCAAGCAGGCCGAGGATATTGGCTTCCAGCTCATCCACCACGTCGGCAAACCATTTCGAGCGATGGCTGATGCCCAGCACTGACAAACCGGTCACCGGCTCGGTAATCAGCGCTTGCGCCAGTTGCTGCAGCACGGTCTCGGGCAAGGCGCCGGGGCCGCCAGAAAAATTAAGGGCGTTGCGTGGATTCATCATTGCGCCTTGCCGCTCAGTTGCAGCAAATAACGTCGTACCGCCTCTCGCGCCAGCGCGATGCAGTCTTGCTTGTGCGGGAACATGCTTTCGCTATCCATGGCGTGGATGACCATGGCGTGGTCGATCTCGAAAATCAGCAAATCGCCGTTGGGCATTTCGGCGCAATCGATGGCCAGATAATCAAGGCCAGCGCGTTGAAACAGTTCGGGCCAGACGCGGCTGTGGCGGGCGGCGAACGGGGCGAAATCACGCATCCATTGCGCTTCTTCGGCGCGTTTGGCCGCTTCTTCATACATGCCGGCGTTAACGTAATGAATCATCCAGTCGCTGGAAATTGCCATATGGCAAGCAAACGGCTCGCCGCGCAGCAATAGCACGCGATATTTGCGGAACTGCCCGTCGGCGCTGCGATAGTCCATAAACGGGGCGATATAGAACTCGGCTTGCGGCGCTTGCGCCAGATAAGCCGCCAGCCCGGCGTCATCCGTAATGCGCGCCAGGCCATGGCCACCGTGCGAATCCAGCGGTCGCACGATCAGCGGGTAATGCAGATCCGGGCAAACCGAATGCACGCCCGAGGCATACAGCTGCACATCGGTACGCGCCAGTTGCCAGCACGGCGGCATGACCAGACCGGGCAAATCCTGCAGCAGGGCGCTGGCGGTATCGCGCGCGATATTGGGGATGTTTTGCGGCGGATTGATCACCGGCCGCGGCCAGCCCGCCAGTTCGATCGACAAACGGGCCAGGGTATCGCGGGTTTCGACCGATTCACCAATCGCCACAAACACCACATCGTGATCAGGCACGCTGGTGGGCATAGGCGCATCCGGGCGCAAATAACAGAACAGCAATTCGACGTCGGTAAATTCCAGCAGGCAGTCGAGCGGCGTATTGACGCTGAGCGGGCCGGGTGCGGCAAAGATCAGCACGGTAACGCGGGCCGGCTGGATGGCGGCGGCGCGGCGGAACAGCGTTTGCGCAGCCAGGCCTTCGGACTGGATCGACAAGCCCAGGTCTTCGCGGCCAGCGGCCATCATGGCGGTGGACAGATTCAGCCAACGCTCGGCTTGCTCGGGCGCGCGGTGCACCGCCTGCAGCGCCACTTCGGCCAGCGCGTTCATATCTGCGCCAGCGATGCTGGCGCGCAAAAACGGCGCGAGCGCCACAAAGCCTTCTTCGCCGGTAAACGGCGTAATGGGCTCAAGGTGGGACATAGCCTGTTTCCCCTGTTGTTGGTCTTGTCGTTGCTGTGCGGAGCTGGGGCCGCCAAGCGTCATCTGCCTTGCAGTATAACGTTGCTGCCGCAGGCCCCGCCGACACAGCCAGTCGGACCAGTATCAGGAAAACAGGCGCAAGCGAGGTGATGCCCCAGCCGCTACTGCTTGTGGCAGTCGCGGCGGGGCGCAGCCTTATTGCGCGGTCGGCGCGTACGGCTTGAAGAAGTCGCTGCCCGCCCATGGCTGCAGCGCCGCTTTGATGACGGCCGGGTCGATGGCGGGGCCGCGTTGATAACTGCTGGCCTGGTCGACGTAGCCATTGCCTTTGTAGACGGTGGTGTACGGCCACGGATAGATCGGGCGCGCGCTCAGCACATGCTCGAATTTGCCACCGGCTTTGGCGTCGCCATCGGGCGGCCCACCTGCGCCATCTTGCGGCGGCTTACCGCCCATGGGCGGCTGCCCACCACCCATACCGCCGCCCATATCACCACCACCACCGCCCATGCCACCGCCCATGCCACCGCCCATGCCACCGCCCATGCCACCGCCCATGCCACCGCCCATGCCACCGCCGCCCGGAGGACCGCGATGGCCGCCTTTGCCGCCTTTGCCTTCACCGCCGGGGCTGCCGCCGCCCATGCCAAAGCCGTTTTGCTCGGTATGGCTGGCAATCACCGCATCGGGCGCGATGCCGGCTTCTACCCAGTTCAGCATCGGCGTCAGCAGATCGACCTGATTCGGGCCTTCGCCATTGCCGCAGTGATACATGCCGGGGAAAAGATAAAAACGCGAAAACTCGTCCGTGGTCGCCTTGCCCAGTTGCTGCTGCAGCGCCGTGTAATACGCAATGCTGTTCAGCGGCGAGATATGCGGATCGGCCCAGCCATGCCACAAGATCAAACGGCCGCCGGCTTTGACAAAGGCGGACAGATCGGGATTGGTGGCGTCATACAACGGATGGCGCGCGCGCAGGCGATCAAACGTTGCCTGGGTAAATTGCAGATCGGCCAGCTGCTTGAGCGGCTGATCGGTAAACGCCAGATGCTGCAGCACTTGCATCGACACCATTGCACTCATGGTGCCTTCATCCTGCGACTGCGGCACATACACGCCAGCCCAGGCCAGCTCCGAGCCGAAGGTGGGCTGGCCCGCCGTCAAACGCACGCCAGTTTTGGCATCACGCGGACCCGCGTAGAACTTGCGCACCACGCCGACTTCTGCGGCGGTTAGACACGCGCTTTTGTCGGTCGCGGCGACCGGGCACTGTATGGTGGCCGGGTCAAAGTGGCAGGCCAGCGGATTGCTGATCAGGCCATCGGCCTGGCCATCCAGCTTGTCGCAGGCCTTGAGTACGGCCTGATGCAGGATGGGCAAACGCGCAGCAATCAAAATGGATTTACCGTCAGCGTCGGTATTGGCGCGCGCCTGCCACGCGTGATAAATCGCGTTTTGCGTCAGAAAGTTGAGCGCGGGCGCACCGGCCAGAATGCCGTTGAAATCGTCGGGATAACGCTGCGCTTCCATCAAGGCTTCGCGGCCGCCATCAGAACAACCGTCAAAATAGGCATAGGCCTCTTGCTGGCCATAAAAGCGGCGCAACAGCGCCTTGCCGGTGAGCGCGGTCAAATGCTGCGCCCGATAGGCAAAGTCAGCGCGCTTTTGCGGGTCATCGCCAAAGCTGGCGTCGTTGCCGCTGTGGCCCATATCCGTGGATGCCGTAACAAAACCACCGGTCTGAAACGGCACGCAACCCTGCGCCACACTGGCCGGGCCGCCGATATTGCCGCACAAGCCGCCACAACCCAGTTGCAGATAACGCTGGGTCCAGCTTTGCGTGGGCAGATCAATCTCAAACTTGATCGAGGGCGCCAGGACGCCTTCGACCTTGCATACCTGCACGTTCTGGCGTGAGGTTTGCGTGCTGGCTGCGGTGATGCGACTACCGGCACCGCCGATGGTGGTCAGATCAAATGCGGCCAGATCGGAACAACTGCGCTGCGCTTTGACCGTGCGCAAAACCGGCGCAGCAGGCGCGGTGTTGGCCGGGCCGGGGCCATTGGGGCCAGCACCGTCTGCCGTGGGCGGCAAGGGCGGCGGGGCGGAAGGTTCAGCGTGCGCGCTGAATGCGCCGCACAAAGTAAGCGCCAGCGCCTGGCTGCACACAGCAAGCCAGCGCCGCAGGGTAGGCCGGTTAACGGTCATGACGGTTCTTCTTCGGGTATGGAGGACGTGATGCGTTCAGCATAGCGGGCGGCGGCAATGCCGGTCTTGCCGCAAGTGAAACGCCACGTAGCGGTATACCCCAGCGGCGACCGGGCTGATACACGGCGTGACAAGCGCGCGGAGCGAGCTCATCCCGGGGGCACGGCGTCAGTGGCCCGGCCTTGCCCCCGCACCTTGAAAAAAATCTGGCATATGAACTTGACTTCATGTCACGTGTAAAATATTGTTTACATATGACAAGCGAAACCCAAGCCCTTTCTGGCGATGCCTTGCTGGCCCAGGTGGCCGCGCTCGATAACCCGCATCGGCTGCGCATCGTGGCCATGCTGGCGAGCGGCGGCCGCAATTACGTCAGCCAGCTGGCCAGAGAACTCGGCATCAGCCGGCCCCTGCTGCATCTGCATTTGCAGAAGCTGGAGGCCGCCGGGCTTGTCAGCAGCCAGCTTGAGCTTTCGCAAGATGGCAAAGCGCTCAATTACTTTGCAGTGACTGATTTCAAGCTTGAGCTGAGCCCGGCGCTGATCGTCGCGGCAGTCCAGACGCTCTCAACCCCTGATTGACCTGAGGCCCCCGATGTCCGAGAACATGATCTTCGCCGCGTTTTTCTTTCCGGCCCTGGCGTTTGTACTGATTTTTGCGATGCGCTATCTCAGCGCCATCATCCAGACCCGCTTGCGCGCTCGGCATGACGAGGCCTACCGCGAGTTGGCCCATAGCGCCACCGCCGCCCAGGCCGAGGCCAGCCGCCAGATCGCCGCTTTGCACAGCACACTCAGCCGCATTGAAACGCGGCTGGGCTCGGTCGAAAAAATCCTGAAAGAGGTGGAATGATGAGCACGCTGACCCGCATTGAAGCAAGCGCTCTCGCTGGCCCGGCTGAGGTCTCGCTATTACGTCTGTACGCCCTGCGTGCTATGTATTTGTTTATTACGCTGGGCCTGGGCGCGGTGGTCTGGCCCGGCGTCTTGCGCGCTGGCCAACACTGGGAATTGATGGAAGGCACGGTGGCGTGCATGTTGGCGGCGTTTTCGCTGCTGTGCCTGCTGGGCTTGCGCTATCCGCTGCAAATGCTGCCGGTATTGCTGTGGGAAGTGCTCTGGAAAACCCTGTGGCTGGCACGCGTGCCCTTGCCGCAATGGCTGGCTGGCCAGCTTGATCCCGGCATCGTGGCATCGGTGTTTGCCTGCTCGATGGTGCTGCTGGTTTACCTGGCCGTGCCTTGGGGCTATGTCTATCAGGCCTTTGTGCGGACGCCGGGTGCACGCTGGCGCTAAGGCGAACGCGGCGCCCAAAAACAAAGCGGCGAGCTTTACCGGCTCGCCGCTTTGCTTTTTACCAGACCGGCTGCGTTTGATCAGGCGGCTTCTTTCAAAGACGCCATATCAATCACAAAACGGTATTTGACGTCGCTCTTGAGCATGCGCTCGTAGGCATCGTTAATGTCTTGCATCCGGATCATTTCGATATCCGAAGTAATGCCGTGTTCGCCGCAGAAATCGAGCATCTCTTGCGTGGCTTTGATGCCGCCAATCAAGGAACCCGCCAGCGCCTTGCGCCCCATCACCATCGGCATGGTATTGAGCGGCGGCTCCAGATCGCCAAGGAAACCGACCAGCGCAATGGTGCCGCCTGCGGCCAGCGTCGGCACATAGGGGTTCAGATCGTGGGCATAGGGCACGGTGTCGACGATCAACTCGAAGCTGCTGGCAACCGCGGCCATCTGTTTTTCGTCGGTCGAAACCACCACATGCGCCGCGCCCAGGCGTTGCGCATCGGCCTCTTTGCCGGGCGAACGGGTAAACAACGTCACTTCGGCGCCCATGGCTTTGGCCAGCTTGATCGCCATATGGCCCAGGCCGCCCAGGCCAACCACGGCCACTTTGCTACCGGCCTTGACGCCCCAGTTTTTCAGCGGCGACCAGGTGGTGATGCCCGCACACAGCAGCGGCGCAGCGCCTTTGAGGTCGAGGCCGTCCGGCATACGCAACACAAAGTGTTCTTTCACCACCACGTTGTCGGAGTACCCACCCTGGGTCATGCTGCCGTCGATGCGATCGGGGGCGCCATAAGTCATGGTGAACATCTCGGCGCAATGCTGTTCTTCGCCGCTGTTGCAAGACGCGCAATGGCCGCAGGAATCAACCATGCAACCGACGCCCACATGGTCGCCCACCTTGAAGTTTTTAACGTCCGAACCGACGGCGGTCACGCGGCCGACGATTTCGTGGCCCGGCACCACCGGATAGCTGCTCCAGCCCCAGTCATTGCGGGCGGTGTGCAAATCGGAATGGCAGACGCCGCAATACAGGATCTCGATCGAGACATCGTCATTGCGCGGCGTGCGGCGGTTAAAGCGGAAAGGGCCCAGCGGCGTGGTGGCCGAGGTGGCGGCGTAGGCGCGTGTGTTGGTGGTCATGATATTTGCTCCGGGTAAACCTGCTGAATGGAGAAAAGCACAGATAAAACGGGGATGCGGCGAACGACGCTTGTGGCTTTTGCTTTGCTGCGCGCCGCGGCATCCGGTGCTGACCCGCACTTTAGGCATATCGCTATCACGCGGCTAGCGCATTTGGCCTTGAATCAGTAGCAAGTATTTATTGATAATGGCCGCTTGCCCTTTATGCCGGAGCCAATATGGCGATCAACGAAATGCGCGCCATCGCCACCTTTGCCAAAGCGGTGGAACTGGGCAGCTTGCGTAAAGCCGCCGTGGCCCAAGGCATGACGCCGCAAGCCGCCAGCCAGGCGTTGGCGCAACTGGAACAGCATCTGGGCGTGCGCTTGCTCCACCGCACCACACGCCAGATCGCGCTCACGGACGAAGGCCAGCAATTTCTGGAAGCCGCGCAGCCGGCGCTGGCGGCGTTGGACCGGGCGCTGGAACGCGTGCGCGCCGCCAAGGGCGATATCGCCGGCCCCTTGCGCATCGTGGGTCCACGCTCGACTTTTGCGCCGATTTTGTGGCCGGTGCTGGACGAATTCTGCAATCGCCATCCCGACGTGCAACCCGATGTGCAACTGGACGACAGCATCGGCAACTGGGTCGAAGACCGTGTCGACGTCGGCTTCCGCATCGGCGGCCCGCCAGCAGACGGCTTGATTGCGCGCCGCCTGTTTCCGCTACAACTGGTCATCTGCGCCACGCCCGCTTATCTCGCCCGCCACGGCGCGCCGCAGACGCTGGAAGAATTGTCGATGCATCGCTGCAATGCGTTTCGTCATCCCGGCACGGGCCAACTGATGCCGTGGTATCTGCGCGTCGGCTCCGCCATCGTGCAGCGCAGTTTGCCGATGACGATGTCGACCAACGATGGCGAACTGGAAATGCACGCCGTGCTCTCAGGCCAGGTTCTGGCGCAACTCCCGGGCTGCGCCGTCGCCGAGCATTTGCGCAGCGGCCGCCTGGTGACCGTGCTGGGCGAGCACATGACCGACCACATGGGCGTGTATGTCTATTACGGCAGCCGCGCCGCCCAGCCCGCGCGCGTGCGCGCGTTTATCGATCTGGTGATCGAGCGGCTGGGGCCGGACAGCCCTTTTATGCTAAGCCCCAAGGAACTGGCCGCAGCCGATGCCGCTGGGCGCAAGGCCGCGCTGTATCGTCGTAGCTGAGTGCATGGCCGGAGCGGGCTGCGGCCGCCGCGCTGTGGTCACTCGGCACCTCGCAGTTTCCGCTCGGCAGGAACATTCCGGCCGCCCTCCCTGTCTGCATCAAGAATAAATCCAGGCACCTATAGTAAGAATTCTGCCTCGTTGGGCCAAAGCCGCCGCTGTTGCTGGCATCGCCATGGAGTATCCAACATGCAATTCACTATCAATGGGCACGCGGTTGAGGTTGTAGCCGATGTGCGCACGTCTTTGCTTGATTTGTTGCGCGAGCATCTGGGATTAAGCGGCACCAAAAAAGGCTGCGACCAGGGCGCATGTGGCGCCTGTACCGTGCTGGTGGACGGCGAGCGCATCAACGCCTGTCTGGCCCTGGCGGTGCAATATCAGGGCCGCGCCATTACCACCATCGAAGGGCTGGCCGATGAGCACGCCTTGCACCCGCTGCAGGCCGCGTTTGTCGAGCACGATGGCTTTCAGTGCGGCTACTGCACGCCGGGCCAGATTTGTTCGGCCATCGGCATGGCGCACGAGCTGGAACGCAATGTGCCCAGCGTGGTAACGGCCGATCTGACCGCGCAACGCATTGCGTTTGATCATGACGAAGTGCGCGAGCGTATGAGCGGCAATCTGTGCCGCTGCGGCGCCTACAACGGCATCGTCGACGCAATCAACGCCACCTTCGGGAGCGCCAACGCATGAATCCATTCAGCTATGAGCGCGCCACCGATGCGGCCAGCGCCATCCGCCTGGCCAACGCCACGGCCGCCACGCGTTACCTGGGCGGTGGCACCAATCTGGTTGATCTGATGCGCGAACACATCGAACAGCCCGAGGTGCTGGTGGATGTGACGCCGCTCGCGCAAAGCATCGAAGTGCGCGCCGACGGCAGCATGCTGATTGGCGCAGCGGTCAAGAACACCGCGCTCGCGTCCGATGCGCATGTGCGCCAGGCATTTCCGCTGCTGTCGCGCGCGATACTGGCCGGGGCCAGCGCGCAGATCCGCAATATGGCCACCGTGGCCGGCAATATTCTGCAACGCACACGCTGCACCTATTTTTATGACGAGGCCGCGCGCTGCAACAAGCGCAAGCCCGGCTGTGGCTGCGATGCGCTGCAGGGGTTTAATCGCTATCACGCCATCCTGGGCGCGTCGGATGACTGCGTGGCCACGCATCCGTCGGACGTGTGCGTGGCTCTGGCGGCGCTGGATGCCATCGTGCATCTGCAAGGCGCTGCGGGCAGCCGCAGCTTGCCGTTGACCGAACTGCATCGCTTGCCCGGCGCGCACCCCGAGCACGAAACCGAATTGCAGCCGCATGAGTTGATCACCGCCATCGAGATTCCAGCCCTGACGTTTGCCGCCCATTCGGCCTATCGCAAAGTGCGGGATCGTTCCAGCTATGCGTTTGCGCTGGTGTCGGTGGCGGCGGCGCTGGATGTGGACGCCCAAGGCCGGGTGCGCGATGTGCGGCTGGCGCTGGGCGGGGTGGCGCACAAGCCGTGGCGCGCCAGCAAGGCCGAGGCCGTGTTGCGCGGGCAGGTGGCCACAGAAGCGACATTTCTGG
The DNA here is from genome assembly GCF_054652575.1 of Silvimonas sp. JCM 19000. Lineage (NCBI taxonomy): Bacteria > Pseudomonadati > Pseudomonadota > Betaproteobacteria > Neisseriales > Chitinibacteraceae > Silvimonas > Silvimonas sp. JCM 19000. Next base: position 101,497 of record NZ_BAAIHC010000014.1, on the reverse strand, counting down.
CGGCAGCCGATGCCGAACTGGCGGCAGCGCGTGGCCTGCGTGACAACGGCTTCAAGATCGAACTGGCGCGCCGCACGATCGTCGCGGTGCTGCAGCAACTGACGGAGGCACGCGCATGAACGCCGAACAGCAACCCGCACCATCGCCATGGCAACCGGGCGTAACGCCGGATGAGGTCATGCATCGGCACGGCATGATCGGCAAACCGGTGTCACGGCTGGATGGCCCGCTCAAGGTGGCGGGCAAGGCGCGCTTTGCCGCCGAAGTGCCGTATGAACATCTGGCCCATGCCGCGCTGGTGCACAGCTCGATTGCGCGTGGCCGCATCAGCGAGCTCAAAACCGAAGCCGCACGCGCTGCGCCGGGCGTGATTCTGGTGCTGACCTACCAGAACATGCCGCGCCTGCACAACCCACCGTTGTTTGGCACAGCGCCCAAAGCAGTAGGCGCCAGTACCTTGCCGGTGATGCAGAACGAACACATCAACTGGAACGGCCAGCCGGTGGCGCTGGTGCTGGCCGAAACGCACGAGCAAGCCGAATACGCCGCCAGCCTGATCGAAGTGCGCTACGACGTACTGCCGGCCAAAACCGATTTTGACGCGGCCAAGCGCCAGGCGCGCGCGCCCGACACCATCCTCGGCGAACCGCCTGCCATCGAAATCGGCGATGCCGAGGCCAATCTGAAAACCGCCGCATTCAAAGTCGATGCCACCTATCGCACGCCGCGCTACAACCACAACGCGATCGAACTGCACGCCGCCACCGTAGCGTGGCAAGGCGATGAACTGACCGTGCACGACGCCACGCAGATGCTCAACGGCACCGCGTGGACCATCGCGCAACTGTTCGGCATTGATGAGAAAAACGTGCGTGTGTTGTCGCCGTATGTGGGTGGCGGCTTTGGCGGCAAGGCGCTGTGGGATCATCAGATTCTGGCGATCGCGGCAGCCAGACTGGCGCAACGACCGGTGCGCATTGTGCTGAGCCGCGCCAGCGTGTTTCGCATTGTGGGCGGCCGCACCACCACCGAACAGCGCGTGGCGCTGGGTGCCACGCAAGACGGCCAGTTAACCGCGCTGATTCACACCGGCGTGGCCGCGATGACGCCGTATAACGCTTGCCCGGAGCAATTCAGCTTTCCCGCGCGCCATCTGTATGCCACGCAGGCGCTGAAGGTGGCGCAGCAAGTGGCCGACATGGACATGATGGTCAACACCTTTATGCGCGCCCCCGGCGAATCGATCGGCACCTTTGCGCTGGAGTCCGCCATCGACGAGCTGGCCGACCAGATGCAGCTGTGCCCGATTGAACTGCGCCGCCGCATTGAACCGAGCAAAGACCCGGTGTCAGGCCTGCCGTTTTCTTCGCGCCATTTGCTGGAAGCCTATCAACGCGGGGCCGAGCGCTTTGGTTGGGACCAGCGCAATCCAGTGCCACGCAGCCGTCGCGACGGTGAATGGTTGATTGGCATGGGCGTGGCCACCGCCACCTATCCCTACTACCGCATGCCCGGCGCGGCCGCGCGCATCAGGCTGACGGATGATGGTCATTTAACGGTGTCGATTGCCGCGCACGAAATGGGCATGGGCACGGCCACCGCGCAAAGCCAGCACATCGCCGAACGCTTTGGCTTGCCGCTGGAACAGGTGACGTTTGAACTGGGCGATACCACGCTGGCGGCGGGTTCGCTGGCGGGGGGCTCTTCGCAAACGGCGTCGATTGCCGCTGCGGTGATTGCGGCGGGCGAGCAATTGATCGACCAGCTATTGATGCTGGCCACCGGCGATTCGCCACTGGCGGGTTTCCAGCGCGATCAGGTGGAAGCCATTAACGGCGGCCTGGCCGTGCGCGGCGACGCCACGCGCGGCGCAAGCTATGCCGCCATCCTGCAGCACGCCGGACACACCGCCTTGCAATGCGAAGCGCCCGCGCCCGAACCGGCCGAACTGCAGCATTACTCGATGCATTCCTTTGGCGCGCAGTTTTGCGAGGTGAAGGTCAGCAGCATTACCGGCGAAGTGCGCGTGACGCGCTTTCTCGGCTCGTTTGATACCGGCCGTATTCTTAACCCCAAAACGGCGGCCAGCCAGTTTCGCGGTGGCATCGTGATGGGCATCGGGCTGGCGCTGACCGAGGCCACCGAGTTTGATCCGCGCAGTGGCCGCATCATGAATCCGTCGCTGGCCGAATACCACGTGCCAGTGCATCTGGACGTACCGGAAATCGACGTGATGTGGACCGATATCGCCGACCCGCACAGCCCGATCGGCGCGCGTGGCATAGGCGAAATCGGCATTACCGGCGTGGGCGCGGCGATTGCCAATGCGGTGTACAACGCCACCGGCAAACGCATCCGCGATCTGCCAATTACGCTGGACAAGCTGCTCTGAGCTGCGGCTGTGGCTGGCGGGAGACACGCTCCCGCTGGCCCGTTAGCCAACGTTGCGCGCATCCGTATACTTGCGGCCACGCCAACAAACGCAGCGCCGCGATGCTCAATACGGATGTGACTTTCGATGGCCCCTTGGCCGATGCCGGCACCAGCCGACGCAATGCCGTGATCCGCCTGCAGCTGGGCGGCCTGCAGGGCATTTTGCTGTATGTCTTGTTCCAGGCGTCCCCCGCGCAGGCCTGGCCCGCCACCGCGGAATATCTGTTTTCGCCGCTGTTGTTACTGGCGTTTTTCATTCCACTGCAACTGATCTCCAGCGTGGGCCATTTGCCGCGTCGGGTGCTGGCGCCGTGGGTAGGCATCACTGCGCTGATTCTGATCGGCGCGGGGTGTTACGCCGTGTGGCGCAGTCCGTGTGCGCTGGAAGTGACCATGGGCTGCAGCCTACACACGCATTACCCCACGCCGTGGTTGGTGGGCTTGCTGATCGGCGTGTTTTACGTGGGCCACAGCATGGTACTGGCGGGGGCGCGCGATCAGCGCTGGGTGGCGGCGTATCCCACTTATTTTGAGATGGCCTGGAAACTGGCCATCCAGATCCTGTTTTCCGCCGCGTTTACGTTGGTGCTCTGGGGCACGTTGTGGCTTGGGGCGGCGTTGTTTGCGCTGGTAGGCAGCACTTTGCTGCAGCAAGTGCTGAGCAAAGGCTGGGTGATTCTTCCGCTGACGGCGGCGGCGTTTGCCTGCGGTATGGAATTGACCGATGTGCGCCCCGGCATTATTCGCGGCATCCGCACGCTGGGGCTGAGCTTGCTGTCGTGGTTGCTGCCGGTGGCCACGGTGCTGATTGCCGCGTTTTTGCTCTGCCTGCCCGCGTTTGGCGTCGATGCGTTATGGTACACACGGCATGCCACGCAATTGTTAGTGGTGGCTGCGCTCTTGTTGATCGTCTTGCTCAATGCCGCATTCCAGAATGGGGTGGTCTACGCCGAGCTGCCGCGCATCGTACGCAACAGTGCGCGGCTGGCGGCGGGCTTGCTGGCACCAGTGATTGCACTGGCGCTTTACGCACTGAATTTGCGTGTTGACCAATACGGCTGGAGCGTCGATCGCGTGGGCGTGGCCGCTGCTTTGCTGGTGCTCAGTAGCTATGCCGCCGGCTATCTGTGGGCGACGGCGCAGCGTGGCCCATGGCAATCGCGACTGGCGCGCGTGAACATCGTGTGTGCGCTGCTCACCGTCGCCACCTTGCTGGCTTTGCTGTCGCCGCTGGTCGACCCGGCACGCATCGAGGTGGATAGCCAGATGGCGCGGCTGGCCGCAGGCCAGGTGCCGGCAGAAGTATTCGATGTAGACAGTCTGCGCCATGAGGGCGGCCGCTTTGGCGACGCCGCTTTGCGCCAGCTGGTTAGCACCGCCCCGGACCCCGATTTGCGTCGTCGTGCCAGCCTGGCGCTGCAACTGCATAGCCGCTCTGGCGATACCTCTGCCCCTGCCAACGACGCGGTGAACTGGCAGGCCAATGTAACGGTATGGCCGCGTGGGCAGCACCTGCCCGCCAGCTTCAGCACCATGGACTGGCGCAAAAGCAGCGGCGCGCTGCCCATGTGTCTGCGCCTGAAAGACCAACCCTGCGAAGTGTTCATGCTGGATATGGATGGCCAGGGCCATCCCGATATGCTGATTGGCGGCCGGTTTGAGTCCTTGTCTTTGCTGCGCGAAAACACCGCCGGCCTATGGACCGTGGTGGGGCGCTTGCCGTACCAGACAGTCGGCTGCGCCACGTGGCGGCAAGCACTCCGCGATGGTCAGTATCAGGTGGCCACCTTGCCGCAGCGCGTGTTGCGCATCGGCGCGGCGCAACTGCCGCTGCCAGACGACGCGCCCACGCCGGAATGCCCAGCCAATAAGAAGTGAAGAGCGGTGGCCTCGTTATTGGACGCGGCAGCCCGGCATGCGGGCGCAGCGTGGCAAACCGAGTGCGCGCGCCGGTTTGCTGTGTGGTGATCAGGCCGCGACGTGCGCGGCAAAGCCGCTGGTGTCCGGGGCGATTTCGGGTCGCAACGTCAGCGCCGGAATCACATAATCGCCCGCGTTCTGTTGGCGAAACGCAATCGGCGTGGTGCTGAACAACTGGTCCATGCGCTGGCCCAGTTGCGCTTCGATGCTGGCAAAACGATCGGCGTCCATGCGGCTGCTGCGGTACACCAGAAACGGCGGCAGCACGGCAAAGCCGGGGTAATGCAGCACGCCATGATGTATCGGGAACAGCAGATCATCGATCGGGCCGTTGATGCCGCGCGCGCCGTAGTGGCTTTCCCAACCGCCGGTGGTGACGATCAGCATGGCGCGTTTGCCCGCCATATTGCCTTCGCCATAACGGTCGCCCCAATGCCGATCCGAATGCTCGCCCACGCCATAGGCAAAGCCGTAGGCATACACGCGTTCCACCCAGCCTTTAAGGATGGCGGGCATGGAAAACCACCACAGCGGAAACTGCAGAATCACCGCATCGGCCCAGCGCAGTTTGTCTTGTTCGGCGGCGATATCGGCGCTTTGCTGGCCGTTGGCATAAGCCGTTTGTGAATCGGCCGATGCGTTAAACGGCTGGCTGGCGTCGCGCTGCGGTGCGTCGGCGGCGTCGATTTGCGCTTTCCAGTTCATGGCATATAAATCCGACACTTGCACCTGATGGCCTTGGGCTTGCAGCCGTTGCACCACAAAGTTTTTGATCGAACCATTGAGCGAGCGCGGTTCGGGATGGGCGTAGACCAACAAGACATTCATTGCGATAACTCCTGCGTTTTGATGAAGCAAGCCTAAGCGCGCCGCAGGTATAGTTGAAATGAATTTACAGAATTGCAGGTATAGCCATGCTTAATTTGCGCCAGCTGGATCTCAACTTGTTGCTCACGCTGGATGTGCTGCTGGCGGAGCACAATGTCACGCGCGCGGCCGAACGGCTGCATCTGTCGCAGCCCTCGGTCAGCGTGCATCTGGCGCGTCTGCGTGAGTACTTTGCCGACCCCTTGCTGCTGCCCGGCCCGCGCGGCATGCGGCCGACCGCGCGCGCCAATGCGTTGCGTGAGCCTTTACGTGCGGCGCTGCAGGCGCTGGGGCATGCGGTGGCGGCGGTGGATGAATTTGATCCCGCCCAGGCGCAACACGTATGGCGCGTGGCCGCCACCGATTACGGCGGCAGCACCATCGTCTTGCCCGCGCTGGCCGCGTTGCGCGCGCAGGCGCCGGGCACGCGGCTGGCGGTGGTGGAAATGGTGCCATCCCGCATTGCGCGTCAGGCGGAGCAGGGCGATATCGATCTGGCATTTCATACCCGCGACGGTGCGCCACCCGGTTTGCATGCGCGGGTTTTGTTTGATGAGCGCTATGTACTGGTCGGCCGCGCCGGGCATCCGGCCTTGCAGCAGCCGCCCACGCGCAAACAGTTTTGCGCGCTGGAACATGTGATGGTCTCGCCCGACGGCGCAGGCTTTTTTGGCATCACCGATGAGGCGCTGGCGCAACTGGGTCTGAGCCGCAAGGTGGTGCTGTCGGTGCCGCATTTTCTGATCGTCAAAGCGGTAGTGGCGCAGACCGATCTGGTGGCGATGCTGCCCGAGCGGCTGGTGCGCAACGCGCCCGAACTGACAGTCACCGAAGCGCCCGTCGAAGTGCCCGGCTATGCCATGACCATGTTGTGGCACGAGCGAGTACACCGCGACCCGGCGCAGCAATGGTTACGCGAGCAGATCGCCGCGGCGCTTTAAAGAGCGCGGGTTCTGGCGGGGGGCAGTTGCCCTTCTGGCGGATTGTTCAGCAGTTTGTCTATGGCTGCGCTGCCGCCGTTGCCGCTTGCCAGAATGTCGCTAGCGGAACGCTGCAGGCGCAACTATGTTGAGCAACAGTGCTGGCTAATACACTGCTTGTGCCAGCCTCCCCCAAGGACGCCTTAATCCGGCAGGAGCGTGAATGTCGGCGTTTATTCGTAAGCTTTCCGGGCCGTTACGGAGCCTGCTGGTGCGTCCGCCTTTGCAAACCGTTGCCCCCGGCCAACCGGAGCAGCCCTTGGTGTGGGCGGCCCAGCCGCCGACCGGCATCAGCGCGCCTGCACCGCCGCAATCCGACAGCGCTGCCACCCAGTTGCCGGCCTATCTCGATTTGTTTAACCGCAGCCGCGACGCCATGGTGATTGCCGATGAGCAGTGCAAAGTGCTGGAGGTCAATCCGGCCTGGCTCAGACTGACCGGCAGGAGCCGGGCGGAGACGCTGGGTACGCCGTTGCTCTGGCAGGCGCTCCCCCCGGTAACGGCACCGGCGGCGGATGACTGGCAACGCGTGCTGATGCGCGATGGCGTCTGGCAGGGCGAACTACTGGTACGGCATCAGCGCGGCGGGGCCGCACCCTGCCTGATTGATATCCGCGCGTTGCGATCCGCGGCGCCAGACCCGGCACGCTTTGTGGCGGTGTGCAGCGATGTTAGCGAGCTGCGCGAATCGCGCGCCATGCTCGAATACCAGAATGCGCATGATCTGCTGACCGGCTTGCCCAACCGTTCGCTGTTGCAAGAACGCATGGCGTGGTCTTTGAGCCGCTCCCAGCGCGAGGCGCGGCGCATGGCGGTCATTTACATCGATCTCGACCATTTCAAATTGCTGAACGACGGCCTGGGCCGGGCCGTGGGCGACGCGGTATTGCAGGAAAGCGGCCGCCGGATCGTCGATTGCGTGCGGCTGTGCGATACCACGGCGCGCGCGGGCGCGGATGAATTTGCGTTGCTGATCGAAGACGTGGTCAACGAAAACGATCTGTTGCGGCTGACCGAGCGCATCGTGGCGGCACTGGCCACGCCGGTCGAGGTGGACACGGAGACACATCGCATCACCGCGTCGCTGGGCATCAGTCTGTACCCGGAAGACGGCACCGAACCCGCACAACTGCTGCGCAACGCCGAGTTGGCCATGCGTCGCGCCAAAGAGGCGGGCAAGGGCTGTTATGAGTTCTACAAGCCCGAAATGCAGGCACGCGTGCGCCAGCGCGCCGACCTGGACCGGCAACTGCATTACGCGCTGGATCGCGGCGAATTTGTGTTGCACTACCAGCCGCAACTGGATTTGCGCACTGGCCAGATCGCCGGGTTTGAAGCGTTGATCCGCTGGCAGACGCCCGAGGGCCCGCTGCTGGGGCCGGGCCGCTTTATCCCGGTGGCCGAAGAAAGCAATCTGATCCACGCCATCGGGGAATGGGTCTTGCAGCAGGCCTGCCAGACGCTGCAGCGCTGGCAAGCGTGCGGCCTGCGCCGGGTGCCGATCGCGATTAACCTGGCCGCATCGCAATTCGCCCGCCAACGCATCGACGTATTGGTAGAACGGGTGCTGGCGCAGACCGGCGTGGCGCCGGAATGGCTGGAACTGGAATTGACCGAAAGCGTGTCGATGCAAGACCCGGTGGCGTCCATCGAGTTGATGCACAAGCTCAAAGCCATGGGCCTGAGCCTGTCGATCGATGATTTTGGCACCGGCTATTCCAATATGGCGTATCTGAGCCGCTTTCCGGTGGACAAGCTCAAGATCGACCAGTCGTTTGTGCGCGGTCTGGCCACAGGCGCGGAAGAAAAAGAAATTGCGGCTGCGGTGGTGCAACTGGCGCACGCGCTGGGCATGCAGGTGATTGCCGAAGGGGTGGAACAACGCAGCCAGTTGCAGGTGCTGGCGGCCATGGGCTGCGATGTGATGCAGGGTTTTTATTTCAGTGCGGCGGTGGAAGAAGCCCAGGCGGCCAGCATGCTGGCCGAAGAACGCATGCTGGATCTGCACGCACTCAGCCGCGCGCCGTATCGTCGCACGATTTTGCTGGTGGATGACAACACCGCACTGCGCGACGCGATGGCCGCCATGCTGGATGGAGAAGCGTTTGAACTGCTGCAGGCCGCTGACCCGCAGGCGGCGTATGAGCTGCTGGCAGGGCATGAGGTGGGCGTGGTCATTACCGATTATCAAATGCCGCAGGAAGACGGCATCACCTTTCTGGCCAAGGTCAAACAGATGTATCCACACACCTTGCGGGTGCTGCTGACCGGTTATGGCAGCACCGAGCTGATTGCGACGGCGGTGCAGCGCGGCGAGATCTTTCGCTATATCGCCAAGCCCTTGATGCGCCATGAGGTGATGGAGACCTTGCGCGCCGCGTTCCAGCGTTATGAACACTAGCCCCGCCTTGCCGCGCCCGCGCTTCTGGTCCGCCGGCATGCTGCTGGTGCTGCTGGCCAGCAGCGCGTGTGCCGCAGCGCTGTGGTCCACCCGCCCGTGGCGCGATTCCGGCCTGCACACGATGCTCGATAGCAGCATGTTTTTGCTGTCGCTGGTGTTGGCGCTGCTGTTTGGTGATCGCGGGCGCTACCTGGCCCGACCGTTCCTGCGCCGGATGGGATTGGCGTTTGGCATAACCGCCGCGTTTGAGGCCATCCACCTGCTGACGGCCTTGCCCTTGCCACTCCCCACGCAATGGGCAGGCCTGCTGACTGAGGCATGGCGTCCGGTCAGCTGGCCCGCCCCGGCTTATCTGCTGCCCGCCGCGCTACTGGTGGCCATTTACGAGTACGAAACGCCGGGCCGTACCCGTACCGTACTTTTTGCGCTGGGCGGGGTGCTGATCGGCGGCTTGCTCTCACTGGAGTTCAGCCTGTTGCCGCGTTATACCGCGCCGGGCTGGTTGGGCATCACGCGACCGGCGCTGAGCGGGGTCAGCGTGCTGTGGGCCGCCACGCTGGCGGTTTGCCTGCTATGGCAACAGCGTGACCGCATCATGCCCTTGCTGACGCTGGGGGCTTTGCTCCAGTTACTGGGCAGCATCGCCATGTTGTACTCCACCGCGCCGCACGATACCTGCGCCATGCTGGCCCACATTGCGCGCGTCACCGCGGAGCTGGTCTTGCTGATCGGGCTGATCCAGTTGTCGTCTTACGATGTGCTGATCCGGCGGCATGCCGAAGCCGAGCTGGCCGGCCTGAACCAGCAACTCGAAGCCCGCGTGCTGGAGCGCACGCGCGCGCTGCAGGACCACATAGACGAGCGCGCCAGGGTGCAGCAGACGCTGCAGCGCATGGTCAACATCATTGATTCATCCGACGACGCCATCATCGGCAAAACACTGGATGGGGTGATCACCTCGTGGAACCAGGGGGCACGCAAGATCTTTGGTTACACCGCCGAGGAGGCCATCGGCCAACCGATGCTGATGTTGATTCCGGACGACCGCAAGTTTGAAGAGGCCAATATCCTCGCCCGTATTGCCGCGGGTGAAAGCGTGGAGCATTTCGAAACCCTGCGGCAGTGCAAAAATGGTCGGCTGATCCATGTCTCCGCCACCATTTCGCCGATCCGGGATGCGCAGGGCGCGATCGTCGGCGCTTCCAAGATTGCGCGCGATATCAGCGAGCGCGTGCGCGTGCGGGCAGCGCTGCAAGAGCAATTGGGGCGCATCAACCTGCTGAACCAGGTCACGCGCGCCACCGATGAACGCCAGGATATGCAGAGCATTTTTCAGGTGGTGGTGCGCACGGTCGAAAAAGACTTGCCACTCGATTTTTGTGCCATCGGCCTGTATGACCCCGTCAACGGTCATTTGCGCATTGATCACGTCGGCATCCAGTCCGAGGCATTGGGACGTTGGTTAAGCACGCGTGAACGGCTGTTGCTGGATGACGCCACCCTGGACCGCTGCCGCATGGGACACCTGGTGCAGTTGTCCGGGCTGGCGCGGCATGGTCTGCCACTGACTGACAGGCTGGCGGAGGCCCAGCTCCAGGCCGCCATCCTGGTGCCGATGCGGGTGGAGCAGAGCTTGTTCGGGCTGATCCTGGCCGCGCGGCGCGAGCGGGATTTCAGCGTGGCTGATACCGAATTCCTGCGCCAGTTGAGCGAGCATGTGGCGATGGCGGCGCACCAGGCGCAACTGCATGCCGACTTGCAACAAGCCTATGACGAGCTCCGCCAGACGCAAGAAGCGGCACTGCAAAAAGAACGCCTGAGTGCGCTGGGGCAAATGGCCAGCGGCATCGCGCACGACATCAATAACGCGATTTCGCCGGTCTCGCTTTACACCGAGACCTTGTTGCTGCAGGAAACGACATTGAGCCCGCGTGGACGGGGTCAGCTGGAAATCATCCAGCGCGCCATCACCGACGTGGCGCAGACGGTGGCCCGCATGAAAGAGTTTTACCGGCCGCAAACCTTGCCCGCCGGCATGCAGGCGCTGGACCTTAACCAACTGGTGCCGCAGGTGCTGGAACTGACCCGCGCGCGCTGGACGGCGCTGGACCAGAGCCACGGCGGCACCATCAGCGAGCGCCGCTTGCTGGCAGCGGACTTGCCCGCCATCCTCGGCGTAGCCAGCGAAATCCGCGAGGCACTGACCAACCTGGTGCTGAATGCGGCGGATGCGATGCCGCACGGTGGCACCCTCACCGTGCAGACGCGCGCGGCGCTCCTTAACGCCGCCTCTGTCGTGATTCTGGAGGTGAGCGACACCGGCATGGGCATGGACGAAGACACCCGCAAACGCTGTCTGGAACCGTTTTTTACCACCAAGGGCGAACGTGGCACCGGCCTCGGTCTGGCCATGGTTTATGGAACCTGCCAGCGGCATGGCGCCGATGTGCAGATTCGCAGCGCACCGGGCGCGGGCACTACCGTGCAGCTGACCTTTGCCGCGTCGACGCAGCCCGCAAGCAGCGATGCGGCGGAGGTGCCCAGCGTGGTGCCGCCGCCCCGGCGCATTCTGGTGGTCGACGATGATCCGCAACTGCTGGGCGCGCTGCTGGAAACGCTGCGCGCCGACGGTCATACGGTGACGGCGGCGCATGGCGGGGAGGCCGGCATCCAGACCTACCGGCAGGCCCTGGTCGAGGGCACGCCCTTCGACGTGGTGATGACGGATTGGGGCATGCCCGACGTCGACGGCGGCATGGTCGCCAGTGCCGTCAAGGCCAGCCGGCAGGATGCCCCGATTATCCTGTTGACCGGCTGGGGTCAGCATTTGCGCTCCAGCGGCGATATTCCGCCCGACGTCGATCTGGTGCTGTCCAAGCCGCCCCGGCTGCGCGAATTGCGCGATGCGCTGCTGTATTTTCCGGGGCCGCCTGCGCCGGACCAGCGCGAGCAGGCCTGAGCGTGACGGCGGCCGGGCGCGGGCGCTTAGTGCGATAGCAAAACGCAGTACTCGCCGCTGAGCAAAAAGTCGCGACTGACACCGCCGGCAATCCATTGCTGCGCGCGGCTGTGGCCGTATAAACCGGCAACCACCAGGTCAGCCTGCAAAGCCTGCACGACGGCGCGCAAGGCGCCGGCACGCGGGGCGCTGCTGACGTCAATGCGGTAATCGGCCCGCACGCCATGGTCGCGCAGCCATTGCACCACGCCGCGTAGACGCCAGCGGCATTCTTCTTCTGCGCCTTCGTTGACCACCTCGACCACGGTGACTTTGTCGGACTGCAACAGGATAGGCATTGCGTCGGCCACGGCCCGCCGGGCTTCGGCGGTTTCGCTCCAGCACACCGCCACGTGTTCCAGCCAGATATGCTCGATGCCGCCGGGTACCACCAGCACCGGGCGGCCGGTGTGCATCACCAGTTCGCCCAGATGCACATCCGAGGCCCCTGACATAGCGGTGCGGGCACGTGCCGCGCACACCAGCAAATCGGCACCGCGGGTGCTGTTGCATAACCAGTTGAGCGTCGGCTCGCCGCCGCTGTTGCAGCGCCAGCCCTGGCGGTCGGCGCTGAGACCGGTAATGTCGTACATCTCGGCTTCCAGCCGGGCATAGGCTTCGCGCAGGGCCAGGCTATCCGGGCCGTAGTGGCCGGCGTCGACGCACCATTCGCCGCAGATCACCATCGGCGTGCTGCCGCTGGCCAGGCCGGTCAACCGCGCGGGAAAACGCTGGGTCAGGCTGTGCGCGGCGCGCAACAAGGCGGTGTTCGACTGGCCAGCGGTCAGGTGCACCATGATCGAGGTATAAGTCATGATCGTCTCCCGGCTCAGTGCGACAGCAGCGCGCAGTACTGGCCGCGTAGCAACATATCGTGGGTGAATCCGCCCAATATCCATTCGCGCATGCGGTGATGGCCATAGGCGCCGCCGACGATCAGGGTGGCGCCGATTTCGGCGGCCAGGCCCTCGAAGGCCCGCAGCGGCTGGTCCTCGGCGGCGACCAGGCGGTAGCGCGCCTGCACCCCATGCGGCCGCAACCAGGCTGCAACATCGATCACCCGGCTGCGCGCGGCGGGCACCTCGCGTTCGGGCACCACTTCGCACAGCGTGACGCGCTCGGCCAGGCGCAATAGCGGCAGCGCGTCGGCGATGGCCCGGCGGGTTTCGCGGGTGTCTTTCCAGCCGATCAGGATGTGTTCCAGCGACACCGGGGCGAGTTCCAGCGGCAGCACCAGCACCGGCCGCCCGGCCAGCATGACCACCGCGCCCAGGTCGACCTGGCTGCCATCTTCGATCCAGCTGGGGCTATTGGCTTGTACCACCAGCAAATCGGCGGTACTGGCGTGGTGGATTAAAAAATCCGCCATCGAGCGCACTTCCAGCGCGCAATGCCAGCGGCGGCGCGGCACCCGCGTTTCGAGCACCTGATGGAATTCGAGTTCGGCGTCGGTGGCCTCGCGTTCCAGCGCGTCTTTGTTCAGCACTGCGGGGTCGATATAGCCAAAGCCGTCGGCATACACCGTTTGGGTGACCTGGCTGCTGAGCACGCCGGTGACGCTGGCGCTGAGCGTCTCGGCCAGTGTGCCCACGATTTCAAGCAAGGCGCGGTTGGATTGTCCCGTGCGCAGCAGCACGGTGATGGCGTTGTAAGACATGACGATGGCCCTCCAGATCTGGCTGCCACGCCAGCCCTGGCGTGGCTCTGGCCTCGCTCATCCGCACGGGTGCCAGCCAGAAAAAACCAGGCGGTGCAGGGCGCATGATGCCGGGGTTGATCGTCAGCATACGCAGGCTATTTGTCTGCATTTACAAGAATTAAATGCATGTTTGATCTGGAGCAAATGTGTAGCAGATGCGGATGTCATTACAGAATTATCCGGGATTATGCTTCGTCCGTCGTGCAAACAAGGAGGAATGACAGGGCGCTCCAACAGGCGTCAGTTATTCCCCGAAGGCCCGCCGGGCCGCGTGCTGTCTGTGCATTTGCAGGCGTTCTGAAGAAGGAAAATCGATCATGTTCAGCCAGGCATTCGCCGTTCTGCAAAAGATCGGCAAGGCGTTGATGCTACCGGTGGCGGTGTTGCCGGTAGCAGGTTTACTACTTGGTATCGGCAGTTCTAACTTCGGCTTTATTCCAGCCGTGGTTAACCAGATCATGGCCGCCGGTGGGGGCGCTATTTTCGGTAATCTCCCCATTATTTTTGCGGTGGGCGTGGCGCTGGGCCTGGCCAATAACGATGGCGTCGCTGCCGTCGCTGCCGTGGTTGGTTTTGTGGTGATGGTGGCCACCATGGGTGTAATGGCCGGTGTGTTCGGCATTACCCCGGCCATGGTGCTGGGCATGAAATCAATGGAGACCGGCGTGTTTGGCGGCATCATCATTGGTGCCGTGGCCGCGTCGCTGTTCAACCGCTTTTACCGCATCGAATTGCCGCCCTACCTGGGTTTCTTTTCCGGCAAACGCTTTGTGCCTATCGTCACCGGTATCTCGGCCATTTTTGTGGGCGTGATTCTGTCGGTGATCTGGCCGCCGGTGCAGCACGGTATTGATGTGTTCTCGCATTGGGCCGCGGCCAGCGATCCGCGTACTGCTGCAACGGTTTATGGCTTTATCGAACGTCTGCTGATTCCGTTTGGCCTGCATCACATCTGGAACGTGCCGTTCTTCTTTGAAATCGGCTCCTTCCCGCACGATGGTCAACTGATCCATGGCGATATCAACCGCTTCTTTGCGGGCGATGCCACCGCCGGCATTTTGTCGGGTGCCTTCCTGTTCAAGATGTTTGGTCTGCCGGCTGCTGCCATCGCCATGTGGCATACCGCTGCGCCGGAAAAACGCGTGATGGTGGGCGGTATCATGATCTCCGCCGCGCTCACTTCCTTCCTGACCGGGATTACCGAGCCGATCGAATTCTCCTTCATCTTTGTGGCACCGGTGCTGTATGCCATCCACGCGGTGCTGGCGGCTTCGACCCAGTTTGTCGCCAACACGCTCGATATGCATATGGGCTTTACCTTCTCGCAAGGCGGCATCGACTTCTTGCTGTTCAACGCCTTTGGCAAGAACGCGCATAACTGGGCCTATACGCTCATCCTTGGCCCGATCTATGCCGTGGTTTATTACAGCGTGTTCCGCTTTGTCATCGTCAAGTTCAACCTCAAGACACCGGGTCGGGAAGACGACGAAGTGCCCGCAACGGTAGTGGCTGCACCGGCTCCGGTGACTGCGCCGGTGGTGGGTGGGGCTGCGCCGGTGATGGCTGCCACGGCTGCGCCGGTGGCCGAAGCTGCCGCGCCGGTTAATCCGCTGCTGAGTGACCCGCGCTTCCAACGTGCTTCCAGCCTGGTCAGTGCCTTCGGTGGCCCGGCCAATATCAAGGGTCTGGATGCGTGTATCACCCGTTTGCGGATTTCGGTGGCTGACCCGGCCCGGGTGGATCAGGGCCGTCTTAAAGCCCTGGGTGCATCCGGTGTACTGGTGCTGGGCAACGGGATACAAGCCGTGTTTGGCACACGCTCGGACAACTACAAAACCGATATGGATGAGTATTTGAAGCTGGGTGGGACTTGAGCGCCGCGTAGGCCTGCAAGTCTGGAAACACAAGGTTTTACCCCGGTTGTTGCGCTAAGGAGCATTGCCATGGGCAACATGAAAATCAAGGTGTACCGAGTACACAGTTATGAAGGTTGGGCTGATCAGGATGGCCCGTCCCCGACGTGGCGCACGCGCGAAGAAAGCCGTGCCCACGGGCTGGCCGTCGATGAAAGCCGATGGCTGCTGGTAAACGCCAGCGAAGTGCGCAGCGGCCGTTATGTCGAGCCCGCCACCACGCCGCTACGACGGACGTGGCGCCGCTGGCTGCAGGCGCTGCGGCACTGGACTGACAGCAGCATCGACCAGGGGGCAGTGCAACGGATGCGTTAAGGCGCAGCCGTCAGAAGAGAGAGAGCGATTGTGGCCGCATCCGGATCAAGGATGCGGCCATTTTTTTTGCACGGGTGCCGGAGGTGGAACACGGCTGTCGCCCGCGTCGCGCAACTTTGGCGGCGTTTGATCCAGCGCAATCTCTGCGGCGGTCTCCGGGGTAATAGTGAAGGCAATCAGATCAATCTTAATTTGCCTTGTACGCGGCGCCACGCCGCAAGCCCCAAGGAGTCGCGTAATGAAGATGACGTTTCCGTGGCAGGGCCAGGCCGATCCGGTCTCGCTCAGCCAGATCAGCCAGATTCCCGGCGTACAAGGCATTGCGGCCAGTTTGTCGCATATTGCGGTGGGCCAGGTATGGCCTACCGCCGACATCCTCGATCTGCAAGCACGGGCGGGCAGCCATGGCTTGTCCTTGCATGTGATCGAAAACCTGCCGGTGCACGAAGACATCAAGCTGGGCCGCTATAGCCGCCAGGGCCTGATCGACCAGTTCATCACCACGCTGACGCATCTGGCGCAATGCGGCATTGAAGTAGTGACCTACAACTTCACGCCGATGTCGGAATGGTCCACCAGCGTGCAACGCCGCCTGCAACCGCAACACGCCACCGAGGCCGCGTGCGAGGCCACCCGCGCCACCTGCCCCTTGACCGAACAAGGTGTGCCGGCGGGCTGCGTCGCCAGCCAGTTACCGGCGCAGATCGAGGCGCTGCAAAACGCCTGGTATGCAATCAGCCCGACCGGCTTGTGGCGCAATCTGCTGTTCTTTCTGCAGCGCGTGGTACCGGCCGCCGAGGCCTTGGGAATCAAGCTGGCGCTGCATGCTGACGCTGCCGAATACATCCGCCCCGCAGTGCCGCTGGCGCTGTCCAGCCCGGAAGAACTGCTGCGCGCCATCACTGCCGTCAACAGTCCGGCCAACGGCCTGGCATTGCGCTGCGGCGGACCCGCCGCACCGCGTGTACACGATTTGCTGGAACTGGTGCGTGAGTTTGGTCCGCGCCAGCGCATCCATTATCTGCATCTGGGCGCCCCCGCTGACGCGATGGCGGCGTGCGCCGATGCCCCCGAATCTGCCCGGTCTTTGCGCGCACGCTGGTCTGCGCTGGGCAAGGTATTACAAGCTTGCCGCGCAGTCGGTTATCAAGGGTTTGTCCGGCCAGGCTACGGCTTGGTCAGTCAGCAGGCGGTGGACGAATTCCGCCTGGGCATGAGCGAGCGCGCGCTTGGCGCCGCTTATTTTGAAGGCTTGTGGGATGGCATTTATCAACAGGCCGCAACCGACGGGAAATTGCATCCATGATCTATCCAGAACTCCCTTTCATGCCTACCGACCTTGATGGCAAAGTGGTTGTCATCACCGGCGGCGGAGGCACGCTCTGCGCCGAACTGGGCGGCGCGCTGGCCCGTTGCGGTGCCAAAGTGGCCTTGCTTGATCTTGATCTGCAAGCCGCCGAAACCGCTGCGGCCAATATCTGCGGCGAAAACTGCGACGTGATCGGCCTGTTTGCCGACGTACTCGACGAGAAATCGCTGACCGCTGCGGCCACCCGCATCAAGAACGAATTCGGCCCCTGCGATCTGTTGATCAATGGCGTGGGCGGTAACCATCCGCGCGGCACCACCACGCATGATTTTCTGGAAAAAGCCGATCTGGGCGATCCCGAAATCACCACCTTTTTTGATCTGGACACCGGCGGCATTGATTACGTGTTCAAGCTCAACTTCCTGGGCGTGTTGATGCCGACGCAGATTTTTGCGCGCCAGATGATGGGCCGCGAAGGTTGCTCGGTGATCAATATTTCGTCGATGAACGCCACCCGGCCGTATACGCGGATTCCGGCGTATAGCGCCGCCAAAGCCGCCGTGAGCAATCTGACGCAATGGCTGGCGGTGCATTTTTCGCGCACCGGTATTCGGGTGAATGCCTTGGCGCCGGGCTTTTTGCTGACTTCGCAAAACTTCAATCTGATGATCGACCAGGCTTCGGGCCACACCACCGAACGCGCGGCGCGCATTCTCACCCAGACGCCGATGCAGCGCTTTGGTGAACCCAAAGAACTGATCGGACCTTTGCTCTGGCTGGCCAGCGCCGCGGCATCGGGTTATGTGAATGGCGCGGTCATCCCGGTTGATGGGGGCTTCCAGGCCTACGCCGGCGTGTGAGGAGGAGGGTGACGGTTTAACAATGACGTGCTGAACGGCGGTTGACATGCAACCAAATGGTTGCATAATCCAAAGCATGGACGACGATGCCGTATTCAAAGCGCTGGCCGACCCACATCGCCGGCAATTACTGGACCGACTGTTTGACCGCAATGGTCAGACCCTCGGGGAGCTCTGCCACGGCCTGGAGATTTCGCGCCAGGCTGTGGCCAAGCATCTCGCCCTGCTGGAAGCAGCCAATCTGCTGTCGTGCCAATGGCAAGGCCGCGAAAAGCTGCACTACCTCAACCCGGTGCCCATCAATGAGATCGCTGAGCGCTGGATCGGCAAGTTTGACCAGCACCGGCTGCGCGCGCTGTCTGCGCTGAAGCAGGCGCTGGAAGGAGATCCACATGGCTAGTGCAAGCACGTTTGTTTATGTCACTTTTATCCGTACCACGCCGCAAAAACTGTGGCAGGCGCTCACCACGCCTGAATTCAGCCGCCAGTACTGGTTTGGCGTCAGCACGGTGTCGAGTTGGGAAACCGGCGCCCCGTGGGCGCTCAAGTTTGACGATGGCCGGGTGCCGGATAGCGGCATCGTCACCGAGAGCGATCCACCGCGGCGGCTGGAACTGACCTGGCGACATGAACTGGTGGCGGACGAAGGCTATACCCGGTGCGTGTTTGATCTGGTGCCGGAAGGCGACAGCGTCAAACTGACCATTACGCATACCTCGGAACTGGAGCAATCCAGAGTTATCCAGCACATCAGCAATGGCTGGCCCAAGATTATTTCTAATCTCAAATCATTGCTGGAGACCGGTACGGTGCTGTTTGCCGAACGCATCCAGAGCTGCAGTTGATACCGGCACGACCGTGATCAACCGCATGCAAGAGGGCGCTTCTGCGGCAGAGGCGCTCTTTTTTTGCCTGTGGCCAGGCAAACTGCGGCAGGCCTAAGTCAAGGCTAAGTGTGCTTGTGTATCGAAATGGTGTGGACGGATACATGACGTGGGCATTTTATGTTAAAAATGCGAACCATTCTCATTACGAAACACGTCAACCATGTCTCTGCATTCTGCCAAATCGGCGCGCCGCATCGCGCTGCATCCTGTCTCCGGCGCGCTGGCGTTGGCTTTTGCCACGCAACTGACCTTCGCCGCCGATGCCCCGGCCGCCAGCACCAACGCCCCGAGCGACGCCCCGCTGCTGCAAACCACCGTCGTCAAAGCGACGACCGATGCCGAAAGCCCCACCGGCCCCATCAACGGTTATCACGCCACGCGCAGCAGCTCTGCCACGCGGACGGATACCCCGTTGAATGAAGTGCCCCAGTCCATTACCGTCATCGGCGCCCAGCAAATCCGCGACCAGAACGCGCAAACCATGCAGGAAACCTTGCGCTACACCGCAGGCGTTAATGCCGATGCCTACGGTCTGGATAACCGTGGCGACTGGTTTGATCTGCGCGGCGGCAGCGAAGGCTCGGCCTTGCTCGATGGCATGCGTTTGATGCTGGCTGGCAACTATGGCGATGTGCGCAACGAGCCGTATTCGTTTGAACGCGTCGAGGTATTGCGCGGCCCGTCGTCGGTCATGAGTGGCCAGAACGGCCCCGGCGGCGTGGTGAATATGGTGTCCAAGCGCCCGCAGGCAGAGGCGCAGCATGAGATTTCGCTGCAGTACGGCAACAACGACCACAAGCAACTGGCCATCGACAGTACGGGGCCGCTGACGCAAGACGGCAGCGTGTTGTATCGCGTGGTCGGCCTGTTGCGCGATGCCGGTACCCAGGTGAATTACGCCAATGAGGAGCGCGAATTCATTGCGCCATCGCTTACCTTCAAGCCGAACGAACGCACCAGCTTTACCGCTTATGCCGAGTACCAGAACGACCGCAGCGGCAACACCAATGGTTTTTTCCCCATTGCCGGCACGCTCAACGAAGCACCCAACGGCCGCATCCCGGAAGACACTTTTGTGGGCGAACCCGCGTTTGACCAATACGGCGGCGCGCGTACGCGGCTGGGCTATGAGTTCAAATACGAGTTCAACGACAGCTGGAGCTTTAGCCAGAACACGCGGCATGACGCGGTCAACGGCAAGATGCGCAGCATGTATGCCAACTTCTGGGAAGTCGATCTGCAAGGCAATGGCTACGGTAGCGACGCCCTCGGCGCCAATCGCACCCTGGGCCGCACCTGGTATGCCGCCGATGACAATAGCGGCGTGACTACCGCCAACGCCGTGGCGGTAGGCAAGTTCAGCTGGGGCGCAACGCAACACACGCTGATGCTGGGCGCGGACGCCATGCGCTCCAACAACACTTCAACTTCATGGAGCGGCGACGCCACCGCGCTCGACGTTTACGCCCCGGTCTATGGCACGTTTGATCTGCCTGATCTCAGCAGCGTTGCCGGTTACACCGCCACCACGCACGTCAACGACTACGGCGTGTTTGCGCAAGACCAGATCAAGTTCCAGCAATGGGTGGCCACCGTCGGCGTCCGCCACGACAAGGCCACTACCACGGTGGATACCAGCAGCGGTGGCAATTCGGCCGATGGGGCGTGGACTAAAAGCGTGGGCGTGGTGTATCTGGCCCCGGCTGGCGTATCACCGTATCTGAGCTATTCCGAATCATTTGAGCCCGTCACCGGCACCGACGCGCAGGGCGCCGCCTTTGTGCCCAAGCGTGGCAAGCAGCTGGAAGCCGGCGTCAAATGGGTGGTCAGCCCGGCCTTTGGCGTATCGGCGGCGGTTTACAAAATGAAGGAAAAGAATCGCCTGACCACAGACCCCGACAATATCAATTACTCAATCCAGTCCGGCGAAATCACCACCTCGGGCGTCGAGCTCGAAGCAACGGGTGCCATCGGCCGGTGGGATCTGGTCGGCAGCTACACCTTTACCCGCGCCCGCACCACCGCCAGCAGCGATCCCACCGATGCCACCCTGGGCAAGCATGTGGCCAACGTGCCGGAAAACATGGTCAAGCTGTGGTCGACGTATCGCTTTACCGACTTCGGGCTGCCGCAATTGAGCGCGGGCGCTGGGGTGCGCTTTAACGGCGTCACTTACGACGGCACCGACACGCTCAAGATTCCGTCGTACACCTTGTTTGATGCGATGGCGGCGTTTACCGCGGGCAATTGGCGCTATGCCTTGAATGCGACCAATCTGTTTGATCGCAGCTGGATAGCCAGTTGCGGCACCCGTGGTGATTGCTGGTACGGCACTCGCCGCAAGGTGATCGGCACCGCAAGCTACAACTGGTAAATCGATGCCCGGTGCGCGGCGCTGCGTGGCGCCCGCACTACCGGGGGTCACGCATCCTGCCGCCAGCGCTGCCAGGGGCGCCACCACGGGCCGCGGCGCTGGGTGTAGGCCGTGCGCGCGGGCACGCTCAGTTCGATTTCAGTGCCTTCGCCGCTGCGCGACCATACCGTTAAATGCGCATCCAGTTGCCGCGCGCGTTCGCGCATGCCCGCCAGGCCAAAGTGACCCGGGCGGCCATGTTCAATCAGCGCTTCAGGCATGCCTATACCGTCGTCGCGCACGTGCAGCACAAACTGGCGATCGCCAAATATCAGTTCAATTTCCAGATGCTGCGCCTGTGCATGGTTCAGCGCATTGATGACGGCTTCCCGCGCGATGGCATAGGCTTCGGCGCGCAATGGCGCTTGCAGGGTGCGGCGGCTGCGGCCAGCCACGTGCAGGGCAAATTCAATCTCGTGGGTATGGCCCAGCGCGCTGCCCATGCGGCTGAGTGCCTGGATCAGATCGTCCGGGACGGGGGCAGCCTCGCGCAGGTTCATCACCTGATCGCGACCTTCGCTGACCGCCGCATCGGCCTGGTCGAGGGCCGCATCAAACTCGGCGCTCAGTTGCGGATCTACCCGCTTGCCGATGGCCTGAAAGCGCAGGATGGTGCCCTGCATGCTTTGCAGCAGGGTGTCGTGCAAATTGCGCGCGATACGCTGGCGCTCCGCGATGCGCACTTCGGTGCGTTCACGCACGCGTTCGGAAATCTGGCGCACGCGTAGCAAATACAGACCATACAGCGCAGCCAGGGCCAACAGCAGACACAGCACCCGAAAAACCCGCGTCTGCGTCAGCGTGGGCGGCACTTCAAACTGCAGCGCCGTGCCTTGTTTATTCCACAGCCCGTCTTCGTTGGCGGCAATCACCTGAAAGCGATAGTGCCCCGGTCCCAGATTGGTATAGAACGCCTCGCGCCGGCCCCCCGCGTCGACCCAGTTCTGGTCTACCCCATCCAGCCGGTATTTAAAGTGCATGCGTGCCGGAATACGTTGGCTTAGCGCGGTGTAACTGATCTGCAGATTGCGCGGATTGTGCGGCAGCGCCGGCAGATGCGTGCCGGGGCCGCTTTCCCAGTGCAGCTCGTCGGCGCGTAGCGCAGTGATTTCCAGCGGCGGCACCAGACCATTGCGCGGGATATGGGCGGGGTCGAGCCAGCCTACGGCCGAATCCGTGGCGTACCAGAGCTGCCCATTACTGGCTTCCAGCAAAGAGGGCCGCGCTTCCAGCACCGACGGCGTGCCTTCCATGCCTTGCTCGAAATCGAAGCGCTCATTGTCCACCCGGCCATTGCCCGCCAGCGCCCGCGCCAGGTCGGCTGCGGCTATGCGGGTAAGGCCATCGCGTTCCATCATCCACAGCTCGCCGTCGGCGCGCTGCACGATGCCGGTTACTTGCTGAAACGAGCGGCCGTCGCTGCCAAGCAAATGATGCAACCGACCGTTTTCAAAATACAGCAGGCCGCTTTCGCCGCCGATCCATAGCCGTTGCGGCGTGGCATAAAAACTCAGCGTCGCACCCAGATCCACGCCCTCGGCCGCGCCGAATTCACGGTAATGTTCGCCGTCGACCAGGCCCAGATGGTTGCCCGGATAACCGATCCACAGGCGTTGCCGGGTATCGAGCTGGATCGACAACGGCGTCGGCCCGACGATATCGCTGCGGCCGCCTTTTTTAAGCCACTGGCCATCCTTGAACAAATACAGCCCGCGCTGGATAAACGACATCCAGACCCCGCCGCCCGCCGCTGGCGTCATCACCAGGATATTGCGGCCGATGCACTCGGTGGGCACATCCCACGCTTCGCGCTGCGCACCGTGGATATGCCAGATTTTTTTGCGCCCGCCCAGCCACACGCTGCCATCGGCTGCGCGGGTGCCTGCGGTGGCATCGATGGCGGCCTCTTGCTGATACTGGCCGTCGGCACGAACCACAAAAGTATTCATATTCATGCTGGGCACCCAGCGGCGACCATCGTCGCCCAGCACCACGCCGTTGTGCTGCATCTGGCTGGGCATGGCCAGTTGGGTCAGCGTGTTGGCACGGATGCGCTCCACCCCGCTGCGCGCGCCGATCCAGATATTTTTTTCGCGGTCTTCAAACAGGCTGATGTCATCTTCAATGGCGCCGCCACGCTGGATGCTGATCGGCAGCGGCTGCCCGCCCTGCATATTGCTGTCGTACTGATGCATCACGCCGTCATACAACACCATCGGCCGGCCGTCGTTCACCAGCCAGACCCCATCCACATGATCGGGATCGCCGGTGCGGTTAAAGCTGATGATCTGCTGCTGCGCGCTGTCGTAGCGCGCGGCATAGCGGTGGTTGCGCAGCAGCCAGATATCACCGCGCGGATTGCTGCTGAGCGCGCTCAATGTGGGGTCGAGCGGGGCAAAATGCGCTTGGCCCGGATGGCGCACCGTGACGCCGCCATCGCTCTGGATCCACACGCCGCCTTCGCGATCGGTTTCGGCCACCAACGCGCGGGCGTCTTCGGCGCCGGGCTCGGGCCAGCGCTTGATCCAGCGTTCATTGATCAGCTCGTACAGCCCGAGCGTGGTGGCGGCATAGGTCTGGCCCTGCCGCGTCCGGATCACGTGTGATGCCGTGGCCACCGGCAAGCCATCTGCCTTGCCGTAATCGCGCGAGCCATGCGGGCTGAAGCGACTGATGCCGCCATACATATAACCCAGCCACAAGGTGTCGCCGATAACCTGAATGCCGTGGATGGCATCAGACGGCAGCGCGTGGCCGTACACCGCATTGACGCGCTCAAAATGCACGCCATCAAAGCGATACAGGCCGCTGCCGGCAAACCACATCCAGCCATCCGGCGTTTGCGCTATCGGCGGGCTGCCATTGGGCGCGCCGTCGCGCGTGCGCCAGACTGCGCTTTGCTGGGTGACCACATTAAAGCGGCCCACAGCAGGGAAATCAGCTTCATTGGCATGCGCCCATGGCGCACCGGCCAGCAAGGCGCTGGACAAGACAGCGCAAACCACGCGCAGGTAGAGGGCAGACGACAAAAACGACATGGGGGTCCGGGCAGCGCTTGCGCAGGTCAATTTATATTGTACGCAATGATCTTATCGGGAGCTGCGCCCAGGCTCATTCCCTCTTTTGGGGGATACCGCGGCGATACAAACGCCAACGGCCGTAGCGCAGTCCGCCAACAGCGCGGACCGGCTACGGCCGGGTCAGGGTGCGCGGCGCTTAGCTGCGGCGGCCCGATTCAAACAAGAACCACGTGCGGCGCTCGGCCTCGTCGATCCATTGTTCCAGCAGGCTGGCGGTGGCGACGTCGTTGTACTCATCGCACAGGGCGTGCGTGGCGCGCATATGGTTGGCAAAGGTCAGATTGTCTTCGCGCAGCTCGGCCAGCATGTCGTCGGGGGTGACGAATTCGGCGTCGTTATCCAGCAAGCGTTGCAGGCGCACGATATGCCCAGTGGAACGCAAGGTGGTGCCCCCCAGCTTGCGTACGCGTTCGGCCACCGGATCGGTCATGGCAAAAATCTGATCGGCTTGCTCATCCAGCAGCAAGTGGTAATCACGGAAATACGGGCCAGACATATGCCAGTGGTAGTTCTTGGTTTTGAGATAGAGCGCAAAGGTATCGGCCAGCAGCGCGTTCAGTTCGGCGCTGAGATTGGCGATGGCTTCTTTGCTGAGCGGGGACGGGGTTTTGAGTTGGGCGGCGCGGTGCGTGGCCAGTTTGGTGGCATCGGTCATAACGTACTCCTGAGAATGACGGGTCAACGAGCCACTGTAGCGGGCCATAGCGCAAGGGTATTCGGCCATCAGCGCAGTCTCATACTCAGCCGTTTGGCAGGGGCGCCGTGCATGGGCCACGCGGCGGGCGATTTGTTGCGCCTACCAAATCTGGCCGACGTCAGCGCCGGGTCAGCCCGGCATGATCGTCCGCATCGTGTCTGCCGGAACGCTGTGGAATGATTGCCCTGATCTTGAAACCGAGCGCGCGTTGCGGCGCGCTGGTGGCGCTATTGGCCTGCGCCAGCCTGCTGTTTGCGCCCGTCGCCCAAGCCGCCGCGCCGCAAGTGCATACGCAGGCGCCGGGCTACTACCGCATGATGCTCGGTGATTTTGAAATCACTGCCTTGTCCGACGGCACGCATGCGTTTCCGATCGATACAGTGCTGCAAAACACCAGTGCCAGTGAAGTCGCGCGCGATCTGGCTCAGGCCGAGCTGACGCAGCCGGTGCAAGGCTCGATCAACGCGTTTTTGATCAACACCGGCAGCAAACTGATCTTGATCGATACCGGCGCCGGCAGCCTGTACGGCCCGTGCTGCGGCCGCTTGCTCAGCAATCTGCGCGCCGCAGGCTATCAGCCGGAGCAGGTCGACGAAATCTTGCTGACCCATCTGCACAAAGACCATGTCGGCGGCGTGCTGGCGCAGGGCGTGGCGGCGTTTCCGCATGCCATCCTGCGCGTGTCTGTGCCTGAGGCCGATTACTGGCTGAACGCCAGCCACAAAACCAGTGCGCCGGATTTCTTGAGCAGCTTTTTTGACAGTGCCATCGCCGCCGTCGCGCCGTACAAGGCGGCCGGGCATTACCAGCCCATCAGCGGCAATGGGGTGCTGGAACCCGGTATCAGCGTCCTGCTCGAACCCGGCCACACGCCGGGCCACGCCACCTATCGCATCGAGAGCCGGGGCCAGGTGTTGCTGGTGTGGGGCGACGTCATACACGTGGCCGCCATCCAGTTGCAGAACCCGCAAATCTCGGTCGAATACGATAACGATGCCGTCGCCGCGCGCGCGGCACGCGTCAAGCTGTTACAGCAGACCGCCAGCCAGCACGTGCTGGTGGCGGCGGCACATATTGCGTTTCCCGGCCTCGGCCATGTGCAGGCCCTGCCCGACGGCACCTGGCGCTGGATTCCGGTCAATTACATGGGGGACCCGTTAGCCCACTGAGGTCACGCCCGGCTACCTCGGCCGGGTTAGCTGCAGCACGGTCGCATCGGCGATTTGCCAGCGCGCCGGGCTGCGTATCGTAGCGAGGTGACATTCAGCCCAAACCACTACGCATTCCACGGAGAACCCTCATGACTCAAGACCTGGCCCCCGAGCAAGGCATGGACCGCCGCACGTTGCTCAAGACTGGCGCAGGTGCTGCAGGCGCAGCGCTGGCTGCCGCCGCAATGGCCCCGGCCGCTGCGCTGGCCGCTGGCACTGCGGCTTCTTCCCACGCATCACACCACGGAAAACACAGCATGGACTTCGTAACAGTTAAAGACGGCACCAATATCTATTTCAAAGACTGGGGCACCGGCCAACCGGTGGTGTTCTCGCACGGCTGGCCGCTGAGCAGCGATGCGTGGGAACCGCAAATGCTGTTCCTGGTGCAGAAAGGCTATCGCGTGATTGCGCATGACCGGCGCGGCCACGGCCGGTCCAGCCAGTCGGCCCACGGCAACGATATGGATACCTACGCCGACGATCTGGCCGCAGTGATCGAAGCGCTGGATCTGAAAGGCGTGACCCTGATCGGCCATTCCACCGGTGGTGGCGAAGTTGCCCATTACATTGGCCGCCATGGCAACCAGCGCGTGGCCAAGGCCGTGCTGATCGGCGCCGTACCGCCGCTGATGCTGAAGACCCCCAACAACCCGGAAGGCACCGATATCTCGGTGTTCGACGGCATCCGTGCTGGCGTCATCGGCAACCGCTCGCAACTGTTCAAAGACCTGGCCGTGCCGTTCTTTGGTTTTAACCGCCCCAACGCCAAAGTGTCGCAAGGCACCATCGATGAATTCTGGCGCGAAGGCATGGCGGGCTCGGCGCTGGGCCACTATCTGTGCGTCAAACAATTCTCTGAAGTCGATTACACCGAAGATCTGAAGAAGATCGAAGTGCCGACCCTGGTGCTGCATGGCGACGATGACCAGATCGTACCGATCGACGCGGCCGGCAAAAAATCGGTGAAGCTGCTCAAGCACGGCACGCTCAAGATCATCGAAGGCGGCGCGCACGGTATGTGCGTGACCTCGGCCGACAAGATCAACGCCGAACTGCTGGCGTTTCTGCAGGCCTGATGCATATGCCTGAGTAAAACGGCCACGCAGATTGCGTGGCCGTTTTTGCTGGCAGGCTACGTTTCGCGATCAGGCCAGCGCGCCGCTGCGTTTACCGCGAAAACGCCAACCCATACTCATGACGCCTGCGCCCAATAACAGCCAGGTCTCGGGTTCGGGCACCGGCGTCAGGATATTGTCGGCCCAGGCGGTCGCCTCGAAGCTGAAGCGGGTGGTCTGGGTTTGGGCAAAATCCAGCGGTGAGAAATAAAGCCGCCACGTGAGCGTATCGCTAATGAACTGCTGGTCGCCAGCGCTCGAGGATTCCAGCTGCAGTGACTGCACCGACGGCAGCGTTTCCCCGAACAGATCGGTCGAGTGCGTCAGGCTCAAGCGGGTGTACGCATGGCTGGCCACGCCAGCGGCGGCATCCGCCAACTGGATACCCAGCGTATACGGCACCGTAATGGTCAGCACGCCGGGGCCAGGTACGGTCAACGAGTCACTGAACGAGGTTTGGGCCAGAAACGCGCCAGCGCTCGACTGCGCATTAATCACAAATGTTTCGGGCGAGCCCACGGTCGACAACACCAGCGCCGTGCCACTGTCATTCGGGCCCTGAATCACATCAAATGGCTGGGTATTGGGTGTGATGGGGATGTCGGCGGCTGCTGCCACCGCGGTGGGGCTGTAACCCAGTTGCGTGTTGAGTGACCACGCGCCGGGTGTCTGGATTACCGAAGCGGGGTCACCCCAGCTGAAAGGCGCAAAGCTGACATTGATCGACGCCCATTCCACATTGACGCTGGCGCTGGTTTGCGTGATCTGTGCCTGGGCTGCGCCGGTTAAGGCCATGAATGCAGCGGCCAGCGCAATCTTGATTGCAATTTTGCTCATGATTAAATCCTTGGCAGTTGGATTGACAACGTGATGAGCGGGCGATGCAGCGGGGTGTCCACCGTCTTTGCGGGGCACAAGGCTGTTCCGGCATGCGGATAAATAGGGCGCGATGGTGTAGCCATCACTGGGGCGAGTTTTGTTAATCTGGCTGGCGCATGGGCAGAAGTCATCCCCGCCTTGGGCGTGGGCATGATCAAAGGCGATTTGCCGCATTCCGGCCAGCCCGCTTTGCGCCAGCAAAGCGCCCAGCCACTCGCTAATCTGTACGATGCCCTGCGGCCACCTTTCGGAGAACGTCATGCCTGATCTTGATCCTGCCATCCAGCACGTTTTTGATAGCTACAGCAGCAGCGTCTACGCCAAAGACGAGGCGGCGTTTCTGGCTTTGTATGCGCCCGACGTGCATGTGTTTGACATGTGGGGCCAGTGGGAATACCGCGGCCTGGAGGCCTGGCGCGGCATGGTCAGCAACTGGTTTGGCGGCGTGGGTGAGGTCAGGGTGGTGGCGGAATTTGCTGAGATCGAGGTCAGCGTGCATGGCGATTTTGCGCTGGCACACGCCATTCTCACTTTTAAAGGCGTGGGCCCGGATGGCACCGAACTGCGGCAAATGAACAACCGAATGACATTGGCATTGCAACGCACGGACAGTGTCTGGAAAATTACGCATGAACACACATCGGCCCCGGCGGATTTTGAAACCGGCAAGCTGATCCTGAATCGCTGACCAGCCGGGGTTGCATGTCGCTTGCCGTTTTTTGCGTGGTCTTGTTTGCGGCGTTAATGCATGCCAGCTGGAATGCGGTGGTCAAAAGCGGCCCGGACAAAATGATGAGTGCGGTCTTGGTCACCGCCAGCGCGGGTGCCATTGCCGCGCTGGTCTTGCCCGTGCTGCCGCAGCCTGCCCGGGTGAGCCTGCCGTATATTGCGGCCTCAAGCATGGTGCAGGTGGCGTATATCTACCTGGTTGCGCGCGCCTACAGCCTGGCTGATATGAGCCAGGCCTATCCGGTCATGCGCGGCAGCGCGCCGTTGCTGGTGGCTGCGGTCAGTTATCTCTGGCTGGGCGAACGCCTGCATCCGGCGGCATGGCTGGGTATAGGCTTGATCAGCGCCGGAGTGTTGGCGATGGCGGCAGTGGGCCGGGCCGGGCGGCGTGACGGGATCGGGGTAGCGCTGTGCAATGCCGGTTTCATTGCGGCGTACACCTTGATTGATGGTCACGGGGTGCGCCTGTCAGGCGCTGCAGCGGCCTATACCTTGTGGATGTTTGTGCTGACCGGCAGCGTGTTGGCCGCTGCAATGTTGCTGACGCGGCCGACGGACACATGGCAGTATGCGCGGCGCCATTGGCGCTTCGGTTTGATTGGCGGCATCGGTACGCTGTGCTCTTATGGCCTGTCGCTGTGGGCCATGACCGTCGCGCCAGTGGCAGTTATCGCGGCCTTGCGGGAAACATCCATCCTGTTTGGCACGGCCATTTCGCTATGGGTACTCAAGGAACAGATCAGTCGCCGCCGTCTGCTGGCGATTGGAATCATCGCCCTGGGTGCGGTGACTTTGCGGCTGGCCTGAGCACGCAGGTTTTGGCCGACAGGCTTATCAGTTGCGCGCCCGTATGCAGGCTGGCGCGGCCAGGCGATAAGTAAGCAGCACGCGTCGAGTGCCTGGAACAGGGCCGACAGAGATTTGTATCAGCCCGGTTGAAGCGGATGAATTGTGCAAGAATATTGCATCGTCATAAGCCGTGACGTTTCGATACGTTGCGATTCAACCGATCCCCTATAACAACGGAGCCCGCAGATGAGCCCGATCGCACGAGGATTACTGACTGCCTACGCGCCCGCAGCGGCCCTGGGCGTCGCTACGCTGCCGGTTACGGTGGTTGCCGCGACAGCGGGTGCGGCGGCAACCGTGGTGGGCGGTGCGATTGCCGCGGTGGGCAGTGGCGTGTCCGCCATCGGTAACGGCATCAGCCATCTGGGCAGCACTATCAACACCTACGTGTGATGGCGGCGGGCCCGGTCAGGCAATCACTGCGTGGCGCAATGCCAGGCGGTCGGCGCGGGCGCTGTCCCGCGTGCTAAAACGAAAGCACCGCGCGCTGGCGCATTCCCCTCTAAGGCCCCGCAATGGCACTGCGTATCTGGAGCGATGAATTCCAGGAAGGCGGTTTTCTCTCCACCGCCCATGAAGCCGATTCGCATGGCGGCACCGGTCAGAACCAATCGCCCGCCTTGTTCTGGGACGGCATTCCGGCTGGCACAAAAAGCCTGGCGCTGACCGTCTATGACCCCGACGCGCCTACGGGCAGCGGCTTCTGGCATTGGGTGGTCATCAATCTGCCGCCCACGTTGATGTCATTGCCACACAACGCCGGCGCGGCGCAGGGCGGTGCATTGCCGCCGGGCGCCGTGCAAATGCATAACGATTACGGCCCGCAAGGCTTTGGCGGTACGGCCCCGCCCAAGGGCGACGATCCGCATCGCTATATTTTCAGCATCCACGCGTTGAGTACCGACGCCTTGCCGCTGCAGGCCTCGGCCACCAACGCCGTGGCACGCTTTATGGCGTTTGCGCATTTGATCGAATCCGCCTCGATCACGGGCTATTACCAGATCAAATAAGCCTTGCGCCAGGATGGCGGCGCGGGCGCGGCTCTGCCAGGATGGAGCGCTCCGCATCCGCAGCGAGCTGTATCCATGAACATCAGTTGGCTCTACCTGGCCGTTGCCATCGTGGCCGAAGTGACCGCCACCTCCGCGCTCAAGGCCTCGGCCGGTTTCAGCCGCTTGTTGCCTTCGCTGGTGGTGGTCATCGGTTATGCGCTGGCGATCTTTTTGCTGTCGCAAACGCTCAAGACCATCCCGGTGGGCATTGCCTATGCCATCTGGTGTGGCGTCGGCATCGTGCTGGTGGCGCTGGTGGGCGCGCTGGTTTACCAGCAGCGGCTGGACTGGCCGGCCCTGTTGGGCATGGCGCTGATTATTGCCGGCGTGCTGGTCATGCAATTGTTTTCGCGCAGCACCTTGCATTAGCGCTTCATCCCGGCGGCACAAAAAAAGCGCCATGACGGGGCATGGCGCTTCGGCGTGGGGGCGGGCGGCTTATTGCGCCAGCTTGCTGCTTTCGCAACCGGTGCTGCTGCATTCGCGTGAACGTTCTTTCAGAAAATCGACGCGTTCCTGCGTCATGGTTACAGCGCAGTCCAGGTTTACAAAATAGCCGCTGCTGTCCTCGCGGCTGCATTTGGCATCGCGGTCTTTAATCCACGCCAGTTGCGAGGTTTTGAGCGTGGCTTGTTGCTCGGCAGTCAGCTGTTTACGCAGATCGCCAAACGCCTGGTTGAGCGTCTTGTCGGTTTGCGAGAACAAGTTGCCCGCACAGTAAACCTGGTCGAAGGCATTACGCGGTTTGGCGCAGCCAGCGGCCTGGGCGCCCGCAGCCAGCGCGAAGGTAGCGACGGCCAGCGTCAGCAGAGTTTTTTTGATCATGAACGCACCTGAAATAAGTTGAACACTGTCGGCCTTCAAACAGTGGGCCACAGCTTAACCCGACCCGTGCGCCCCCACCGTTGGCGGCCGATCAGAGCGCGGCTTTTGATGCCAAATGCATACAGTGCCGGTGAGGGCCGCATCGGGGTCTTGACCCAGCCTATGCCGCCAGCTCGCGGATGGTTTGCGCCATCAGCGCATTGACCGCAAAGTGGCGTTCCAGCCATGCCAGCGTGGCCAGTGCGCTGGCGGGCGTGGCGTTGTAGCCTTGCATCAGCGGTGGCAGTTCGGCTTCGATGGCGGGGTAGCGCGCTTCAAAGCGGCGTTCATGCGCGTAGATATCGCGCAAGGCGGCGCTGGCGGTGTTGCGCCGCGCGGCCAGTTGCATGACGCGATTAACCGCATCCACCTGAACAAAGCGAAAGCCCGACATTTTTTCGCCGCGTCGATAGCGGCACAGCCCCACATACAGATTGCCCAGCGCCTCACTGACCAGCCAGGCGTCGTCGCGCGGCACTTCGGGCTCGGGCAAGCGGGTGGGGTTGACGATGGCCGGGTCGATCTCGGGCACAGCCCACACCATGCGGCCGGGCGAGTAATAAATCTGCGGCAGTTCTTCCAGTTCAAACACGGCAAATTCGCAAAAGATGCCGTCGTCGAACATCGCCTTATGCCCATCCACCGTGTTCTGAAACTGAAACGCCAAGGGGCGGATCTGGCTCAGCCAATCCAGATTGGCGATCAGCTCGGCTTTGCGGCCCGGTTGCGAAATCACAAAAAAATCCAGATCGGACCATTGATCGATGCGGCTGGTTTCCACGCCCACCGAGCCCAGCCCGAACAGCGCGCGCGCTTTAGCGCTGGCGGCCAGCGACTGGCCAATCTCTTCTAATCGTTGCAGGAGTTGTTCTGCTGTTTTACCCACTGTGTCGTCCCCTCGAAATCCATTCATCCAAAGCGGTTTGAATGGCGTGCTTGCTAGCATAGACGAGGTTGGTAAAAATGCAATTCGGGCGGTTTAAACCAAGCCGGTGACGTCACCTTTGCGCGTCAGTACCAGGGCTTTGGCGACGACGGATTCATAGGTGGTCAGCATTTGATCGGCGCCGATGGGGGCGGTCTGGGGTTGCGGTATGGATTCGAATGGATTGGGGATAAACACCGCCCACAGTTCGGCATCGGGCCATTGCCGCGCCGCATGGGCCATCAACGCTTCGAGCTTGTCGCGATGCAGTTCGGGCTGCATGGTCACAAAACATAGCAAGCCGACCTGGCCTGGTGCCAGCTCGTGCGCCAGATCCAGTTCATCCAGCGCCAGATGACGGCTGTCCATGTTCTGCATGCGCATGATGCGGACCAGGATTTCGGTGGCGATTTCGTCGACCACGCTGCCCAGGCCCACCGCCAGGATCAGTTTGTCGCCGGCCAGCAATTGCCCGCGCTGCGCCAGCTTGCGGCTTTCGCGCTCGCGTTGTTCGCGCAACTGGCGGCCGACGTTTACACCTTCGATCACCGAATAGCCCGCCACCTTGTGCCAGAATTTGGGCGTCTCGGTCAGTGCCTGTACCACCGCGCTCATGGCCGAGCCGACCTTGATCTGTTCGGTGCGGGTAATGGCGCGATCCGCAAAATCCATGCGCGCCAGATGCAGCGCCGGCAGCAACACCGCATCGCAATACGCAGCCGGCGACTTGCGTTTTACATAGCTGCGCGCGCCCTGGATGATTTCTTGCGAATCGCCCGAGAGCGAACGCTGATAGAAGTTCTCCGGCAAGGTCAGCGCCGGCACTTCACCGAGCAAGACCTCCAGGATATGCAGCGGCTGGATATAACGGCCCGCCACTACCAGGCACAAGGTGAGCGGGGTGGACAACACCAGACCAACCGGCCCCCAGATCCAGCCCCAGAAGATGGCGGCGATGACCACGGCCAGCGGCGACAGGCCGGTGGTATGGCCATACAGCTTGGGCTCAACCAGTTGCGACACCACCACTTCGATTGCGCCAAACAGGATCACGGTCATGATGGCCATGGTCCAGGTCGGGCTAATGGCGGCGGCCAGCAAGGTGGCAAACAGCGCGGCGATCCACAGCCCGACATAGGGCACAAAGCGCATGATCGCGGCCATCGATCCCCACAAAAATGCATGCGGCAAGCCGATCAAGGCCAGGCCCAGCCCGGCCAGTACGCCCACGCCGCCATTGACGGCAAACTGCGACAAAAAGAAACGCGACAAGCGCTCGCCCGCGTCATTGACCGCCAGCGTGGTGGCGCGTAAATCATTGCGCCCGATCACCGAGATCAGGCGGTCGCGCAGGGCTTCGTGTTCCAGCAGCACAAAGATCAGCACCACAAACACGATGCCCATGGTGCCGAGCGGCCCGCCTATGCCGCTGGCAAAGCGGCTCAGTATCTGGATCGGGCGGGCAGGCGGTTGATGCACTTCTACCTGCAAGCGGCCGTTGCCCGGTGTCACGATACTCGTGCTGGGTGAGGGCGCGCTGGACGGCTCATCGCTGAGCCAGCGGAACACCCGGTTGGCGGGCCCGGCCACACTGTCGAGCTTACCCACGGTTAACTGATCCAGCGCGGCCAGTTTGTCGCGCACCGTGGCTTCATATTGCGGCAGGCTGCTGCCCATCCTTACCACCTGGGCGCCGATCACCAGCCCGACCACGCCAACGCCCAGCATCAGCACCAGCACCGCCGCCACCACCGATGAGGTATGCCCAAAGCCGACGCGGCGGTTGGCGCGCACCAGCGGTGCAATCAGCAGGCTGAGCATGATGGCCAGCGTGATCGGAATCAGCACTTCGCGGCCAAAATACAGCAGCGCCAACATCGCGGCGGCGCCGGTCATATTGGACAGTTGCAGCGCGGTTTCGGGGGGAACAAGTCTGGATTTGAGCACGGCGGGTTCCGGTAGCGACGGGCGAGTCAGGGGGCGCGGGCCTCTAGCCCCAGCCCGCTGCGAGCCGTGGCCGAGACGCCGCGGGTACGTCGCCAGAAGGTGTCTTTACGAAAGCTGAGAGTATTCATGTCCGGGTTGTAGATCGCAATGCCGTTGGCGACGACATTGCCACCTTCCATGATGGCCAGTTGCAGCGTGTGCGACGCGGGGTCGTAGCCGGTGACCTCAAGGCGGATGCCATCAACGCGTTTGCCGTCCGCGCCCAGGGCAGCGCCGACGCCATCGCGATCCAGCACCAGCGCCCGCCCCGACGCCAGCGCTTCGCCGCGCAGGACAGAATCGCGCGTGGTCCAGATGCCGGTCAGTTCGACCGGTATTTCGATGGCCGCCTGCGCGCTATGCCAGCACAACAGCGCCAGCACGCCGACGGCGGCCCGAGCATACAGCGACTTCATGGCCTGATCCCGCTAATGACAACGTCCTCATCATAGTCGGCCCCCGTCGGCGCCAGAATACTGCGAACGCCCAGGAGGCCGCGCTGCGGCAGCAAGCTGGCGGCGCCCCCGCTAAGATTAGCCTTAACGCTCGCCAATAAGGACACACCGCCGTGCTGCATAACTGGTCCATCCGCAAAAAGCTGTTGGTCAGCGTCACGCTGATTCTGTTGGCCTCGCAACTGATTGCCGCGCTGGTGCTAGGCACGCTGTTTCGCAACGCCATGATCGAACGCGTGGAGAACGGCGAGCTCAAGCAGGGCGTGCTGGCCATCCGCAATGATCTGGATCGTTCTTTGTCGCTGCCGGTGCAGGTGGCGGCCGATATCAGCAGCAACGCCTATTTGCTGGATTGGCTGAGCGCCGGTGAACCGGAAGCGGGCATTGCCACCTGGCAACGCTATGCCAGCAAGGTCAAGGCCAGCACGGGCTACCCCATCATCTCGCTGGTGTCCGAATCCACGCGCAAGTATTACGACGACGAACACGGCCTGCTGCGCATGCTCGATCCGGCGCATGACGGCTGGTTTGATGACTTTATGAAAAGCGGGCAAAAGTTCGGCTTTAACCTGGGCGTGGAGCCGGGTAAGCCGATCATGATGTTTATCAACTACGTGGCCGACGACGGGCACGGCCATCGCGCCAATACCAGCGTGGGGCTGGATGTGACCGCAATGGCCAACCGCATCCGCAATTCGGCCATTGCCGGTTCGGGCCAGGTCTATGTGGTCGATGCCGCTGGCAAAATCCAGATTCACCGTGATCCCGCCATGGTCAAGGTGGACAACAAGGTGGATTTTCGCAGCTTGCCCGGCATGAGCGAGGTGGCCGACGGCCTGCTGCGCCAGGGCGAATTCAACCTGGTCCGTTTCCACGGCGCGCAAGGCGCGATGGTGGCGGTATCGAGTTATGTGCCGGTGGCAAAGTGGTTTGTGATTGTCGAAATGCCCGAGGCCGAAATCAGCGCCGTGGTCAATCGCACCATGTTGTGGCTGGTACTGGTGGACGGGCTGGCGCTAGCGCTGTCGATCATCCTGGTCATTGCCCTGGTCGGCAGCATTACCCGGCCGTTGGCGCGGTTGAGTGAGGCAATGCAAGCGCTGGCCAGCGGGCGCGGCGACCTGACGGTGCGGCTGGATGCGCGCAGCGGCGACGAGATTGGCCAGATTGCCAGCAGCTTCAATCTGTTTATGGGCCAGTTGCGCGACATGATGCTGCGCGTGCGCGACGGCACCAGCCAGCTGACACACAGCGTGGCCAGCATTAACAGCATGACGCAACGGCTGGCCAGCGATTCGCAACATAACGCCGAGATGGCCGGGGCGACCGCCGCCACCATCGAGCAGATTACCGTCTCGATCAGCGTCATTGCCGACAACACGCAAAACGCCACCGCCACGGTTGACCAGGCGGGGCGGATGTCGGCCAGCAGCGCGCAATCGATCGCTCACGTCGCCACCGAGATCAATGCGGTGTCTGATGCCATGCTGCGGCTGCGCGCGGTGATGGACAGCCTGGCCAGCAATAGCGAAAAAATTGCCGCAATCGCCACCGTGATCAAGGACATCGCGGGCCAGACCAATTTGCTGGCGCTCAACGCCGCCATCGAAGCCGCGCGCGCGGGCGAACAGGGCCGTGGCTTTGCCGTGGTGGCGGACGAGGTGCGCAAACTGGCCGAACGCACCGGTCAGGCCACCATCGAGATCGCCGGCATGGTGCAAAGCATGCAAAGCGAATCCAGCGGCGCGATCGCGCATACGCAAGAGACGCAAAGTGCGGTACGCAACGGCGTAGAACTGGTGCAAACCGCCCTCCGTGATATCGAAGCGATCGAGGGCCTGATGCAATCGGTGGTGCGTACCACCACCGACATCCGCGATGCCGCCGTCGAGCAATCGCGCGCCACCGAGCAAATGGCGCAAAGCGCAGAACGCCTGTCGAGCCGTGCACAAGAAGAAGACGAGGAAATCCGCAAAACCTCGGACGTCGCCGCCGCAATGGGGCAACTCTCCGCCGAACTCGCCGCGCTGGTGGCACGCTTCAAGCTTTGAAGTCGCTTCAAGCCAGGGGGTGGGACTAGGCGTCCCCAGCCAGAACCACCCCATGGCAGAATTTGAAGGTTGTATGGCATTTCTGCCAGAATGCCGCGTGCGACAGTGCAGTTTTCCTGCAGACGGGAGACTGCAATGTCCTTACGCAATGTGCGTATCCTGGCCGTGTGCCAGGCGCTGTACACCAGCGCGCTGGCGGCTGATTTAACCTTGACCGGCCTCGTTGGCTATCAGTTGGCACCCAGCAAAGCCATGGCCACGGTGCCGTTTTCCATCATCACGCTGGCCGCCGCGCTCACCACGATTTTTGCGTCCTTATGGATGCAACGCGTCGGGCGGCGGCGGGGCTTTATGCTGGGCGCGCTGGTGGGCGCAGCGGGCGGAGCGGTTTCGGTGTACGCCATTTTGCATGCTGATTTCTGGCTGTTCTGCGTCGGTACCGCCTCGGTCGGCATCTACCAGGCGTTTGCCCAGTATTACCGCCTGGCCGCCGCCGATGGTGTGGCGCAGCCCGATAAGGGGCGTGCCATCGCGACCGTGTTAACCGGCGGTGTGATTGCTGCGGTGTGCGGCCCAGCGCTGGCCAACTGGAGTAAAGGCTTGCTGCCCGGTTCGGCTTATGCGGGCGCCTACGCCGTGGTCGCGCTGCTCGGCCTGATCGCCACTGCGGTGCTGGGCCTCGGCTATCGCAACGAGGCTCCGCCCGGCGTCGCTCACCTCGCAGCGGAACCCGCCCGGCCATTGCGCGAGATCGTGCGCCAGCCGCGCTACCAGGCGGCGTTGGCCACCAATGTGATTGGCTACGCGGTGATGATGTTTTTGATGACGGCCACACCGTTGGCCATGATGTGCGCGCACCGCACGGTGGATGAAGGCGCGGGGGTGATCCAGTGGCATCTGGTCGGCATGTATGCACCGGCACTGGTATCGGGCTGGCTGATCCGCAAACTGGGCGTCACGCCGGTGGTTATGAGCGGAATCGCTTTGTCGGCCTGCACCGGTGTACTGGCGATTTATGGCGACGGTCTGGTCAGCTGGTATCTGGCGCTGCTCTGCCTGGGCGTCGGCTGGAACTTCATGTTTGTCGGTGGCAGTACCTGGCTGACGCAAAGTTATCGCCCGGCAGAACGCGGCCGGGCGCAGGCCTTGAGCGAATTCAGCACCTTTGCGGCCACCGCGCTGGCGTCCTTGCTGTCTGGCCAGTTGCTGGCGCACAGCAGCTGGATCACCCTCAATGTGCTGACCTGGCCGCTGCTGGGCGTGGCGCTGCTGTTCAATCTGAGGCTGTTGTCGCAGCGTGCGCTGCAGCCCGCGTAAAGAGAGGTATTGATGCAAGCGCGGCTGGTGGTTCTGGTGGTGTATCACAACGTCAACGTACTCGATGTGGCCGGGCCGCTGGAGGCGTTTTCGCAAAGCGTCCGTATGCGGCCCGATCTGCCGCCGTTCTATCGCCTGGTGGTGGCGTCGCCACAAGGCGGCGCGGTGCTGACCTCGGCCGGTCTGCCCTTGCACACCAGCGCGCTGGCCGAGCTGGACCCCGGCGCCATCGATACGGTGCTGTTACCCGGCGGCGCCATCGGTACGCACGTGCCGGATGACGCCGCCATCGTGGCCTGGGTGCGCCAGCATCACGCGCACTGGCGCCGCCTGTGCTCGGTGTGTACCGGCTGCTTTTTGCTTGCTGCCGCCGACGTGCTGGGCGGTGTCGCGGTCACCACGCATTGGGATCATCTGGCGCAACTGCGTGCCCTGTATCCGCACCTGGATGTGCGCGATGAGCCGATCTTTTTACGGCAAGGCCGCATCTGGACCTCGGCCGGAATCAGCGCCGGCATCGACCTGGCCTTGGCGTTGATAGAAGAAGATCGCGGCCACGCCATTGCCATGGAAGTGGCGCAGCGGCTGGTGGTGTTTCTCAAGCGCCCCGGCAACCAGGCGCAATTCAGCGCGCCCTTGTTGGCGCAACAACGCAGCCGCGCCGGTTTTGCCGAATTACACGGCTGGATCAGCGCCCATCTGACCGCTGATTTGCGGGTCGAACAACTGGCGGCGCGGGCGGGCATGAGCGTGCGCAGTTTCTGCCGTGCCTATCAGGAGCAACAAGGCAC
The DNA here is from genome assembly GCF_054652575.1 of Silvimonas sp. JCM 19000. Classification (NCBI taxonomy): domain Bacteria; kingdom Pseudomonadati; phylum Pseudomonadota; class Betaproteobacteria; order Neisseriales; family Chitinibacteraceae; genus Silvimonas; species Silvimonas sp. JCM 19000. Next base: position 62,498 of record NZ_BAAIHC010000014.1, on the reverse strand, counting down.
CACCCCCGCGCGCATGGTCGAAACCCTCAGGCTGGAAGCCGCTTGCCGCGCGCTGCAACAAGCGCGCGCTTCGATCAAACGCGTGGCTGCCGACTGCGGATTTGGCGACGAACAAAACTTGCGCCGCGCCTTTTTGCGCCGCCTCGGCGTACTGCCGCAGGATTATCGCGAGCGCTTCGCTCCGGTCGCGCCAGCCGGGCAGGGCGATGCCGCGCTTGCCAAGGCCGCCGTTTGATGCGACAACGCTGCCTTTTGTGAGCAAGCAAGGCGGCCCCAGCATGACTGAGCAATCCCAGGATCTGCAGATTGTTGATATCGAAACCGGCAGCGGCAAAGAAATCGCCAAAGGCGCGCTGATTACGGCGCACTACAACGGTTTTCTGGAAGACGGCACGGTGTTTGATTCGTCGTACACCCGCGGCAAACCGTTTCAGTGTGTCATTGGCACCGGCCGCGTGATCAAAGGGTGGGACCAGGGTTTGATGGGCATGCGCGAAGGCGGCAAACGCAAGTTGTGGGTGCCCGCGCATCTGGCCTATGGCGAGCGCCAGATTGGCGCGCATATCAAGCCGAACTCGAATCTGATCTTTGAAATCGAGCTGATCGAAGTGCTCACGCGCGATTAATCAGCGTCATTCGCGTCCCCAGGCCGCGCAAAAACGTGTCGGAACCCGGCGCAAACGCCCGTGCTGGCTTGCCTGCTGGCTTGGGGCGACTAGACTGGGTGAACAACCTCGATCACAACAGCCGGAGGAAGATCATGGCGATATCGTGGCGGCAACAAGGTGGCGTGGCGATCATTGCGATCGGCGGCCAGCTCAGTTTTGAGATGCATCGCGAGTTCAAGGAAGTGGCCTCCGCCGCAATCCAGAGCCCGCTGGTAGATGAACTGCATCTGGATTTCAGTGGCGTCACTTATCTGGACTCGGCCGCGCTGGGCATGCTGTTATTGCTGCGCCAGCGCGTCGAAGGCTATCGCATCGTATTGCTCAATTGCGGGCCGGGCGTGCGCTCCGTGCTGGACATCGCCAACTTCAACAAGATCTTTGAAATGCGCGACTGAAATCGCGACCGCCCCGCCGCACGCCAGCGAACCAGGCTCAGATGGCTTGCGTGGCGTGCACATTGCGCGCCAGCAAGTCGTCGAGAAACTGCAGCGTCTCCACGATATACGGGCCTTTGTTCAACATCACGCAATCGGCCTCCCCGGCCAGCACCACATCGCTGACTTCGGCCCGGGTGGGTACGCCTTTTTTCGCCATCGATTCCAGTACCTGCGTGGCCCAGATCACCGGCAAGTGCGCCACTTCGCACCATTGCAAAATGCTGTGCTGGGTGGCCGCCAGCGCGGCAAAGCCCATCTCGGCGGCCAGGTCGCCGCGCGCAATCATCACCGCCACATGCGGATGCCGCAGTGCCGCCAGCAACACTTGCGGCAACTGGCGTACCACGCTGGCGGTTTCCAGTTTCAGGATCAGGCCGACGTGGTTGGCCTGGTGCTGTGCCAGCAGTTCCACCACTTGCTCCACGTCGGCCGGGGTTTGTACAAACGAGATCGCCACCAGATCAGCATCGGGCAATACCTCGGCCAGCGCGACGCTGTCGGCCTCGGTCAAGGCCGTCAGCGGTAGCTGTGTATCCGGCAGATTGATGCCGCGTCCGCCCTTGAGCTTGACGCGCCCGCCTTCGGCCTGGGTGATGCGGATATCCAGCCGATGCGCATCAACCTGCTCGATCACGCCTTCAACCTTGCCATCATCAAAGCGGATGCGCTGGCCGCGTTGTACCTGCACGAATACATCGGCCAGCGCGCAGCTCAGGATGGCGGCCGCCATGCTGCCATCGGGGCGCCGCACCGCGGGCTGCCCACGCGTGGAACCATGCATCAGCACCAGCGTATCGCCCGGCGCCAGCGCCACATAGCCGGGCCGCTGCGGCAAATCGCCCACATGGCCGCGGCACACCACATGTGCGCCGCGCCGCAATTGCACGGGCGTGCCGGGCGAGACGTAGGCAGTGTCTTCGGCCTCGCAGAACAGCACGCGCTCACGCAAGGCGGCAATGTGCAAATCGCGCCGTTTGCCGCGCACATCCTTGACCCGCAAGGTGTCGCCGGGCTGGGCCTCACGCAGGATGGCCTCGTCGATGGGCACGGCGTAGGCGGCTTTGCCCGGCGCGGTTTCGCCGGTGACATAGAACTGCACTTGCACCGGGTTGAGAATCAAGCCGGCATCGTTGCGCTCGGGCTTCCACTTGACCACCGCAGCGCGCGGCGTGATTTCGCCGATGCGCAACTTGGGCCCGGCCAGCTCAAATGAACGCTTGCAGGGCTTGCCGGTACGTTCGCTGGCTTGTTGCACGGCCAGCGCGCTGTCGTGCCATTGCGCGGCATGGCCCTTGGCGCAGTTGATGCGCGCCACCGCCATATCCTGCAGTAACAAGGCATCGAGCAAATCGGCGTTGCGCGCGGCGTTATCGGGCAGCGTCACCATGGTGCGGGCGCAGCCGCGGCGAGTGCCAAACAGATGCTCTGCCCGGCGTAAACGCAAGCCCGCGTGGTCATCCAGCGGATCAGGATCAAACTGCGGAGTGCTCAGCCAGTCGATGGCGCGTGCCACGCTGGCGGCGATATTGCCCGGCACCACCCCGCGCAAGCCCAGCGTGTGCAGGACGGGCTGCAGATCGGCCGGTGCATGTTGTTGCAGCGCCAGAAAATGCAGCAGATTACGGCCGCTCACGCGGTTGGCTTCGGCCAGCGTGGATAACAGCGCCGGATCTTCGGCTTCGCGCAGGGCGCGTTGCAGGTAGGCAAGTTGCTCTAGCGCTTGATGGACAGCGTGATGGCGCGACATGGCGGTCCTCCAGGACAGGGATAGCGGCCAGTCTAGTCCCGCATTGTTGCAGTCCCTGGTCACCCGGCTGACTAGCCCGGCCTGATCGGTACGCCCTGATACGGCGGCACCCGCGCGCAAATCGCGCTTCGGACTAGTCCTGGTTGGGAGGCAGCCGCGCGGTGTGCTACCTTGCGCGCTATGACTCGACGGCACTTCCACCTTGCGACCCGCTTTGCGCTTTTGTTGGCGCTGCTGCAGTTCGCCTTGCCGTCGCTGCATATGGCCGCCGCCAGCGCCGCACAGCATGCGCTGGTGCTGTGCACGGGTAGCGGCGCGCAACTGGTCTTTGCCCCCGCCGTAAGCAGCCGTGACGCCGGGCCGCACGGCGCGCCGCACGATGGCGTCAGCCTGCAACCCTGCCCACTGTGTGCGCATCTGGCTGCCGCCTTGCCGCCCACGCCCACGCCCGCCAACGGCTGGCTGCTGCGCTATGTGCCGGTCGCGGCCGCGCAGCTGCCTGCTTTACCCGCACGGCGTTATGCCTTTGAATACCGGCGCGGCCAGGCGCCGCCGTTGACGCAGGTTTGACCAAACCTCCCGCGCTGCTGCGCTCCTGGCCGGTGTCCATTACCGCGCCGCCACGCAGCCCGCCATTCAATGTGCATTTGAAGGACCTTATTCATGACCCGTTACGCAATCGCCGCTGCCGTCCTGCTGCTGACTTCTACGCTGGCACTGGCGCACGAATACACGTTTAAAGATCTGTTTATCTTCCATCCCTACACCCGCGCCACGCCGCCCGGTGCGCAAACTGCGGGCGTGTATTTCAGCGTCAAGAACAACGGCAGCACGCCCGATGCCCTGGTCGGCGCAGACACGTCCGCCGCCGCCTCGGCCAGCGTTCATAGCATGAGCATGCAAGGCAATATGATGAAAATGCGCGAGGTGCCCGCGCTTGATATTCCCCCGCACGGCGAAGTCAAACTGGCCCCCGGTGCCTACCACATCATGCTGGAAGGGCTTAAGCAGCCGCTCAAGCCCAAGGACAGTTTCATGATGACGCTGCACTTCAAGCAGGCCGGTGATGTGCAGGTCAAAGTGGTGGTGCAGGACATGGCGGGCGACGACATGAAAGACATGAAGATGTGAACCGCGGCGTGAACCGCCAATAACGCCCGTGTCAGCCGATGCCGCAAGTCGGTGTCGGCTGCCACCGCGATACTGTGGCTGCGGCCACTTTTGATAAAGAGCGATACAAATTTCGCCAGATGACGTGGAACCGGTCTCCGTTGGTCAGCCCTAACCGGGGCAACCATAACAAACAGGAGAACCTGCCATGCGTTTGACCCAACTCTCTGCCGTTCTTGCCGGCGCCACCCTGGCGCTGGCCAGCCTTGCTGCCCACGCCGATGATCGCGACCATGATCACGGTGGCGACCGCGGCGGTGATCACGGCCAGCAACAAGGCCATCAAAACCCGCCCAACCATGCCAATCGCCCGCCGCAGCAAGACCATCGTGCGCCGCAAGCGCATCGCCCGGCACCGCAACGTTATCCCGCTGACTACCAATGGCGTAACCGCGATGAATGGCGCCGCGCCCATGCCCAGGCCCTGAACGGCCGCTATCTGGATGACTGGCATCGCGGCTATTACTACAAGCCGGGCCAGTACGTCTGGTACAACGGCCGCGCGTGGCAACCGGCACGGCCGCTGACGCAAGCCGAATTGTCGCTGAATCCGGGCCAGGCGCCGGGTTTGTGGCTGGATATTACGGCGTCGATTCCGCTGAATTGATCGCCTGGCGGTCTACGCGCCAACAAAAGCCCGGGTCGCTCACGCGTACCCGGGCTTTTGTTTGAGCGAGCTAGCGCCCCTTACAGCGTGTAGCCATACGATTTGATCACCTCGGCCGCCTTCGGGCCTTTGAGATACTCGACAAACGCTTTTGCCGCAGCGTTGTCTTTGCCCTTGTTCAAGATCACCGCGTCCTGGCGGATCGGCTGGTACAGCCCCGGCGGAACGATCCAGGCCGACCCGCTGCTGATCTTGCCGTCCTTGTAGATTTGCGACAGCGCCACAAAGCCGATCTCGGCATTGCCGGTGGCGACAAACTGGTAGGCCTGGGTGATGTTCTGGCCTTCCACAATCTTTGGCTGCAGCGTGCTGGTCAGGCCCAGCTTGTCCAGCGTTTGCGTGGCGGCCAGACCATAGGGCGCGGCCTTGGGGTTGGCGATGGACAGATGCTGGAAATCGCCTTTCTTCAGGGTATCGCGATCCACCGTATAGCCGGGCCGGGCCGACCACAGCGCCAGGCTGCCGATGGCATAAGTAAAGCGCGAGCCGGCAACGATCTCGTTTTCTTTTTCCAGTTTGAGCGGGGTTTCATCATCGGCCGCCAGAAAAACCTGGAACGGCGCGCCGTTTTTGATCTGGGTATAGAACTGGCCGGTGGCGCCAAACGACGCCACCACTTTATGCCCGGTGGCGGCCTCGAAATCTTTGGCAATGGCCTGCACCGGCGCGGTGAAATTGGCCGCCACGGCGACCTGGACTTCATCGGCCGAGGCAACAGTGGCCAACAGGGTTAACGAGACAGCGAGTGCAATCGAACGACGTTTCATGGGGTATCCGGAAAGTTGAACTGCGGTTTCAGGCGCGGGGTTGCCGCAGATTTAGCCCAGGCGCGCAGGGCCGCGTCAAGCCGCTCGACGCCACCCGGGGTCGGAAAGCGATACCGGAACGCCCGTTTGGCGAGCCCTGTAACGGCCGCCGCCGTAGTGCGTACGGCCTGCTGATAATGGCCGCCGTCATTACAAACAACGGAGCTCCGCTATGGTCTGGTTTGCCGAAAACGCACTGCTTGCCCACACTCGCCCGGCGCCGTGGGCATCGGGCGCGCTGCAGCATACAGCCAGCTCGCCCGACGCCGCGCTGACCCGCATCAGCGCGGCCTCGCTGACGGCCTGCCTGAATGTGGGGGATGTGGTGTTTATCCGCATTCCGATCAAGCCGTTTCTTCAGGTTGCAAGCGCCACGCGCAGCTGGACCAACCATGTCGGCATCGTGATGGATATTGATGGGGCCGAGCCGATGATTGCGGAGAGCGCGTTTCCGCTTACCCGCGTTACGCCGTTCTCCAGATTTTTGCGCCGCTCGGACCACGGCCGCGTCGCCATCAGCCGGCCTGCTATCCCCATCGGCCCGCTCGAACAGGCCCGCATTCGCCGCGCCGTGCGCCAACGTGCGCGGCTGCTGTACGACACCGGCTTTAATCTGCACTCGCGCCGCCAGTTTTGTTCGCGCTATGTGCGCGAAGTATTGCTGGATGCGACGGGGCTATGCGTGGGCAAGGAGCAGAGCTTTGCGGAGTTGTATGCGGAACAACCGGCGGCGGCATTGCGCTTCTGGAAGCTGTGGTACCTGGGACGGATTCCGTGGAGCCGCGTCACGGTCACGCCAGCCAGCTTGCTACGCTGTGGCAAGTTGGAACTGCTGTTTGATGGGCACGTCGGCTAGGCGGGCGCCGGTTTTGCCGCGCATGCAAAAAAGCCCGGCTGCAATGGCCGGGCTGTTTGCCGATGCACGCCTTTACTTGGCGGGGCGACCGGTTTTGACGCGTTCCACGCCGCCGAGGACCGCGCTCAATCTGGCGTCGCTGAGTTCGCTCAGCAGTTGCAGGCCAGCGCGCAGGATTTCGCTTTTCTTGGCCTCGGTGCCCTGGCTGAGCAGGCGCAGTTTAAGGCTGGCGATCTTGTCGTGATCTGCTTGCGGAAAGGTGAAGGTGTCGCGCACCAGTTTCACTTTTTTGGCCGTGCCGTTTTTCTTGCTGCTGGCCTTGGCCGCGCTGTCGATGCCCGGCTTGGCGGCGGCTTTGGGCGCAGCGGTTTTAGCGGACGCTTTGGCGGTGGATTTGCCAGCGCTGCTTTTGGCACTGGCCGGCTTGGCGGCAACGGCCTTGGTGGTGGCGGCCGTGGCAGCGGGTTTCGCGCTTGCTGGTTTCGTTGTCGCAGCAGCTTGGGCGGCGGGTTTGCGGGTGGCGGCGGGTTTGGTCACCGCAGCTTTGGTCGCCGCAGCTTTGGTCGCCGCAGCTTTGGCCGTCGCGGATTTGGTCACAGGGGTTTTGCTGGCCGGGGCTGGTGCAGCAGCGGCGGCGCTCACGCTGCTTTCATTCCTGGCGGGGATAGCGGTCTTCGGTTTTGCAGTCGTCGTAGCGGGTTTTTTGCTTTGAGCCATCATGCTTCCTTCGGGTTTTGCCACCCTTGGTTAAACGGTATGAACGGTTTACACCGATCCCGTGATGCTGTCTTGCGCGAAAAAATATTTCTTTTTTATTACGGATGCATAGAAGAGACAGCTACTGAAAGCAAGTTTGCTGGCGTAAACACACCGCCGCCGCGCAATGATTTGCGGCATAGCGTCCGCACGCCGCGCCAGATATCGCGATGCGGCCGGACGCCGGGTTCCCCCATGTGATAGCAGGGTAGTAAGCAAAAAGTCAGTATTTTGATTACGCGTCTTAAATAAAAACTTAATAAGTAATCCTTAATATGCAGCGCTTATCGGTGCCAGACGGCCGAGCCGCAGCGGCCATCCCCCGCTCGGGTCCCGAATTTTCCGTAAGCCTATGCAGAAGGATTACTCGATCATGACAATCCGCCAGCGCATTATCTTGCTGACGTTGCTCACCTTTGCCGCGATCGCCGCCATTGGGGGCTACGCCATGCTGCAAGCGCAGCGCAATGCGGCCGACGTGAAACGCGTTACAGAAGGCGTGGTGCCCAGCACCCTGGCTTCGGCCGATCTGGTGGCTGGCCTTAAGGACGTGCAACTGGCGACCATGGCGCTGGTGTTTGCGCCCGATGCCAACACCTTGACGCAGGCCGCCGACAAACTGGCGCTGCAGCAAAACCGGCTGCGCCAGGCGCTGAGCTTGCAGTTGCAACAGGCCAGCAACCCGACGCAAAAAGGGCTGGTGCAGCAAGCGCAACAAAGCGTGGCCAGCTACTTTGGCGCCATCGATGACACGGTCAAGTTCAAACGCGCGGCCCAGCAAGACATCGCCGAAGCCAATCTGTTTGCCAGTGTGGCGCAATACCAGGGCGAACTGGAGCAAGAAATAGAAACGCTGCGCGTAGAAAAAAACCGCAGCAAGGATGACGCCATCAATGCGCTCAATCACAGCCTGGCCAACACGGCCACCACCTTATCGGGCGTGACGGCGGTGGCGGTGCTGCTGCTGAGCGGCATTGGTTTGATGCTGTATCGCCAGATCGTGCGCCCGATCGGCCAGATGCAAACCATGATGAGCAATGTTGCCACCAGCCAGGACTTTACCCAGCGCCTGCCGGTGCTGCGCCAGGATGAAATTGGCCGCTCGATGCTGGCGTTCAACACCATGATCGAGCAGATCCAGCTCAGCTCGTCGCAGCTCAAGCAAAAGACCACCGACATCCAGTCGATGTTGCAGAACATGCCGCAGGGCATATTGACGGTGCAGGCAGGCAAGATCGTGCATCCGGAATATTCGGCCTGGCTGGCCACCATCCTGGAGACCGACGATATTGCCGGCCGCGACGTGATGGCGCTGTTGTTCAGCAACACCCAGCTGGGCGCCGATACGCTGGCGCAAATCGATGCGGTCTGGGGCGCGTGCATAGACGAAGACGCCATGAACTTTGAGTTCAACCAGCATTTGATGGTGGGCGAAATCGAAAAAACCATGCGCGATGGCCGCGTCAAAATTCTCGATCTGAACTGGTCGCCCATCCTCGACGACCATGGCAATACCTGCCGCGTGATGTTGTGCGTGCGCGATGTCACCGAATTACGCCAACTGGCGGCTGAAGCCAGCGAGCAACGGCAAGAGCTGGAAATCATTGGCGAAGTGCTGGCGGTCAGTCAGGACAAATTCCACGATTTCATCATCAGCGCGCTGCGCTTTATTGAAGACAACCAGGCACTGATCCGCTTGCACCCCAAGGGCGACAGCGAGGCGATTGCGCAGTTGTTCCGCAATATGCACACCATCAAGGGCAATGCCCGTACCTACGGCTTGCAGCATCTGACCCACATCGTGCATCAGGCGGAACACAGCTACGAAGCGCTGCGCCAGCCGCGCCCGGATCTGCCATGGGATCAACGCATGTTGCTGGATGAACTGGCGCAAGTCCGTGCGGGTGTGGAGCGCTATGCCCGCATCAATGAGGTCAGCCTCGGCCGCAAAGGCCCGGGGCGCGGCCAGGGCGAGCAATATCTGCTGGTCGATCGCGCCCAGGTGCATGACGCCTTGCATCGGCTGGAAACCGTCAATACCAACAATCTGATCGAACTGGTGGCCGCGCGCGATGCCGTGCGCAAGGCGCTGCGTTTGCTCGGCACTGAACCCTTGTCGCAAACGCTGGATAGCGTCATCGAATCGCTACCGCGGCTGGCCGCCGAGCTGGGCAAACTGGCGCCGCGTGTGGTGCTGGCTGATCACGGTTATGTGGTGCGGCATCAGGCCTCGGCGCTGCTCAAGAACGTGTTTATGCATCTGATGCGCAACGCGCTCGACCATGGCATTGAAGACGCCGATACCCGCATGGGCCACGGCAAGAGCATGGCGGGCACGCTCAAATTGCACGCCGCAGCGCATGGCGGCATGGTGCATCTGACCCTGCATGACGACGGCCGGGGTCTGGCCCTGCATCGCATCCGCGATATCGCACGGGCCAGACAATTGTTGCCGGCCGACGCGCAGCCAACCGATGAACAGATCGCGCGCCTGGTGTTTCTGCCTGGCTTCTCGACTGCCGCGGTGGTAACCGAGATTTCCGGGCGCGGCGTGGGCATGGATGCGGTGCAGGAGTTTGTCCGGCGCGAGCGTGGCGATATCGCTATCCGCTTTGAAGACCAACGCGTTGGCGCGGCCTTCCGCGCTTTCAGCACCGTGGTCAGCTTGCCGGAAGCGCTGTTTGAACATATCGAAACGCCGGTGATTCATGGCGTTTCGACTGCGGCGACGATCTAGTCGCGCGCACTAAATTTTGTAGCTAATCAAATAAGGAAGTAGGCAATGGCCCAGATTCTGGTGGTTGATGATTCCAGCACGGTACGCACCGAAGTCAGCGAGTTTCTCAAGAGCGCTGGCCTGAGCGTCACCGTGGCGGTGGATGGCAAGGATGGCCTCGACAAACTGCGCGCCGACAGCGGCATCAAGCTCGTGGTGAGCGACGTCAACATGCCCAATATGGACGGCCTGACCATGGCCGAAAAAATCCGCGGCGAGCTGCGCAACAGCGCCGTCAACATCGTGATGCTGACCACCGAGAACAGCCCGGCCATGAAAGAACGCGGCAAGGCGGCCGGTATCAAGGGCTGGATCGTCAAGCCGTTTAATGGCGATGCCGTGGTCGCTACGTTCAAGAAACTGGTTAACTGATCACGGGGTTTCGGTACTGATCATGATGAACACCCTGTGGAGTGCGCTGGCCGGTCTGAGCGCAGGCTTGTTGTTGGCCGTGGCCTGGGCGTGGCATGCGCACGGCCAGCGCCGTGTGTTGCAACAACGTTTGCGTGAGCGCGATCAACGTCTGGCCGGGCTGATGCAACATCTGGCGCCCGAAGACGTGGCCCGCCAGCTGCAACCGCTACAGGCTGAAGTGGCCGCGCTGCAACAGCATCTGAACGTGCAACAGCAGGCGCATCAGGCCGAACTGGGCGCGCAGCAAGAACGCGCGGCCAGCGAGCGCCAGCGCTGGCACGAGCAACAGGCCGCAGAACATCGCAACCAGTTGGGGCGCTTGCGCAGCGAGTTTGCCGCTGAACACGCCACGCTGAAACAGGACATCGAATCGTTGCTCGGCATCGTGCGCATCGTTGAGCGCTGGCACGATGAACTGCAGGGCATCCTGGCCAATAACCGCCATCTGAAGGCGCAAAACGAAGAGTTTGCCCGCATCGTAAAAAACGTGGTGATGCTGGCGCTGAACGCCGCCATCGAGGCCGCCCGCGCCGGTGAACATGGGCGTGGCTTTGCCGTGGTGGCCGATGGCGTGCGCGCGCTGGCGCTCAACTCGGCCGAAGTGGCGCGGCAATACCAGCAGAACCTGGACAAGAACGATCTGATCACCACCACCACCTTCCAGGACATGCAGGCCAGCGGCAATCTGATCCGCACCGCGGTCTTCGGCCTGCGCACCACCGCCGACAAGATCCAGGCCACCATGGCCCAGGCCGAGCAGGATTGATCGCATGTTCAGCCAGAGCGCGCTTGAGAATATCTACACGCTGTTCGAGCAATCCATCCACGACAACGCCATCGCCAGCGCCGACGACGTCTGCGTGGTCGAACGCACGGCCTGGCCCGACACCAGCGGGCGGCCCGGGCATGCGGTGGTGCTGAATATTTCTTCTTATCTGTTCCGCATCATCGCCTTGTTCGACTTTGAAGCCGACCGCGCCACCGGCACGCATCTGGCCTTGCGCGGCCGTTCTGCCAACGCGCTGGAAGGCCAGGCGCTGGTGGATGTGTTGGGTGAGCTGGTCAATATGATTTGCGGTTCGGTGAATCGCAGCCTGTGCGTGGCGTTCCGCCATGCCGCCATGTCGACACCGTTTGTGCTGGAACGCCATTGCGCGCGTTACATCAACGAAATCGCCCCGACCGCGCAGCAGACTTTTGCGATTACGCTGAATGACGCGGTGCGCTTTGGCTTGACGCTCAGCCTGTGCGCCGCGCCCGACAGCGACATCGATTTCCGCCTGGCGCCCGCGCCGGTGGAAGAAGCGGTGGCGGGCGAGCTGGAATTTTTTTAGCCGTGGTCGCTGCAGGCCCACCGCGCATACATGAGTGCGTGCGGCGGCAGCGTTGCGCTCCTATAATTGCGGCCCATGCAATCACCCGATCTTAATCTGCTCTTTGCGCTGGATGTGCTGCTGGAAGAAGGCTCCGTAGTCGGCGCCGCGCGGCGCATGAATCTGAGCGCGCCGGCCATGAGCCGCACCCTGGCGCGCATCCGCAACGCCATCGGCGATCCTGTGTTTGTAAAAGTCGGCCGCAAAATGGTGCCGACGCCCTACGCGCTGTCCTTGCGCGAGCGCGTGCACAGTTCGGTTGAAGGCGCGCGCCAGTTGTTGCAGCCCGAGCGCGCGGTCGATCTGGCCAGCCTGAAGCGGCATTTCAACCTGCATGCCAACGATGTATTCCTCAGCGCGTTTGGCCAGACCGTGCTGGGCCGGGTACGTAGCGAAGCGCCGCAGGTGGTGCTGCGTTTTGCGCCCGAGAGCGAATCTGAGGATTCAGTGTTACGCGACGGCAAGGTCGATCTGTATATCAGCGCCATGCGGCCCATGGGCCCGGACGTGCATATACAGACGCTGTTTACCACCCGGTTTGTCGGGCTGGCGCGCGCCGATCACCCCATCTTTGATGCGGAAATTACGCCGCAGCGCTTTGCCAGCTATGGCCAGATCAGCGTGTCGCGCCGGGGCCGCGCCAGCGGGCCGATCGACACGGCTTTGCAGGCGCTGGGTCTGGCGCGCCAGGTGTCGCTGGTGGTGCCGACGTTTCATTCCGGCGTGTTCATGCTGGAAGCCTCCGACCTGATCTTGCCCCTGAGCGAACATGTGGCCGCCGCCGTGCAGCGCATGGGTATCCGGGCACGCGCCTTTGCCTTGCCGCTGCCGCTGGAAACCGTGGTGATGGTGCAGGGTTGGCATCCGCGTTATCAGAACGACGGGGCGCATCAATGGCTGCGGCGGATTATCCGCGAGGTCTGCACGGCCGATGCCGCCGCGTTCTGACCGCATTGATGCGTGCGCCAGACGCACGCGAGTAATGCAAACGTTGCAGTTTTCGCGGTGATGCGCGCTCCCTAGACTTCCGTCATTCATTCTGAAGACGGAAGCCCGCCGTGAATTCTGTTGCATCTCCTGCGCACCTGCAGCCCGTGGCCGCTACGCCGCATCCGCCTCGCTTCGGCGGCCGCATCCTGACTGGCCTGGCGGGGGTTCTGCTGGCGGTGGTCATGGCGCAACTCAACGACCACGTCACCGAAGTAGCCATGCCCGACTTGCGCGGCGCGCTGGGCCTGAGCGCCGATGCGGGCAGCTGGATGCGCACGCTGTATCAGGTGACGCAGGTGGCGGCAATGATGTTTGCGCCGTGGTTTGCCGGCACCTTTACGCTACGGCGTTTCACCATTGCGGCTGTCTGCGTCTTTGCGCTGTTGGGGCTGGCTTTGCCGTTTGCACGCGCAGAAGGTTTGCTGTTGACGCTGCGCGCGTTACAAGGCCTGGCGGGCGGCTGCCTGCCGCCGATGTTGATGACGGTGGCGCTGCGTTTTCTACCTGCCGGCATCAAGCTGTACGGCCTGGCCGCCTATGCCCTCACCGCCACTTTTGCGCCCAACCTGGGCACGCCGCTGGCGGCGTTGTGGTCCGACTATGTGGGCTGGCGTTGGCTGTTCTGGCAAATCGTGCCGCTGGCCGCCTTGTCGGTGGCCATGATGGCGTGGGGGCTGCCGCAAGACCCGCTGCGGCTGGAACGTTTCCGTCAGTTTGATACGCGCGGCGTGCTGTTGGGTTTTCCCGCCATCGCCATGCTGGTGACGGCCTTTGAACAGGGCACGCGGCTGGGGTGGAGCGATTCACCGTTGATTTGCCTGTTGTTGATTGCGGGTTCGCTGCTCCTGCTGCTGTTTCTGCTTAACGAATGGTTCCACCCGCTGCCGTTTTTTAAACTCCAGTTGTTGGCCCGACGTAACCTCAGCCACGCGTTGATTACCCTCGGCGGCGTGTTGCTGGTGCTGGTTGCCGTGCCCGCCATCCCGGCGGGATATCTGAGCGAAGTGCAAGGCTATCGCCCGCTGCAACTGGCCCCCTTGGCTTTGTGGGTGGCGCTGCCGCAACTGCTGGCGCTGCCCGCCGTGGCTGCACTTTGCAATCTGCGGCAAGTGGATTGCCGCTGGGTGCTGGCCACCGGCCTTGCCTTGATCGGACTGTCTTGCCTGCTTGGCGGCAGCATGAGCTCGGCCTGGATACGCCCGCATTTTTATGCGGTGCAGCTGATCCAGATTGTGGCGCAACCGATGGCGGTGCTGCCGTTGCTGATGCTGGCCACCAACGGCATGACGCCGCAGGAGGGCCCGTTCGCTTCCGCCTGGTTTAACACCGTCAAAGGGTTCGCCGTGGTGGTGGGCACCGGCTTGACCGAAGGCGTGTCCACGCTGCGCGAACGCTTTCATTCCAATGTGCTGGTCGATCAGTTGGGCAACCGTCCCTATGTGCCGGGTCTGCTGCAAAACAAGCTGGCCAGCCTGCCAGGTCTGGATCATCCCTCGTTGCTGGCGCTGATGGATGCGCATATCCGGCAGCAGGCGTTGGTGCTGGCCTCCGCCGATGTATTGCGCCTGATGGCGCTGGTGGCTGTGGCGTTGCTGCTACTCATCCCCTTTCTGCCTACCCGTATCTATCCACCCGGTGCGCTGGTGCATCCTGTTTCCCCTTAAAGGTTGTTTCTTATGTCTGTATCTCCAAAGCAAAAAAAGCGCTATATCGCGGCCGCCCTTGGTGTGCTGCTGCTGGGCGCGGCGGCCGTGCTGGCGCTGGCCTGCCACGCATCCGGCGGGCAAAGCACCGACGACGCCTATGTCAGCGCTGATTTCACCCTGGTGTCCCCGCGCGTGGCGGGCCAGATCAGCACGTTGGCGGTCGAAGACAATCAGCCCGTGCGCAAAGGCCAACTGTTGGCGCGCATTGATGACCGCGACTATGTCAATGCCGTGACTTCCGCCGCGGCCAATGTCGCCATCGCGCGCGCTGCCACTGATCATGTGCTGGCCAGCCTCACGCAGCAGCAGTCCGTCATCGAGCAAGCGCGCGCAACGCTAGCGGCGGCCCAGGCGGCCTCTGCTTTTGCCCAAGCCGATTTCGAGCGCTATGCCGACCTGGCCCGGCAAGGTGCGGGCAGTCTGCAGAATGCGCAGCAAGCGCGTTCACGAATTGATAGCGCCCGGGCGGACGTGGCGCGCGCCAGCGCCAGTCTGCAAGCGGCCCGGCAGCAAGTGGCCGTGCTGCAAGCGCAACGCGCCAGTGCGGGCGCAACGCTGCTGCATGATCAGGCCCTGTTGGAAAGCGCCCGGCTCAGCCTGTCGTGGACGCGCATCGAAGCTCCCATTGACGGCATGGTGGGGCAACGCGCGGTGCGGGTTGGCGCTTATGTGACACCGGGCGCGCCCTTGCTGGCGCTGGTGCCGTTACGGCAGGTGTATGTGATCGCCAATTTTCAGGAGACCCAGTTGACCCGGGTGCGACCGGGCCAATCCGCCGAGATCCGCGTCGATGCCTGGCCCGACCAGGTGTTGCACGGCACGGTTGACAGTTTTGCCCCGGCCACGGGCGTGACCTTTGCCGCCATCGCGCCTGATAACGCCACCGGCAATTTCACCAAAGTGGTTCAGCGCATCCCGGTAAAGATTGCGTTGCAGCCAGGCCAGGCGCTGTTGGGCGATCTACGCGCCGGCATGTCGGTGCAAGCGACGGTGGATACGGCCAACGCCGCAGCAAGCAGCAAGGTGGCGGCGCGATGAGGTCGAAGCTTGCTCGATTTGGCCTGGTGATGGCTGGGCTGACGCTGGCCGGGTGCGCCACGGTGGGCCCGGATTTTCAACGCCCGACGGCCAGTTTGCCTGCCCGTTGGCAGACCGAGGCGCAACCCGCCGCGGATGCCGCGCTGGAGATAAGCCGCGATGTGCGCTGGTGGCAGACGTTCAACGATGCCGAGTTGTCCGCTTTGCTGGAGCGGGTGACGGCCGCCAACTTCGACGTGCGCCTGGCCAGCAGCCGCTGGCTGCAGGCGCGTGCGGCGCGGCGGATTCGTGGCGCAGACGCGCAGCCCGAGGTAACTGCCGCAGCCTCTTACCAGCGGGCGCGTTCCAGCCAGAATGGCTTGCTGGATAGCGCGGGGCTGGACGGCAAGCAGGCGTTCAACCTCTGGCAAACCGGCGTGGATGCAACGTGGGAGCTGGACTTATGGGGCCGCGTGCGGCGTGAAATCGAGTCGGCCGATGCCTCGGTCGAAGTCAGCGCGGACCTGCGGCGCGGCGTGTTGCTGGCGGTGTACGCAGAAACCGCCCGCGACTATCTGCAATTGCGTGGCGTGCAGGTGCAGCAAACCATCGTGCGGCAGAACCTGGATATCGCCCGCCAAAACCTGCAATTGACGCAGATCCGTCTGGCCGCCGGCGTTGCTACGCGGCTGGAAACTGCGGAGGCCAGCGCCCGGATCAGCGCCATCGAGGCCCGGTTGCCGGTGCTGGAAAACGAGCGCAGGCGGCTGGTTAACGCGCTCAGTTTTTTGCTGGGCGCGGCGCCGCACGCACTGGAGCCGGAGTTGCAGACCGGCCCGGCCACACTCGCCGCGCTGCCGCTGTCTGTGCCGCTGGGACTGCCGTCCGAACTGGCCGAGCGCCGACCGGATATACGCGCCGCCGAGGCCCGGCTGCATGCGGCGACCGCTGATATCGGCGTGGCAGTGGGTGATTTCTATCCCCGCATTACGCTGTCGGCCGACCTTGGCTTGCAGGCGCTGCGCTTTGCCGATCTGGATCAATGGGGGTCGCGCACTTTCGGGGTGGGTCCGGCGCTGAGCGTGCCGATCTTTGAAGGCGGACGTTTGAAAGGACAGGTGGCGTTACGCCAGGCGCAACAGCAAGCCGCGCTGATCGAGTTTCAGCGCACGGTGCTAACGGCATGGCATGAAGTGGATGACGCGCTGGGCGACTACGCGGCCCGTCAGCAAGCGCATGCGAGGCTGGCGGCCACGGTGCAGCAAGACCAGATTGCGCTGGATAACGCGCAGCGGCAGTACGTGGCGGGCGCGACCGACTTTCTGCAAGTGCTGACCGTGCAGCGCGATCTGCTGGCCGCGCAACTAGCGCTGGCCGACAGCGCGACCGCGGTGTCCATGGCGCTGGTGAGTTTGTACACGGCGCTAGGCGGTGGCTGGGAGACCACGTTTCCACTGGCGAGCGCCGGGCCGGTGGCCAGCGCGATTACCGGTCCGGCTGTCCCATGATTTTGTCTGGTGTTTATACCTACTCTGGAGTGAGTACTCATGCCTATCGAGCAACACGCATTCAGCATTCATGATGTCAGCGCGTTTCCGTACGTGCGGTTCAATCAAGACGCGGCACAGCCGGGTTACGCCACGCAGTGGCAGCAAGAGATGATTACGCTGATGCAGCACGGCCAGCCGTTTGTGGTGGTTTACGACGCCTTGCGGACCGAAGAAAGCCATGAAGACCGCAAGCAACGAGGCATCTGGCTTAAGCACAACAAGACTGATTTAGGCCACGTATGCAAAGCGCTGATCAGCATCGAGCCCGATGTCGAGCGGCGTGCGCAGCTGCAAGCAATGGCGCAGATAGCGGTCAAGGCATTCGGCATCATGCACTTGGTGGTGGCGACAGCCGATGCGGCGTGGGCCCAGACGCATCGTTTGCTGGCTGATGCGCCTTGAGCCTGCCACGCGTGGTGGTGATTACGGCCGCGCAATCACCATGCGCTTGCGGTCGCGGTACACCACCTGCATCGGCAGATTGTGCTTTTCCAGCAATTGCCAGGTATCCGGCTGTACCAGCGCCAGCGGGGCGGGGTCGCTGCGCCAGTGTTGCTCGAACTGCTCCAGCGCCATTTGTTTGTCGGGTTCGCTGGTCTGGCCCAGTTTGAATTCATCCACGTATTCGACCAGTTGCACGTTCTGCTTCAGATAAAACGGCAAGGTCTGATCCCATGTGCGCACGCTGTACAGGGTGCTGTCGGCGCGCAGATGCGGTCGCAGCACTTGCACCATGGCGCGGCTGGAGGTGTGGCCCGCATAGGCGTCATAGCCCAGCAGCGGCAGTTGTCCGCTGACCAGACCCGCCAACGCCAGGGTCGCCAGCATTGCGGTCGGCAGCTGGCGCCGCAGCAGCCATGCCGCCACCGCCGCGCTCAGCAAGGCCACGGCAGCGGTGGCGTACAGCCACCAGGCGTATTGCGCATCGCTGGTGACCGTTTGCGGATCGCTGGAATGCGCGGCGAGGATGGGCGCCCCAATCAACGCGATCAGCCCGACCAGCGCTTGCGTGATGACCAACGCCCAGCCGGTGCGACGGCCGATGCGGCTGAGCGTGGGCGCCATCAACATCACCACCGACGGAAACATCGGCAGGATGTAGGCGGGCAGTTTTGAACCCGAGATCGAAAAAAAAACAAAGACAAACGCGCTCCACACCAGCAAAAAGCGCGAGGTATTGAAGGCGGGTGTGCCATTGCTCAGGCGCGTGCTGTTGCTGAGACCTTCGCGCCAGGCTGCGGGCAGCAAGGCCGTCCACGGCAGCATGCCGCCCACCAGCACAGGGATAAAGAAAAACCACGGCTGCACCCGCGAGGCTTCATGCGTGGCATAGCGCTGCAGATGTTCATGCACAAAAAAGAACTGGGCGAATTCAGGGTTGCGTTGCGACACCAGCACAAACCACGGTGCGGCAATGGCGGTAAACAGGATCAGACCTTTGACCAGATGCAGGCGCTGCCACAAGTGCCAGTCGCGCATCACCACCGAATAAATAACGAGCGCGGCGCCCGGAATCAGCGGGCCGATCAGCCCCTTGGACAACATGGCCAGCGCCATTGCTATCCACGCAACCAGCATGCCGTTGCTGTTTTCCCGCGCGCTTGCATCATCTTGTTGCGCCCACAAAAAGCCGCACAGGGCCAGCGTCAGAAACGCGGTGACGCCCATATCCAGCGTCAGAAAGTGCCCGCTGCCCACCCACCAGGCACAGCTGGCCAATACAGCCGCGCCGGCCCAGGCTTGCGTTTCGCCATGGGGATCGTGCCGCAACAAGCGCCGCAGCGTGGCCCAGACCATAACGACGGCGGCAAAGCCGGTTAGCGCGGGCCAGAAACGTGCGGCGAATTCGTTTTCGCCAAAGATGCGAAAGCTGCCTGCCGTCATCCAGTACTGCAAGGGCGGCTTTTCGAAGTACTTGATGCCGTTCAGACGCGGGGTGATCCAGTCGCCACTATTAAGCATTTCACGCGCGATTTCGGCGTAGCGGCCTTCATCGGGCGAGATCAGTGTGCGGAAACCCGGCGTGCTGAACCAGCACACGGCAAAGGCATACAGCGCCAGCCAGCGCACACGCAGCGCGGCCAGCAAGGAGGGCCAGCCGGTGCTACTGGGGCGCGGCAGCGCGGCGGGTAAATGAGCGGTAAATGCGGATGGTTTCACGATGACGGACTGCTCTGAACTTATACCGGCCGCAGCTTGCGCGCGCTTTCTTAGCCAACACATAGCGATACGCAAGCGCAGGCGGCGGCCCAGGTCAGGCGCGGCAAAACGGGCTGGCCGGTCAGCCGGGGCAGACGGCGCCAGGTGCAGCCAACCCGGGCGGCGGGGGAGCGGCTACCCCGAAAGGGGGCTGGCAGCACGGGGCGGCAACCGTAGCATGGCGCCTATAAATCCAGTTCAAGGCGCCCGTTGTCATGTCCGTTTTGCCGTTACGCCGGCCCGTCTGGTTGCTGGCCTGCGCCGCCTTGCTGCTGCCCACGGCCGCGTGGCCCGCACTGGCCAGCGCACCGCTGGTGCTGGCCAGCCAGGCCGGGGCCAACCTGCCAAGCGCAATGCCGGGGGGCTGGGCCTTGCTGCCTTTGTTGTTGCTGTTATATCTGTTACACCGCTGGCGGGTGCGCCAGCTGATCCTGCGCACGGAGCAACAGCTGGCCGAACGCGAACGGCACGCCTGGGCGCTGCATGACACGTTGCGGCAAAGCATGCAGGGGCTGACCTTGCGCATGCAGGCGCTGGTGGATCAGATCAAGGACGATCCGGTCTTGACACAGCGTTTTCTTGGCACGCTGGACCAGGCCGATGTGGTGCTGGCCGATGGGCGCGAGCCCGATCTGGACTTGCCCTATCCCGGCCCCAGCGACGATGATCTGGGCGCGGCGCTGGAACATGTGGCCACGGCAATGCGCGCCATCCATGCGGTGCCGTTTACCTTGACCGTGGCCGGGCATCGCAGCCTGCAGTTACAGAGCGCGGCGCGCGACGAAGCGTTTGCCATCGCGCGGGAGGCCCTGCTCAATGCTTATCGCCACGCTTCGGCGCAGTGTGTGGAAATCGAGATCATTTATGGCGCCGATGCCTTCCGCCTGTTTGTGCGCGATGACGGCGATGGCCTGAGCGCCAACGCCACGCCGCCGCCGCCGTTGCGCCGTGATCCGCAAGGCGGCATCGAAACCATGCGCGCGCGGGCACAACGCATCGAGGCGGTGCTGCAGCTATGGAGTGGGGTGGGGCGCGGCACGGAAGTCTCGTTGAGCATTCCATGCCGCCGCGCCTATCGCCAGCCGTGGCGTCGCTGGCACGGCCGTACCGATTGAATCGGCGGGCCGTGGGCGCTTACAGCGCGGCATCCAGAATGCGGATTTTGACTTCCGCGATCAGATCTTGTGTCGCGGCTTTATGCGCGGCCATATGCGGCATCTGCATATGAGCTTCGAGCGCGGCCATGTCCTGCCATTGTTCCAGCATGAAAATGGTGTCCGGCTCCAGCGCCTGCCACGGCACCTGGCCGTCAATATCAATCAGCGGTTTATAGCCGCCGCATCCTGGCTCGGCCAGCACGCTGGGCAGCAGACGTTCAAACGCTTGCAGCACGGCGGCGCGTTGACCGGGATGGGCTTTGATTTCGGCAAATACGGTAATCATGCGGCAGTCGCCTCGGTAAAGACGTCTTCCAGATGCGCACGCAAGGCGGCGATATAGCTGGGGACGTCGGGGTCTTTGATCACGTCATTACACATGAAAGTCGGCAGCGCGGTCATGCCCAGAAACTGGTTGGCCTTGTGGAAAGGCAAATACACGCCGTCAACGCCCACGCCTTCAAAAAACTGTTTCGGGTCTTCAAACGCTTCGACCGGTGCGTTCCAGGTCACCGACAACATATATTGCTTGCCCTGGATCAAACCACCCGAACCGTATTTTTTGCTGGCGTCGCTGCGGCTGCGGCCATCGCTGGCGTACAGCTTGCCATGGCCAAAGGTGAAGACTTCGTCGATGTATTTTTTGAGGATCCACGGCGCGCCCATCCACCAGCCCGGCATTTGATAAATCACTACATCAGCCCACAGGTACTTTTCAATTTCGGCGTCGATGTCGTAACCGTCATCCACGGTAGTCATTTTGACGGCATGGCCGGCTGCACGCAGCACGGCTTCGGTCTCATGCGCCAGCGTGTCATTCAGCTGGCCGGCCGAGTGCCCGAAATGTTTTTTGGCATTGATGATCAGAATCTGGCTCATGGCAGCAGTCCGGTATGTGAAAGAAGGACCGCAGCTTACTGCCCGCAGGCTGATCGAAAAACCCGCTGCACTGCACAACACCCTTGCTTGTCAGTCAACAAAGCCCACGTCGCGCCGCTGGCGCGTGCAACAATGCCTGTAAGCGATGTTGCATCGATGCGGCGCGTACTTACGCGTCATCGGCAGGGCAGGGGCATGCCGGTATACTTGCCGACACATCCGGGGGCACGTAGTGAACAAGCAAGGCGCAGGCAATATGCAGGGCAAAAACAATAACGGTCATTCCACCGTACGCTTTAACGAACGTACCGCAGACAGCAACGACACCGAAGTCAGCTACAAACCCATTCCATCCGAACTGCGCCGCGTGATCAGCGGCAGCCTGCCCATCCTGCGCGCCAATGTGATGCTGGAAGGCGAAAAGGTGGAAGTGCTGGAAATCGTCGAGCGCTATCGCAGCTGGAAGCTGATCGGCATCGTCGGCGTGGTTGCCTCCATCCTGCTCGGCCTGGCCACCGTCGGTGCTTTGGGCTTGCTGATGCTGCTGGTGCTGCAACAGCAGGTCTGATCCGGGCCGGTTAATCCCATCCAGCAAAACTGCCGTAAAAGCGGTATTCCGGCGCATGCAGTTACACATCCGTCCGCTGCGGCCACTTCACGGGCGCGCAATACAAAAACACCGTCGTGCGCGCACAGACGGTGTTTATTGCACTGGCCGCAGGGCCGACGCGCAGTTGGCTAAGTTGCGCTGGCCCGAACCCCTTAGGTGGGCGACTTCATGCAGTAGGTGTTGTAGGCCTCATTCAAGCCTTTCTTGCCCGCCTTGATCTGGGAAGACAAATCCTTGCAGGCAGCCGGGTATTCGCTCTTCGGCAGCGTCGAGAACTTGTCCATGACTTCCTTGCTGTTGGCCTTGGCTTCTTTGCGGGCGGCGGCCTTGGCTTCGCTGGATTTGTGCTTGGAAGCCTTGGGCGCCGGGGTGGTGGCGTCGGCGGCGTCGTCGGCATAGGCCATGCCGCTGCCGATCAGCAGGCTGGCGGACAACAGACAAAGCAGAGAGGTAACTTTTTTCATTATGCGAACTCCATGGGCTGGGTATGGGCGGCGGACACAATGCCGCGGCTGGTTTTAGCCCGCTGCGCACTTGCCGCACGCGGGCATCGTATTTACGTTAGCAATAGCACATCGGGAATGCCAGTTTCGCAAACCCTACTGCAATCTGACACAGCTAGTCGGTGGGCGAGCTGCTCCGCCATCTGGACTAAGGCATGCGCTGTATGCCAGAAACGCCCGCTGGCCGCTGATGCGCAGAAATACGAGGGCACGCCAAAAAATGCCGCAGTGCAGCATGAAGCAAGGCCTGGCAGAAAGCGCTAATTTGCTGATCTGTAACGAATAGTACGGATCAGCACAGCACGCTGCAAAAACTGAGGCAGGCAGCTGCATGTGGAGTTTGAAATCGATGCCATCTAAGCAGTCCTTTCCCGCTGCGCACGCGGGCCGGCAGCGCAGGCGAATTGTCAGCCCGTAAGCCGCTTTTATGATCGCCAGTCCATTGGCATAGTGCGCGACCATACCACTGTCTAAATCCGCGAACGCTGTCGCGCCCTGCAGCGCCTGGCCGATTGGCCGCACTTTGCAATGCAGCCAGCGGGCCATTGCGACACCGGGCAAGCTGCACGCCCATCCCGCTTGCTCTCACTGCTGCCTGCCCCGGTGGCTAGTAACGCGCCTGCGGTGTCCGCCAGCTCATGCCCGCCGCCGCTGACGATATTCCATCGTGATGATCAGCACGATCATCACCGCCAGGATGGTGAGCGATGAGCCGATCCGGCTTAGCCCGATGCCGCCCTGGTCGGGTGCTTTGGTCAGCGTGTCGCCCACCGTGGCCCCCAACGGCCGGGTCAGGATATACGCGGCCCAGAACAGTGCCGCCGCCGGAATCCGCTTGAAGAGGTAATGCGCCAGCACTACCCCTGCAATCAGCGCGCCAAACAACACCGCGCCCCATTGAAAGCCCAGGTTGAGCCCGGTGTCGTCCGCAGCAAAGTCGCCCAGCGCGGTGCCCAGCGTGTTGGAGACCAGAATGGTGACCCAGTAAAACAACTCCTCGCGCCGCGATTCGATGCCCTCAAAGCGCACCTGGCCCACGCTGCGTTTCCACAGCCATAGCATCAACAACACCGCCATAAACAAGGCGATGGACGATTTCACATAACCCAGCTTGAGGCTGCGATCGAGAAAATCCGACATGGTGGTGCCGACGGTGGTGGTAGCCACCACCACGGCCCAATAGGCAAACGGGTGGTAGGCGCGGCTGCGAATCTGGATGGTGAGCGTGATTGCGAAGACGGCCATAAAAATCAGGCTGCTGACGGCGTAGCCAAGATTGAGTTGCATCGATAACGCGTCGCCACCGGTTTCTCCGACCGTTGTGGCAAGGATTTTGATGACCCAGAACAGCAGAATAACTTGCGGCACTTTGTCCACCACTGCGGCCGGGCGCAGCAGGACGACATTTTCAGAGCGTGACATGGTGTGTTCTCCGTGGGATGACCGCGGAAGAGGCTGCAAAGCGCCGCTTATTTGAGGCTTAGACGACAGCACAATGCGGCAGACACTGACACGGCCAGCATCCCGCCGCGCGGCAGCGCCCCTCTGCGGCTAAGGTCGAACTAAGTGCCACGTCGCAACCTGCGGGCCATCGCACCTTGCAGGACGACATCGTGAGCGCACTCGAACTTTTGAATCGCCAGTGGTTTATGGCCATCAATGCCCCGGCCGATACGCCGTTGTGGCTGATCCATTGCGCTGGCGCGCTCGCCGAAGATGTCATTTTTCTGGTGCCTGTCTTGCTGGCTGCATTGTGGCTATGGGGCGGCGTGACTCAACGCAGCATGGCGCTCAAGGCGGTGCTGGTGGTGTTTGTGGCGCTGGGCATCAATCAATTGATTGCGCTGGGCTGGCCACATCCGCGCCCGGATGCGGCGGGGCTAGGCAAAACATGGATTGCGCACGCCAACGACGCTTCATTTCCCAGTGATCACATGACGGTGTTGGCCGGACTGGGGCTGACCTTGTTGCTGGACGGTGGGCGTCGCTTTGGCGGACTTACCTTGCTGGCCGCTGCTCTGGTGGGGTGGGCGCGTATCTATCTGGGTGTGCATTTTCCGCTGGATATGCTGGGCGCCGTCGCAGTGGTGGCGCTGTGCTGGCTGGCGCTGACGCCATTGTGGTGGCTGGCCGGACGCGCGCTGACGCGGCGTATCGAGACGCTTTATCGCACGGTGTTTGCGTGGCCTATCTTGCGCGGTTGGGTGCATCGCTAGATCGCGAGGATGGAACCGGGAAAAGGCCGCTGCGTGCGGCCTTTTTTTACGCCCGGATCAGGTAAAACCTAAGTTAAATCAAAGTCTTCGATAAGGGCGCGCTAAGTGGCGGCCTGCACGCTGCGGTGCATATCAAGTTGTCGACACGCACCCACCGCAGGAGCAAAAACCATGGATTCATCCGCCACGCCTTGGCGCAACAAAGTACCTGAAGTCACCTTGACCTTCTGGATCATCAAGATCATGTCGACCACGGTCGGCGAGACCGGGGCTGATTACCTGGCAGTTAACGTCGGGCTGGGCGCGGCGGTGACCACCGGTTTCATGCTGGCGCTGCTGGCGGCGGCTTTGATCATGCAACTGCGCGCGCCGCGTTATGTGCCGTGGAAATACTGGCTGACCGTGGTGCTGGTGAGCGTGGTGGGCACGCAGATTACCGATGCGCTGACCGATGGCCTGGGTCTCAGCCTGTATATCAGCACTGCTGCGTTCTCCGTGGCGCTGGCAGCGGCATTCGGGCTCTGGTATCGCAGCGAACGCACCTTGTCGATCCACTCGATCGATACCTTTAAACGCGAGGCGTTTTACTGGCTGGTGATCCTGCTGACGTTTGCGCTGGGCACCGCCGCGGGTGACCTGGCCACCGAGGCGCTGGGCATGGGCTTTACCTTGGGCGCGCTGGCGTTTGGCGGGCTGATTGCCCTGATCTTCGTCGGCTTTTACCTGGGCATGAACGCCGTGCTGGCGTTCTGGGTGGCCTACATCCTGACCCGTCCACTGGGGGCATCGCTGGGCGATCTGATGTCGCAGTCCACCGAATACGGTGGCTGGGGCCTGGGTACCGTCACCACCAGCATTGGTTTTCTGGTGGTCATCACTTTTCTGGTGGCGTGGTTCACCGTGCAACAACGCCGCGCACTGACTCAACCGCAAGGAGAACTGCAATGAATAAAACCAACCGTACTCATCCGCGCGCACCCGCCTGGTGGCTGGCCGCGTTGCTCGGCATCAGCCCGCTGCTGACGCCCGCTTTGATGACCACGCCCGCCTACGCGGCCGAGGCCTCAAAGCTGGGTGACCTGAGCAAGTTCCGTACGATAGCCAGCGATACGCTGGCGTTGATCAACAAGAATAACCGCGCCGATGCCAAGGCCCGCATCAAGGATCTGGAGACCTCGTGGGATAACGCCGAAGCCGGTCTCAAGCCACGGGCGGCCAAAGATTGGCACCATGTCGACAAGGCTATTGACGGCGCATTGACGGCGGTGCGCAACGATAAATCCAGCCAGGCCGAATGCCAGAAAGCGCTGAATGATTTGCTGGTGGCCATGGACCATCCGGCCGCTTGACGCGCGCCCACCATCAACGCCCTGCGCGCATTCGAGGTAGCGCGGGGCGTTGTCTGCTGCGCTTGCCCCGCTGGCATGGCGCGGGGCCCTGCCACGCCGTATATCGCGCCGCCGGCGCAAGTCTCCACGACGTCGTGCGTTTGTCACCAGCTTGTTTGACAATGGCAAGCACTCGCCAGCATCCCCAGGCGTGATATGTCGCATTCCCCGAGGAGTTTCATCATGCAAGTACAGCCGTATTTGATGTTTGAAGGGCGCTGTGAAGAAGCCATCACGTTTTACACCCAGGCCATCGGTGCGCAATTGCAGTACCAGATGCGCTATAGCGATAACCCGGAGCCGATGCCGGAGGGGCAGCTCAAACCGGGCATGCAGGACAAGATCATGCATGCGGCCATCCAGATCGGCGATAGCGTGGTGTTGGCGTCGGATGGTCACTGTGCGGGCTCCACCACCTTTGGTGGGGTGCTGCTCACGCTGAATGTGGCAGACCAGCAAGAGGCTGAACAAAAATTCGCGGCACTAAGCGCGGGCGGGCAAGTGACCATGCCGCTGACGCAGACTTTCTTTTCGCCTGCCTTTGGCATGTTGACCGACCGGTTTGGCCTGGGCTGGATGGTGATCGTGCCGCAAGCCATGTAGTCGCTGCGCTTGCTGTCAGCCTGGCCGCACGTTCGTTTTGGTGCGGCCTTTTTGTTGCCCCAGACTGACGGCGGCCGTCCCGGCACGCGCAAATGCCGCTTGTGACGTCATGCATGGCGGCGGCGCATTGCGCTGTGGCCGCCCGGCGGCAGCGCGCCAGACAATAAAAAAGGCGCCGTGGAGAAAGCACGGCGCCTATTCACCCTTCCGACTTGCCAGTGAGAAGAAAGCGAACTGACGCAATGTACGCGTCTTTGTAATGCGGTTCAACTGGCTACTTACATACAAGACCATGCCGCTCAAACACGCAACCTGTCTTGCACCAAAGCGGAACTGCCGCAAAAAATGCCGCAATGCAGCATTCATGCGCTTTGCCAGTGATTGGTGCAGATTCTACCCGAGCCAAACTTAAAATCTGCTGAAACAGCCGCAGCTTGCAGCCTGTAAGCGAACAATTTCCTGCATTGTTGCGCTACGCCGAATTGTCGCGCCGCAGCAGGTGAGTGGATGACCCAGCCGAAGGGGGCGCGAACCAATCGATGAACGGTCGATCGGGGCAAAAAGCAGTGCGCGCCGGGTCATCAAAGCGAAATACTGACATCTGGCTTAATCGGCGTGGGCGCAGGGCAAGAAAAAGCCCGGCTCGCAATGCGTCAGCCGGGCTGCCTGGGCGCGTTATACGCTCAGTTTTCGATATCGATCAGTGCGATGCCCAGATTGGGGCGCGCGTGGCGTCGCAGATGCGCGGGCGTCTCGGTGATCTTTACTTCCAGCGTCGGTCGCACGATCGCGTTTTTGAGATGGCCGCCCTTGGCGCTGCCGTCACGGCGGCCGAGCATGGCATGCGCATGCAGGCTGGGGCGCTCATCGTCGCCCTTGGCGATATCGCCCATCAGCGACACCACTTCCACTTGTTCTTCCACCGCGATGGGCAGGTATTTCTTTTGTTCCCAATCAAAGTAAGCCAGCGTGGCGCGCTGGAAAGCGCCGAGCGCAATAAACGACGCCGCCAGCACGTTTTCGTGGTTGGCAAAGTACTGCAGGCCTTCCATGACCTCGTCGCCGGAATCAAAAATCAGCACCCAGACGCGAGAGCCCGGTGTGGTGTCGACCAGTTTGTAGCGCATGCATTACTCCTTGAGACTCAGTGGATCGGGGCATGGGCTGGCGTGCACGCCGCCAGCCGCACAGGGATGGATTTGGCCGCGGGCACTTTGCTGACTTCAGCGTGATGCCACAACGGAATCAAGGGATTGCATTCAGGATAGTAGCCAGCCACCGAGCCGCGCGGCACGTCAAAGGTTTTGATGCGCAGGCCGCTGACGCAACGGCGCTGACCGACGGTGACCACGGTGGTGGCGTCGACCAGATCACCGTCCTTGAAGCCCAGCCGCTCGATGTCGTCCGCATGCATCAAGAGCACGCGGCGCGTGTCGACCACATTCCGGAAGCGATCCTCGATGGTGTAGATGGTGGTATTGAACTGCCCGTCACTGCGCACGGTAAACAGCCGCAGGATATCGGGGCCGTAGGCGGGGGTATCCGGGTCCACGGTCAAGGATTTGGGGATCAGGAAATTGGCTTTGCCGCTGCGGGTTTTCCAGACCCGCTCCGCCACCGGCATGGGTCGGCGGAAGCCGCCCGGCTGCCACATGCGTTCGCTCAGATCATGAAAGATCTCGGGCAGCGATACGCTGATGGCGGCACGGATGTTTGAGTAATCCGCCACCCACGCATCCCAGTCGAGCTTGGGATTGCGCGGCAGCAGTGCTTTGGCGATACCCGCGATAATGGCGGGTTCAGAGCGTAGCGTGGGCGCGGCCGGGGCCACCTGGCCCCAGGAACCATGCATGCAACCGGTGCTGTCTTCCATGGCCACGCATTGCGGGCCGCTGGCTTGCACGTCTTTTTCGATACGGCCGATGCAGGGCAGGATATAGGCCACATCGCCGTGAATCAGATGCGCGCGATTGAGCTTGGTGGAAATCTGCACGGTCAGGCGAATCGAGGGCCACGCCGCTTCCATCAGATCGGTTTCGGGCACGGCGCGGATAAAGTTACCGCCGAGCGACACAAAGGCGCGCACCTCGCCTTTGAGCACGGCTTCGCAAACTTCAACCGTGTTCATGCCTTTGTCGCGCGGCGGCTCAAAGCCGAACTGGCTGGCCATCTGGTCCAGCGGAGCGAGTTCGGGTTTTTCGGTAATGCCGACGGTGCGCTGGCCCTGCACATTGGAATGCCCGCGCACCGGGCAGATGCCCGCGCCTGGCTTGCCCATATTGCCGCGCAGCAGCAGATTGCACAGCATCTGCACATTGTCCTGGCCGTGCCGATGCTGGGTCAGGCCCATGCCATACACGCCGATCACGGCTTTGGCTTGCATATACACGTCGGCGGCGTCTTGCAGCGCGGCGCGGGTCAGGCCGGATTCACGTTCGATGCTGTCCCAACTGGCCTGGCGCACGGTGGCCGCAAAATCAGCGTATCCATGGCAGTGCTCGGCAATAAAAGCATCGTCCAGCACGCCGGGGCTGCCCGCTTGTTTGGCGGCGTCGTCAGCATCGATCAGGCATTTGCACAGGCCCATCAGGGCCGCCACGTCGCCGCCTGGCATCACCTGGTGATATTGCGTGCTGATCCAGGTGGGGTTGTCGCCCAGCATTTCGCCCGGCGATTGCGGGTTCACAAAGTTGACCAGGCCGCGTTCGCGTAATGGATTAAAAGTAATGATAGGCACGCCGCGTTTGCGTGCTTCTTGCAGCGGATGCAGCATGCGCGGGCTGTTAACGCCGGGGTTCTGGCCAAAAAACAGGATGCAGTCGGCTTTATCAAAATCTTGCAGCAAGACAGTGCCGACCCCGACCCCCACGCTTTCCGGCAGCGCGGTCGAGGTGGTTTCGTGGCACATATTGGAGCTGTCGGGCAGGTTGTTGTGGCCATACATGCGGGCCAGCAACTGATACATATACGAGGTTTCCAGCGAAGCGCGGCCGGAGGCATAGAACACGGTCGATCTTGGCGCCATCAATTGGAGCTCGGCGCCGATTTCGGCAAATGCGTCTTCCCAGCTCACGGCTTGATAGGTATCGCTGTGTTTGTCCCAGCGCATCGGCTCAGTCAGGCGGCCGACTTCTTCCAACTGGTGGTCGCCCCAGGTTTTGAGTTCGGTGACGGTATGCTCGGCAAAAAAAGCAGGCGTGGCGCGGCGGCTGGTCAGCTCCCACGCCGTGGCCTTCACGCCGTTCTCGCACACTTCCAACGGATGCGGCTTGCCGGGTTTGGCCCACGAACAACTGACACAGGCAAAACCGCGCGGTTTGTTCTGCTGCAGCAACACACCAACGTGCCGCATGGCGCGTTCCTGAAACAAGATCGACCCCACCGCTTTGGCCGAGCCCCAGCCGCCGGATGGATGCTGGCGTTCGTCTTCCGAGGCCTCGGGCGGCGCTTCGGTGGCGTCCAGCGTGCGGTGGATTTCTTCCAGTTTGTCGGTGTGGGTGAAATCGTTCATGCGCGATGCTCCTGCGGCGTGGCGCTGGCGTGGCCGGGCCGGCTGGCGGGGTGGGATTTGTGCGAAAGCGGCGCGCTGGCCTTGGGGGCGCTCGCGCTTTGCGTACTATCCACCGCGCCGCTGCGCGACAGATGTTTGTTTGCCGCCATCACCGTCAGATGGGTGACCGTCAGCACGGCCAGCAGGGTGGAAACCAGAAAAATACGCATCACAACACTCCGGCCGGCATCTGCCTGGCCTGGTTAACTGCGGCAGGATGCCGACCATAACGCAGACGATAGCGCCGGGGCGGTTCAGGCAATGTCAGCCAGCAGGCTAATGTGCTGTCGGAATTACTGTGATCAAAAGCGCTGAGCCAGCTTGCGCATTACGCATAAACTTCCGATGCTTTACAGCACGCCCGCTGCACGGGCGTTCTTTTCCAGGGACCCCCCGATGGCCGAATCGGCAACGCTGCAGGATTTGCTGGCCCGTTGCGCCCAACGCGACGAAAAAGCACTCGAAACGCTGTATCGACTGACCTCGCCGCAACTGTTTGGCGTTGCGCTACGTATGTTGCGTAGGAAGGACTGGGCAGAAGAAGTCATGCAGGAATGCTATGTGCGGATCTGGCAAAACGCGGGCAATTACGCCGCGGCACAAAGCCAGCCGCTGACGTGGATGAGCCGCATCGTGCGCAATGCCTGTATCGACTGGTTGCGCAAGCCGCAGCTCGAAATCCCCGATAGCGACGACACCATCATCAATGAATGGGCCGACGAAGCGCCGGGGCCGATGGCACGGCTGGCGCAGTTTCAGGACAGCAAGCGCATAGCTGAATGCCTGAAGCGACTGGAAGCCATACAGCGGCAGGTGATCGCCATGGCGTTCTTTGATGACCTCAGTCATAGCGAAATCGCGGCGCGCTTGGCCGCGCCATTGGGCACCGTCAAAAGCTGGTGCCGCCGTGGTCTGGAACGACTGAAAGGGTGTCTGGCATGAATTACCGCAATCCATTATTACAAACGCAACTGGCCGGTCAGTATGTGATCGGCACCTTGCGGGGCCCGGCTCGCCGCCGTTTTGAAGGCTTGATGGCGGCCGACGCCGCCTTGCGCCGCACCGTGCGCGAAACCGAAGACCAATTGCTGCCGCTGGTACGTGCCGTACCGCCGGTGGAACCGCCCGCGCGGGTCTGGCGCCAGATTGCCCGGCGCGTGCGGGCGCTGCGCGAAGTCTCGCCGTGGAGCTGGGGTGGTATTTATTTATGGCGTTTGCTGGCCGGTGGTTTTGCCGTGGCGGCATTGGCGCTGACGGTCGTGCTGGTCCAGCCCAAGCCATCGACCACGCTGGCACCGGCGCAAATGGCGCTGCTGCAGGATAAGGCGCAACACGTGGCGCTGGTGGCGCGGGTGGCGGTGGATGGATCGGTGCGCGTTAGCCCGCTGGAAAACCTGAGCGCAACCGCCAGCAACAAGGCGCTGGAACTGTGGGCCATTCCGCCGGGTGGCGCGCCCAGGTCGCTGGGTCTGATTGCCAGCAACGGCGCAACGATCGTCAATCGGCCCCAGATCGTGGCGGGCGCCGAGGTGTTGGCGGTGTCGCTTGAACCGCCGGGCGGCTCGCCCACCGGCGCCCCAACCGGGCCGGTGTTGTGGGTGGGCAAGCTGGTCAATGTCTAGCGGCATTGCATGCGCGACTGAGGCAGAAAAGCGGCTGGCAACGGCCGCTTTTTTTGTCCGCAAAGTGACGAAACCAGGCGCAGCGTTGGGCCGGTCTTGCTGACTCGATTTTGTAAGCAAACGCAGGCTTATGCTGGATGCATGGTTTTGCCCCTGTATCGTGCTGTAGGTTCCGCGCTACACCTCGCGCCGTTGTAGCGCGCGCCAGCATTGGCATCTATGCCGCTCGACCGATTAGAACGTGCCTCGGCATGGCGTGCCCGGCGTGGGCACGACATAATGCCTAACACGCTTTTTTCGATGCTCCGTAGCTTACGTGTAAGCGTCGAATAATTAATTATGATCAAAACAGTGTGACGCTGTGGGGCAGGTCGCAAAGCCGAAAATGGGCGGGTGACGCGGGCGCGCAACTGTATAACAATCGGGACCCGAAACGTTTTGATGTTGGAGTTCAAACTGGATAGTCAGATCGATCACGGGCTGGCGCCCCTGGGCCAGAATGATTTGCTGGCGCGCAGTCGCGCCGCGGTCTGGCACCCGTGCACGCAGATGAAACGGCTGGAGCGCTTGCCGCTGGTGCCCATCGAGCGCGGCGAAGGCGCGTGGCTGATCGGGCCCGATGGCGAACGCTATCTGGACGCGGTATCCAGCTGGTGGGTCAACCTGTTTGGCCACGGCGAGCCGCGCATAAAAAACGCCATCAAACAGCAGCTCGACAAACTAGAACACGTGATGCTGGCCGGGTTTACCCATCGCCCGGTGGTGGAATTGTCCGAACGCCTGGGCGAACTCACTGGCCTGGGCCATGCCTTCTATGGCTCGGATGGCGCCTCTGCCACCGAAATCGCCCTGAAGATGTCCGCGCATTACTGGAAAAACCTGGGTCGCGAAAACAAGAACCGCTTTGTTTATCTGGCTGGTTCGTATCACGGCGAAACCATCGGCGCGCTTTCGGTCACCGACGTGCCGGTTTTCCGCGACGCATACGCGGGCCTGGTCCGTGGCAACTTTATTGCGCCGTCGCCCGATTGGCGCCTGGCGCACAGCAATGCCGATGCGCGCGATATGGCCGAAGAAGCCTCCGTCGGCCTGGCCGCCTTGCTGGCGGCGCATCACAGCGATATTGCCGCCGTCATCCTGGAACCGCTGGTGCAAGGCGCGGCAGGCATGGCCATGTACCACCCGCATTATCTGGAACGCGCGCGCGCCCTGTGCGATCGCTACCAGGTGCATCTGATTGCCGACGAGATTGCCGTGGGCTTCGGCCGTACCGGCAGCTTGTTTGCCTGCGAACAAGCCAAGATCAAACCCGATTTGCTGTGCTTGTCCAAAGGCATCACCGGCGGCTTTTTGCCGCTGGCCACCGTGCTCTCAACCGACGAAATCTACAGCGCCTTCTACGATGAAGAAGTCGGCCGCGGCTTTTTGCATTCGCATTCGTACACCGGCAACCCGCTGGCGTGCGCCGCAGCACTGGCGGTGCTGGATATTTTCCGCGATGACCAGGTGATTGCCGCCAATGCCGAACGCGCCGCCCGCTGGGGGGAACAGTTTGAGCAACTGGGCGAACATCCGCAGGTCAGGCATTTTCGTAATACCGGCATGATCTGGGCGTTTGATGTGGTGGATGCCTTGCCCGGCTTTGCGCAACGCATGTTCAGCGCGGCGCTGCAACAAGGCCTGCTGCTGCGTCCGATCGGCAACACCGTGTACTTTATGCCGCCTTATGTAATGACCGACGACGAGGCGGCCTTGCTGGCCCGCGGCGCTGGCGAAGCGCTGGAGCAAGCGCTGGCCGGCCCGGAGGAATGGGACGATGCCCCTGTCGCTTGAGCTGCCTGCACCCGATCCAAAGCTGGCCGCAATTGTAGAAACAGATGCCAAAGCATTACGGCAATGGCTGATCGCGATCTCCGGCAGCAATGTGGCCGAATCGGGCCGCCAGATTCATGACGCGCTGGCCTCGGTTAACCGCGTGCCGCTGGAGGCCGACGTTCGTCTCAAACTGCTGGATGAATACCGTTCGACGCTGGATGTAATGGCAGGCGAGTTTGCCGCGCGCAGTGCCAGCCAGGGCATGCCGATGCGGGACAAGGCGCGGCAGGCCTCATTGCTGCTCCGCGCCTTGCTGCTGGAGCTGGCCATCGGCTACAAGCTGGCGTTGGTCGACCGCATCGAACGCCGCTCGTTTTTCAGCAGCAATACCAAACAGGTGCCCTACTTGGTGCAGCAAATCCTGCTGCTGCATTACCGCATTTATCAGATCAGCTGCCATATGGCGATGCCCTTGCCCGCAGGCATGTGGCGCGAAACGCATACCTTGTTCCGCCACGTGGCCGAAGCGCGCCAGCTGGACGAACCGCATGGCGAAGACGCGGGGCCGCCGGTGGCGGTCATCTACAAACGCATCTTGCTGCTGGCGCTGGCTGACCCTTTGCGCTTCTCGGCGATGGAGCTGGATAAAGTTATCGAGATCATCGACAACTACGCGCCCGCCGCCCATTTTCAGCCGCTGTCGCATCTGGCCAGCAGCGGCGGGTTTTTTCTGGTGCAACTGGAAGCCGACTTGCCACCGCATTTTTTCGGCAACCGCACGCCCGAGGAAACCGAAGGCGCAACCATGCTGGTCGATACCATCGAGCTGGGCAAAAAGCTGCACAAGATGCTGCACAGCCTGGAAGCGAAAGCGCCGGTGGTGGCCGATCGCGCCAAGATCCAGTTCTGGATGGATGTGGTGCGACGCTTGCTCAAGCAGTGGAGCATTGCGCCGCGGCGGGTATTCCAGCGCATTCATAAAGAAAGCACGGTGGATGTGTGCACCGGTTTGCGCGCCGTTACCGCCTGCGCCACTCCGGCCGTGGCCGAAGTGAATGCAGATCTGCTCGATCAATCCGGCGTGGGTTTGCTTAGCGAAAGCAGCGGCCAGCAGTGGCGCGTGCTGAACGAAAGCCCCGGCGGCTATGCCCTGGCGCGCAAAGAAGCCGCGCCGGAGCGCTTGCGTGTGGGCGAGTTGGTGTCCGTGCGCGCGCACGGTGGCGAAAACTGGTTATACGGCGCGGTGCGCTGGTTGCAGCAGAGCGAAGACGGCGGTCTGGAAATGGGCGTGCAGATTCTGGCGCCGCGCGCCGAGTTGGTGTTGCTGCATCCGGCCGATGACTTGCCGGGCATGGCCCCGGTCGCTGCCTTGTTGCTGCCCGAGCTGATCATGCTGCGCCAACCGGCGCAGATTGTGGCGCCACGCGGCACCTGGAGCCAGGGCCGCACGCTGCATACCACGCTGGCCGAAGGCAGAACCGCGCTGACCATCAGCCGTCTGGTCGAACGCCAGGCCGGTTTTGAGCTGTTTGAATTCCGCCTCGATGCACGTCCGGCGGCGTCGGCGTCGCCGGTGCCGCAGCCGGATTGAGTTTGCCGGCGGCAGTTCCGTTGCCCCGATCGGCGGCGATTGTATCGGCGCCGTAGCCGCTCCATATTTAGAGCGATGCGCCCGCCACCCCGTTGCGGCATGGTCGGGCCAGTGGCGCAAGCCACGTCTGGTTAACCCCCGCAGTTTATTGATCTCGCCGCGCCCAGGCCACCAGCCCCGGCGCGCAAGGAGCATTGGGCATGGATCTGGTTCGCTTGGTAGTAGCCACGCAAGACTATGCGGTGCCGCTGTTGTTTGGCGTATCGCTGCTGTCGCGTGCCGGCGCGCCGCTGCCTGCTGCGCCTTTGCTGGTCTTGATGGGCGGGCTGGTTGCAGGCACCAGTGGCCGGGCACTGGCGCTGGTGCTGGCGTCGACCGTGGGCGGCGCCATGGGCGACATGATCTGGTACTGGGCCGGGCAACGCCTGGGGCGGCGCGTGCTCAGTGTGGTGTGCAAGGTGTCGCTGTCGGCCGATGTCTGCGTGCGCCAGAGCGAGACGCTGTTCGTGCGCTGGGGTGCCTTCTCTTTGTTTGCCGCCAAGTTTGTACCTGGCCTCGGCGCGGTGGCGCCACCGCTGGCGGGGGCTTTGGGCTGGCGCTGGGGCACGTTTGCCCGCTGGAACCTGGCGGCGTCGCTGGTATGGTCGGCGGCTTATCTGGTGCTGGGCATGATGTTCCAGAAGCAGGTCACGCACGTTATCGATGTGATGATCGATCTGGGCCATTACGCCGTGTGGCTGGTGGGGGCTTTCCTGGTGGCTTATGTGGCGCAGCGGTTTTATCGCCGCCATCAAGCCGCCGTGGCCGCGCGCATGCGCCGTATTACGGTGGATGAACTCAAAGCCGCCTTATCGAGTGCCCGCCCCCCCTTGCTGATTGATGTCCGTTCGCCGGAAGGCCGCATGCTGGATCCGCG
This sequence comes from Silvimonas sp. JCM 19000, assembly GCF_054652575.1. NCBI lineage: Bacteria > Pseudomonadati > Pseudomonadota > Betaproteobacteria > Neisseriales > Chitinibacteraceae > Silvimonas > Silvimonas sp. JCM 19000. The sequence continues at coordinate 26,516 of NZ_BAAIHC010000014.1, read as the reverse complement.
GCAGATTCCGGGCGCGGTCAATATCAGTCTGAAGCAGATCAAGGAATACGCAACGCGGCTGGAGCAGGACCAGACGGTGGTGCTGTATTGCGCTTGCCCCAACGATGCGTCGGCGGTGGCGGCGGCTGCGGTGTTGCATGGCCATGGCCATCATGGCGCCGTGCCTTTGCTGGGCGGGCTGGAGGCGTGGTACGAGGCCGAGATGACCGTGGAAGCGTTGCTGGAAGACGCCGATGAGCGCCTGGCTAACCACACCCCGCCGACCATCATTCCACAAGCGCAATAATCGCGGCTCCATCTGAATGCAGGCTTTCACCTGCTGACATTTTGTGCGACGCTCAGGGCTTGATGCACTGCAACAAGACCCTGAGAGCGCCGCCATGCATGGCCATTCCGAACGCATACGTATCGTCAACGTCGAGACCCTGTCGGACGACTGGTACGTCCTGAAAAAAACCACCTTCGACTTTTTGCGCGCCAATGGCACATGGCAGCGTCAGAGCCGCGAAACCTATGATCGCGGCCACGGCTCCACCGTGCTGCTGTACAACCTGGCGCAGCGCACGGTGGTGCTGATCCGCCAGTTTCGCTTGCCGACTTATGTTGACGGCTACCCCGGCTGGCTGATCGAAACCCCGGCCGGTCTGCTGGAACAAGCCAGCCCGGAGGAGCGCATCCGGCTCGAGGTGGAAGAAGAAACCGGCTACCGCCTGCACGCCGTGCAGAAAATCTTTGAAGCCTATATGAGCCCGGGCTCGGTCACGGAGAAGCTGTATTTTTTTGTGGCCGAATATGAATCCCGGCACAAAGTCAGTAGCGGTGGCGGCCTGGAAGGAGAGGGCGAAGACATCGAAGTGCTGGAACTGCGCTTTGATGATGCGCTGGCCATGATTGCCGACGGTCGGATCGTCGATGGCAAGACCATCATCCTGCTGCAGTACGCAGCCCTGCACCTGTTTAGATAAGCGCGCTTGCGCTTGCCAAGTCAGGCAATCCCCTGACGGCGTCAATTGATCTGAAGCAAGCAGATATGCTCAATTGTGAGTATTTTGATAGCACGCGCTACAATCGCGCGCCTTATCAAAAACAACGCTCTGCGCGGCTCACCGGGAAGCAAAACAACATGGCCTTCGGCTTGCAAACTCTGCAACAAAAAGTGGTCGCCGCGGTCGCGGCGTTTGTTATCTTGACGGGCGTGGTTATCGCCGGCGCGGGTTACGCGCTGTCGGCCGCCCAGCAACAATCTGAATCGCGCCAGCAAATCAACGCCGTCGGCAGCGTGCTGGGCGTGCATATCGGCAACTGGATCAGCGCCAAAGCGCAGGTGCTCAACGCGTTCAAGCCGGTGCCACACGATGCCAATCTGATCCCCGCCATGGCGTTTACCCGTGATGCCGGTGGCTTTGCCAACGTCTTTCTGGCCTACCCCGACGGCACCCAGCAAAACGCCAATGGCGTGGTGCTGCCGCCGGATAATAACGATCCACGCAAATGGCACTGGTGGGGTCGCGCGCAAGAAGAAAAGACCAATACCTTTGTTGAAATGCCCTCAGTCGCCGCTGCCACCGGCGCGGCGGTGTCCAGCTTTGCGCATGCGGTGGTCGATAACGGCCAGGTGGTCGGCGTGGTGGGCGCGGATGTGGAAATTTCCAGCATCATGCAGGAGCTCAAGCGCACTGTGCTGCCGGGCGACGGCTTTGCCTTTATCGTCAATAAAGACGGCAAGATCTTTGCCCATGGCGATCCGCAACAGCTGAACAAAGACGCCACCGTGCTGGGCGATGGCCTGACTGCCGATACCATCAACAAAGCGCAAAGCAGCCATGACTTTGCCAATGTTGAAATGAACGGCCGCAACAAGCTGGTGGCGGCGTTTCCGGTGGTGGGCACCGAGTTCACCCTGGTGGCGGTCAGCGACGAGGCCACCTTGCTGGCCCCGCTGCGCCAGCAACTGATCAAGACCGCCATCGTGCTGGTGGTGATTCTGCTTATCGTGATTGCGCTGAGTTCGCTGTCGATGCGGGCGCAACTGCGCGGTTTGCTGCGTGTGCGTGATGCCATGCGCGAGATTTCGCGCGGCGAGGCCGATCTGACCCGCCGTATCAGCATCCAGAGCAAGGATGAAGTCGGCCAGACCGCCGAGGCCTTTAATCACTTTGTGGACCAACTGAACCGCACCTTTATCAGCGTGCGCGACAAGAGTCTGCAACTGGCGGGCGGGGTCGAGGATGTGCGCAATAGCGTGCAACAAGTGGCGCGCGATACCAACGGCATTGCCGATGTGGCCAGCGCCAATGCGGCGGCGATCGAAGAAGTGTCGGTCAGCGTGAGCGAGATTGCCTCATCGGCGCAAGAGACCGATGAAGTGGCCAACCGCACCGGTCAACAAAGCCGCGACAGCGCCAAAGATCTGAACCGCATCACCGATGAGATGGACGCCACTAGCGAAGCGGTGCGCTCCGTCGCCGCCATGCTGGATACGCTGGCGCAGCGCTCGCAACAAATCCGTTCGATTACCGGCGTGATCAGCGAAATTGCCAGCCAGACCAATCTGTTGGCGCTTAACGCAGCCATCGAGGCGGCGCGGGCCGGCGAGCAAGGGCGTGGCTTTGCCGTAGTGGCCGATGAAGTACGCAAACTGGCAGAGCGCACCGGCGGTGCCACGGTGGAAATCACCAGCATGCTGGAAGCCATCGGCCAGGAAACCGGCAATGCCGCTGGACGTATGCAAGGCACGCTGGATACGGTGACCGCCAGCTCCAGCTTGACCCGCAATGCGGGCGAGCGTTTGTTGAGCATGGCCGACAGCATGCAGAACGTGGTCGACAAGATCGGCGGCATTGCCCTCGCCACGCAAGAACAGCGCAACGCGGCGACCTCCATGGGCCAGACCACCGAGAGCATCAATAACCGCATTGCACAGGCTGACGCTGACCTGCAGCAAGCCACGCAACGCCTGCAGACCCTGGCGCAACTGGCTCAGGCCATCAACGCGGATTTCGGGCGCTTCAAGCTGTAAGCGATATCCACATAGGGTGGGTCATGACCCACCACGCAAAGCCATAGCCATACACCGCGGCGGTTGCGCACGGCTTTGTAGGGTGGGTCACGACCCACCCTATGATTGTTACAGCGGGACGCGCATAAAGATCTGGGTCAGGCCGGACAGCGGCCATTGCAGGCTTTTCTGCCAGCGCGGGCTTAGCTGCAAGGGCTTGAGCAACATCTTCACCGTCATCTCGATGGGCAGATTACGGCGAATCAGCGAAGTAACGCGCTTGTTGATATCGGCTTGTTCTGCCGCCGAGCCTTGCGGCTGGTGGTAGGCAAAGACATGGCGCAGCGCAATCTCGGCGTCGCTGTTGCGCAATTCAAGCAAGCGGCGGGCGAGCGTGCCGAAAGTGGCAAAGCGGCTGAGCTTTTGTTCTTGCCGGTAGCGCAAAAAGAAGTGATAGAAATTCTTGTAATGGCTGACCTCATCGCGGCGGATATGGTCGGCAATCTCACGCAATACCGGTTCGTCGGTGCAGGCATTGATGGCGCGATACAGGCTGGAGGTGCCGGTTTCCACCACGCAGCGTGCCGCTAGCTCTTGCGCCAGGGTTGGCTCCAGTTCTTCCGCCGTGCACAGCTTGCCGTATTCCTGCAAAAAGCTCTCGAACGCGTCTTCCCACGCAAAGTCTGGCCACACGTATTGCACATACATGCGCAAGGCGCGCCCATGCTGCAGTTCTTCGTGTTCCCAATGCTGGGCCAGCCAGGCCGAGACTTCGGGGTCGCTGGCAAAATAATCGACCAGGTTGCTGGTATACAAATCGGCCCCGCTTTCGATAAACGAGGAAGCGGTGAGCAAATAAAACAGGGTCTGGTTATCGCGGATGCGGTCCAGCTGGATGCGGCTGAGATCAATCTTTTCGATCTGCCACGGCAACGTACTGGGGTCGGCGGGGGGCGTCATAAGCCTTCTCCTGGAGCAATACGAGTGAGGTGCGTCGGGCAAAAGCCCACGGCTATTTAACGCCCATCACCACAAATAGACGACCCCAACATTATGGAAAAATTTCACAAAGCTTTAAGAGTGAGAAATCACCTTAAATAATGCAGGAGAAATCCTTCATGCTGCGCCGCAACGTGCGTCCACCTTGCTGGCGCACTCGTCATGCTCACAAGCCCATATCGCGCTCAATCCAGCAAAGAGATGCCGGGCAGGGCGGTCAGACTGACGTCGCGCACGATGCTCACAAATTCTCGCAAATAAGCCAGTTCAGCGCGCTCTGCCGGAATGGCGGCATACAGCTCGGTCGTCAGACCGGCGGCGGTGACCGGGCGGGCGGCGATATAGCCGCGGTCGAGGTAGTTCTGCACGCTCCAGCGCGGCAGCGCAGCAATGCCGCGTTTGCTGGCCACCAGTTGCAGCATGGCCACGGTCAGCTCGGTGGTGCGGCGCGGTGGATTAACGCCTGCCGGGCGCAAAACCTTGCGGATCAGATCCAGCATGTCGTCGGGCACGGGATAGGTAATCAGGGTTTCGCTGGCGAAATCGCTGGCATCCAGATACGGCTTGGCGGCCAGCGCATGATCACGCGCCACCAGCGCCACCATCTCGCTGACAAACAAGGGCTGGTGGCTCACCCGCGCATCGATCTCCAGCTCGGACACCACCGCCAGATCCGCGCGCCCTTCCAGCATCAGCCCGACCGGATCGGCATGAAAGCCCGACACGATATCCAGTTCCACCTCGGGCCAACGCTCGCGGAAGGTGTCCATGGCCGGCATCAGCCAGTCAAAACAGGTGTGGCATTCCACGGCGATGCGCAACTGGCCCGCCTCACCTTCGCGCAGCCGCGCCACATCGCGTTCCGCCGACGCCACCTGCGGCAAGACTGAGGTGGCCAGTGCCACCAGTTTTTCCCCCGCCGGCGTGAAGGCCAGCGTACTGCCTTTGCGCGTGAGCAGCGGCACGCCGTAGTGCTCTTCCAGCAAGCGCAGCTGATGCGACAACGCCGATTGGGTGAGATGCAAACGCTCGGCTGCGCGCGTAACGCTACCCGTGTCGTGGATGGCGGCGAGGGTTTTGAGGTGGCGCAGTTCGAGTAGCGATTGCATGATGGCGGCTCATGACTTCAAGAAAATTAAATGAACAGCGATCATACCGAGGCGCGGGCCGTGCAACAAGCCAGATTCATGGCTGGGTAGCTACACCATGACGTTGGCTCATGTTCCTCTTTGGCGTACTGCCCGGGATGCGCTGGTAGCTGATGGCCGCGCCTGCGGCCACTAGACCATCCCGCCTGCGGCTGCCAGCAGGGCGGCGCGGCTAGACATCAGTTTGTGGGCGCGGCCACCGGGCTGCTGTCGCCACTTTCCGCTCCATGCCTATAATCACCGCACAATACCAACATGATTGTGCAGGGCACCCATGCAACCCCCCAAGATTCCGGACAACGAAGCCGAGCGTATTGGCGCTCTGCGCGATTTGCTCATCCTCGATACGCAACCTGAAGAACGCTTCGATAACCTGACCCGTGCCGCCACCGGCTTTTTTAATGTGCCGATCGCGGTAGTGAGTCTGGTGGACTCCAACCGGCAATGGTTCAAATCAGTGCAGGGACTGGCTGCGACCGAGACCTCGCGCGACGTATCTTTCTGCGGCCACGCCATTCTTGATCCGCAACACGTGATGGTGGTGGAAGATGCAACGCTGGATGCGCGCTTTGCCGATAATCCGCTGGTTGCCGGTGAGCCCGACATCCGCTTCTACGCGGGTGCGCCGCTGGTGCTGCACAACGGCGCCACGGTGGGCACGCTGTGTTTGATCGACCGCAAACCGCGCCAGTTTGGCGAACCAGAACTGCAGATGCTGTCCGATATGGCCAAGGTGGTGGTGTCCGAGCTCGAGGCCAAGCCCAAGGCGTAGAGGGCGTTGCCCGGCGGGCAACGCACAGTACGCCCTATGCCTTAGCGCACGCCGTACACCATGCGCCGCGCAAACCCGCGCCGCAGCGGCGCAATCTGGTCCAGCGCCAGCAAGCCCAGGCTGCGTGCATGCTTCAATGCCGGGTTCGGCCGATCAAACAGCGTAATCAAGGTATCGGTAAAGTGCGTTACGACGCCCGCATCCTTGCGCCGTAAAGCGGCGTAGCGTTGCAGCATGTCGGCTTCGCCCAGCATGTGGTCGGGCGTGCCGGCCAGCACGTCGGCCAGCACCGCCGCGTCGCGCAGGCCCAGATTCAGACCTTGCCCCGCCACCGGATGCAGCGTTTGCGCCGCATTGCCGATCATCACCGTGCGTGGCGCATAAACGCGGTCGAGAGTCTTGAGCGCCAGCGGCCAGCTTTTGCGCGCACCCACGGCGCTGAAGCCATCCAGCCGCCCGGCAAAACGCTCGGCCACGGCCGCGATGAATGCCGCATCATCCAGCGCCAGACGGCTTTCCGCCTGCTCCGGGGTTTGCGTCCAGATCAACATGAAGTCTTCGCCAAACGGCAGCAGCGCAATCGGGCCATCGTCGGCAAAGCGTTCATAGGCGATGTGGCTGTGTGGCGTTTTGGGCGTCATGCGCGCCAGCACGGCGTGCTGGTTATACGGCCGTATGGTTTGCGTAACGCCATTAACCTGGTCGATCAGCTTGCCGCCATCGGCCAGTATGACCAGGCGTGCGGTCAATCCGGTTTCGCCGCTCGGGGTCTGCAGCGTCAATGCCGCGTAGCGTGACAAGGTCTGGATGCGGCTGACGCGGGTATTGGCAGCAATCTGCACACTGCCCGCGCACATTTGCTGCAGCGCATGTGCCGCCAGGGTTTCGTAGGGCACCACAAAGCCCAGCGCTGGCAGATTCAGTTCGTCCGCGTCCAGCTCGGTACGGCCAAGCGAGCCTTGCTGCGACACATGGACTTTATGGATGGCGGTGGGGGCCAGGCGGTCGCTCCACAAGCCCGATTCATCCAGCGCCTGGTAGCTGGCCCAGCTTAGCGCCAGCGCACGCGGATCAGCTGGGGGCGTGGCCGTGGCATCGCGTGCTTCGATCACCAGCGCCTGACGGCCCTGGCGCGCCAGCCGTTGCGCCACCAGCGCGCCCACCGGGCCGCCGCCAACGATGGCGATATCCACATGCAGCGGTAATTGTTTGACGATCATCTGCGGGTTCTCCGCGCGGCTCAAGCGCGCATCAAGGCTTCGATTTCGGCCACGGCTACCGGGCAATCCGCGGTCAGTACTTCATGGCCGTCGGCGGTAATCACGATATTGTCTTCGATGCGTACGCCAATTTGCTCAAACGCCTTGGGCACATTCGCCGCCGGGCGGATATACAAACCCGGTTCGATGGTAAACGCCATGCCCGGCTGCAGTTCGCGCCATGCGCCATCCTGGCGTTTGTAGGCCCCGGCATCGTGCACGTCCAGCCCCAGCCAGTGGCCGGTCTTGTGCATATAAAACTGGCGATAGGTGTTTTGTTCGATCGCGTCGGCAAACGGGCCTTTGATGAGGTCGAGGTCGATCAGACCTTGCGTCAGCACATTAACGGCGGCCTGGTGCATGGCGTCGTAGCTGCGGCCCGGCAGTGCTTCTTGCAACGCCGCGGCATGGGCGGCCAACACCAGTTCATACACGGCCTTTTGCTCGCCGGAGAACTTGCCATTGATAGGGAAGGTGCGGGTGATATCGCTGGCGTAGCCTTCGATTTCGCAACCGGCGTCGATCAGCAGCAATTCGCCGTCCTGCATGCGGCGGTTGTTTTCGCCGTAATGCAGCACGCAAGCATTGGGGCCGGACGCCACGATGGAGGTATAGGCTGGAAAGCGGCTGCCGCTGCGATAGTACTCATGCATCAGCTCGGCTTCGACTTCGTATTCAAACTGGCCAGGTCGGGCGCTGCGCATGGCGCGGCGGTGTGCGGCGGTGTTGATCAGCCCGGCGCGACGCATGATGGCGATCTCATGCGCGTCCTTGAACAAGCGCATTTCATCGATGCGTGCGCTGATGTCCACCAGCTCGGTCGGTGCGTGCACGCCGCTGCGGGCCTGGGCGCGGACGGCGTTGATCCAGCCCGCCAGCCGTAGATCCCACGCCGGATTGTGACCAAAAGCAAAGTACACGCGCGGCTGGTTGGAGAGCAGCTTGACCATCTCGGCATCAAGATCGTCGGTGGAATAGGCGGCATCAAAGCCGAATTTTTCCTGGGCCGCAGCCGGGCCGTAGCGATAGCCATCCCAGATTTCGTGAGTCTCGTCTTTGGGCCGACAGAACAGCACGGCTTGCGGCGCATCACCGATGACATGGGCGTACACGGCTTCCGGTTCTTCAAAGCCGGTCAGGTAATAAAAGCTGGAGTCGTAGCGAAACGGAAAGGTGGAATCGGCATTCCGGGTTTGTTCGGGCGCGGTGGGCAGAATCAGCACGCCAGCGGACAAATCAGCAATCAGGCGCTCACGGCGTTGGGAATACGGATGCATGCAGGCTCCAGACCGGCCCGGATCGCGCGCCGGATCAAAACAAGGGAAGGCCAGGCCGGGTGGCCGGGCGTAAACCGCGATTATAGCGAGGCCGCTGGCTTGCGTCTGGCGCGGCGCGAGTACGGTTGCGCTTGGCAGCGCGCGGCTCATGTTCCAGGGTTAAGCCATTGCCCTCAGCCGGAGCCGCACGGTGCTTGATTACTTTTTTCTGCCCGGGATAGGACTGGCGATTGGTTTGTGGGGTTTGTTCTTTGATGCACGCAAAAATCTGCGCAGCGTCGGCACCACCTTGCTGATCGTGATGATGGCGGCCTCGGCCATCTATACCGGCTGGTCGTCGTGGAACAAAAGCCTGGCCTCGGCCCATGCGGCACAAACCGCCGAAACGCGCGCCGCCAAGGTGCAGACCAATCTGGACAAGGCGCTGACGGCGCTGGCCAATCTGGATGTGCGCGCGGTGAATGTGGCCAGCCAGGTGGGCCGCGTTGATAGCGCGGTCACCAGCATCAGCGCGCAGGTCGAAAAACTCGGCCAGGCGCTGGGCATCCGGCCCGAGAACCAATCGCCGGAGAAGATTTCGCAAGGCCTCAAAGCGGCCCAGGCCACCGCCAGCATTGCCACGCCCGCAGTCAAGCAGGGCAACGCCGGCATCACCATCCAGTATTTTCCCAAGGATCTGGACCGCGATCTGATTCAGTCGGTACTGCTCAATAATCTGCAGAACGCCGGGTTTGCGCTCAAGTCGGGTAATGGCAACCCGACGCTTAAACACACGCCCACCAATAGCGTCTGGTATGGCGCGCAAGTACCCGCGGAAGCGGTGCGGCTGGTGGCGTTGTCGCTGTTGCAATCAGGCGTGCAGGTGCAATCGATTGCGCCGCTCAGCGACGCGAGCAATCCGGCCAAGGCCAGGTTGATCCAGATTGGCTCGCTGGCTGCCGCGCTGGATAAGCCGGTGTACACGGTGGAACAGATCAGCCAGTTCAATCCTGGTCATTAGGGCAACGGACCGGGCGAGGCGCAGGCGTAACGGCGCTCAGGGATTGCTGGTCAGGCCAACCTTGCCGTAGCGCTTGGCAAACGACTGGAAGCGCGCAGTGTTTTCGACGCCGTTGGCATAGGGCTCCAGTTGCGCGCCAACCACGGCATCAATCTTGTCCAGCCGGGCGCGCGGGCTGGGGTGGGTGGCGAACAGCAATTGCAGATTGCCGTCGGTGGGGTTCAGTGCGTCTAGCGCTTGCAAGACTGCGGCCAGCGCATACGGGTTGTAGCCAGCGCGTGCGCACAGCACCATGCCGCTGACGTCGGCCTCAAATTCATCGTCCTTGTCCAGCCCGCGCACATACACCTCAGAAAAGCCCGAAGCCAGATTGGCGCCTATCTGCTTGCCCGCATTGCTGCCCTTGTAGGCAATCGCGCCCTGCACCGCATTGCTCAAGGCATCGCGCCCGGCCGAGGACTGAATGGCCCGCAGATGATGATGGCGCAGCACGTGCGTGGTTTCGTGCCCTAACACACAGGCCAGTTGCGCTTCGCTTTGCATCTGACCGAGCAGACCGCGCGTAAGCAGCACGATGCCGCCGGGCATGGCAAAGCTGTTGATGGTGTCGGTGTCGATCACGCCAAAACGCCAGTTGAAACCGCTGGCTCCGCTCTGGCTGGCCACCCATGTGCCGACGTCGTTTACGTAGCGTTGCAGGGCAGCGTCATTCACCAGCGGCGCCGCGCCCAGCATATTCGAAGCCAGCCCGTCGCCGATGCTTTGTTCTTCTTGTGGCGAAATGCTGCGGTTGGCGTTGACCACGCCTTTGACGGTGCCGCTGAGCGCGTTCACCAGATCGGGATTGTTATTGAGCTTGTCCAGCACGCCATTCAGATCCAGCGCCTGGGCCGGTGCGGCCAGCACCAGCATCGGGCTGGCAAGGGCCAGCAAGGTGGAGAGGAGGTAACGCATTTTAATTGCTCCGGTTGCTGGCACGGGTGGCGATGTCGTCCACCTGGCGCGGCTTCAGTGGCACTTTGCGGGCAGCAGTGGCCGCCTGGCTGGTCGAGCTGGCGTAGTCATCCAGCTTCTGCAACTGCGCCGGATCCGGATGCGTGGCGGTGACTTCGCCGCTGGTAAGGCCTTTGACGCCGGTGGTGACGGTGGTGCCAGAGGAGCCCGTGGTCAGTACTTTGGCCAGCGTGCCCAGGCTATTGCCGCCGCTGCCCGCGCTGGCGCTGCCGGTGCGCACATTCAGCAATTTGATCCAGCCGCTCTGGCCATTGGCCTTGACCTGCATCCACGCGCCCTGGCGCGACACGATGCTGACGCTGTTGCCCGGGCTGACCTGGCCGGTGCTGCTGGCATCCAGAAACGGCTTTTGTTTGAGCTCGCTGGCGCGGATAACGGTGCCGGTTTCGGCGTGCGCCAGCAGGCTGCAGGCCAGTGCGGCCACGCCCAAGAGGTGGATCGATGTTGTTTTCATGGTGCGCTCCGGGTTGAGGTGGCGTGGTTGGCCGCCAGGGCATGCGGCTCATACAGGCGCACGCCCTGTTCACGCCCTTTGACCGTGTGGGTGCCGTGATCGGCAAAACCGAATGCATCGCCGCAAGCATCGCGAGTGGCTTGCGACACCAGGATGCGCGCCACGCCTTTGGTGGCGCCCTCGATGCGGCTGGCCAGATTGACGCTGTCGCCAATGGCGGTGTAATCCAGCCGCGCTGGCGAGCCGATCAGACCGACCACGGCCAGCCCGCTGTGCAGCCCGATGCCGATGTCAAAGTCGGCTTGCAGATCGGTTAGTTCGCGGCGGAAATCCTGCAGCACTTGCGCCATCTCCAGCGCGGCGCTGACGGCGTGTTGTGCATGCGCCGGATCATCCGTCGGCGCACCCCAGAAAGCCATGATGCAATCGCCGATAAACTTGTCCAGCGTGCCGCCGTGGCGGAATACCACGTCAACCTGGCGGCTGAAATAGCGGTTGAGCAGATCGACGATATATTCCGGCGGCCGTGTCTCCGACAGCGTGGTAAAGCCGCGGATATCCGAGAACAACACAGTGATTTCGCGGCTACGCGCCTGAGCGCTTTGATCCAGCTGGCCGGTTTCCAGCAATTGGCGCGCCACGCGGGGATCAACAAAGCGGCCGAACATGGCCAGCGCCTGCTCGCGCCGCTGTTTTTCTGCCAGCCACGCCTGTACTGCGCCTGCCAGATAAGCCAGCCATGCCCACACCAGCGGACCATACAGCGGCAGCACCCAGCGCTGGCCCAGCGCCAGCCATCCCGCCAGCACGCTCAGCACGGTTAGCCCTATCAAGGCCCAGCCCAGCCATAGCGCATCGATGCCCCAGGCAAATGCGCCCAGCAGCGCGGCGGTCAACAGCAGCGCCCATAGGCCCGCTTGCCAGCGCGGCGCCTGGCGCAACCAGTCGCCGTGCTGCAGGTTATCGATGGCGGTGGCCAGAATCTCAATGCCAGGATAGCTGCTGGACAACGGCGTCGGGCGCAAATCCTGCAGCCCCGGCGCGGCCGTGCCAATCAGCACGATCTTGTTGCGGAACTCATCGGCCGGGCGCTGCGGATGCTCGCGATTGAAATCGTAATAAAGATCGGCGTAACTCACGCGCTGATGCGGCCGGGTCCAGTTAAGGGTAAAGCGCCTGGCGTCAGGCAGGGGCCAGTGCTGGTCCTGGGCCAGCTGGGCCGGCAGGGAAGGCAGGCTCCAGCCCGCATATTCATGCCGCAACGCATAATGGCGGCCGATGCCATCGCGGTCGGCAACAAAGTTGATCAGGCCACCGCGCCAGGCGCTGGGGGCCACGGCTGTCGGCAATAACAGCGGCAGGCTGGCGTCGGGGTCGGCCCCGGCGCTGCGCCGCAGGCCGAGGCTGGGCGGCAGATCACGCAATTTGGGGCCGTTGCCATCGGCCAGCTGCACGCTGGGCAGATACAGCAAGGCGCGTTGCGCGTTGACGCTGTTTTGCCACAGCTGATCGCTGTCGGGGCGGAATGCGTCGGGCTCGTTAAACATCAGATCAAACACGATGGCGCGCGGATGTTGTTGGGCCAGGCCGTTGAGCATTTCGGCGTGGATGGCGCGCGGCCATGGCCAGCTGCCCGCGTCGTCCTGCATCGCGGTCAAACTGGCCTGATCGATATTGACGATGACCACATCCGCTGCCGCCGCACGCTGTTGGGCATGGCGCGCCAGCAGGCGGTCATTGCTCCAGTGATCGACCGCCGCAGTCAGCCGCAAACCGGCGTAATCAGCGGCAATCAGCGCCCAGATCAACGCGAGGAAGGTCAGCGGAAGGGGCAGCGCGACACGGCGTTGCGGCATGGTGTAACCCTGAAGATGGTCGCAGGGTTATAGCATGCCGCCTGGCTTTGCCCAATGCGTCGCCCCAGGTTTGTCGCTGATTTGTATCGGCTTTGAGAACAGTCGCGAAAACGGCAGTCAGGCCGCCGCGCGTTGGTGCCCGCGGATGCCGGTGGGGGCAAAGCCGTAGCGTTGCCGAAACCGGATGGCAAAGCGCGAAGCCGAGTCATAACCCACCGCCAGCGCAATCTGCGTGACCGGCTGCGAGGTGCATTGCAGCAAGGTCAGTGCGCTGGCCATGCGGACCTCGTTCAGCAGCGCACTCAGCGTCAATTGCTCTTGCGCCAGGCGGCGGCGCAACGTGGCCTCACTGGTGGCGCAATGGTGGGCGACTTCGGCCGCGCTCCACGGTCGCGCCGGATCGCTCAAAAACAGCTGACGCAAACGCTGGCCAAGGCTGTTGCGGGTATCGGGCGAAAACTGCACCCCTGCTTCGGCCAGCCACAACAGCATCTCGAGCATGCGTTGTTGCGCCACGCTGTGCGGAATATGCGGCTGGGCCAGCCCGGCTACTGCGTGCAGATAGCTGGCGTAGAAATCGGCCGAAATCGCCCCGAGCGGCTGCACGCTGTGTACGGTCTGCACCGGCCGTCGCGCCGCGCCGGGTGCCAGCCCTTGCGCCGCGGCCATGATCATCGCGTTATCCCACCCCAAAGACGTGGCCTGATACGCATGCTCGCCTGCGCGGCGGTTGGTCACGTCCAACACCAGCCCGGCCGCGATCACTACCGCCTGGCCAGCCTCGATGATCTGCTCGCGCTGTTGCCAGCGCAGCAGCTTGCTGCCTTCGCGCACCATCAGCAGCAAAGGCTGGTCGACGCTGACGCGCAGCATCTGCATTTCGCCGTATTGCTCGATTTGCGCGGCAAAACCCAGACCGGCGCGGCTGATGATCTGACGGCTCATGCGTTAGCGGCTCCAGGTGGCGGTGTAACTGGCTTTGGCCAGCGTTGCAAAGTGTGCCACGAAGCCTGCGGTGGCGGGCGTCACGCCGGGCGGCACGTCCAGCTTTGGCGTTTTGAGGGCGATGACGGTGATCAGATAGCGATGCGTTTCGCCCAGCGGCGGACAAGGGCCGAGGTAACCGGGCTGGCCGGTGTCATTGCTGATTTGCAGCGTACCGGAGGGCAATGTCGCGGGCTGGCTGGCGGCACCGCGCGGCAATTGCGTGGTGGTGGGCGGCAGATTGGCAATTACCCAGTGCCAGTAGCCCGAGCCGGTTGGCGCGTCCTGGTCATACATGGTCACCATAAAGCTTTGTGTGGCGGCGGGGGCGTTGCGCCAGACGATCTGCGGGGACTGGTTGCCGCCGCTGCAGCCAAAGCCATTGGCAATCAGCGCGGGGGAAAAACGATGGTCGGGCAGATCAGGGCTGCTCACTTCAAATTCAGCGGCGCCAGCGCAGGAGGCAAGCAATGCAGCAACAGGGATCAAATGGCGGGGGGACATACTGGCTCTCCGGAACAGTGAACGGTAGAGCCAGTATGCGTTGCAGCGGCAGCGGACTTGATCCGGCACCAATCAGATATGGTGCCGATCCGCTCAAACTGCGTGGATGGCGTCGGCTTTACTCTTCATCCATCACGGCGGTGGTGTACACCTCTTGCACGTCGTCCAGGCTTTCCAGTGCGTCGAGCAGTTTCTGCATTTTGGCCACGTCGTCGCCGGTGATTTCGGTTTCGGCCAGCGGCTTCATGGTGACTTCGCCCATTTCGGCCTTGAAGCCAGCGGCTTCGAGCGTGTCTTTGATGCCGACATATTCGTACGGCGGGGTGATCACTTCGATCGAACCGTCGTCGTTGGTCACCACGTCATCGGCACCGGCTTCCAGCGCGGCTTCCATCAGTGCGTCTTCGTTGGTGCCCGGCGCAAAAATCAGATAACCACAGTGTTTAAACTGGAACGACACGCAACCATCGGTACCCATATTGCCGCCGTACTTGGCAAAGGCATGGCGCACATCGGCCACGGTACGGACTTTGTTATCGGTGAGGCAATCCACCATGATGGCCGCGCCGTTCAGGCCGTAGCCTTCGTAGCGGGTCTCGGCGTAGTCCACGCCTTCCAGATTGCCGGTACCGCGGTCCACTGCGCGCTGGATATTGTCTTTGGGCATGTTGGCCGCCAGACCTTTATCGATTGCCAGACGCAGACGCGGGTTCATGTTGACGTCGCCGCCGCCCATTTTGGCAGCGACGGTAATTTCTTTGATCAGACGGGTAAACACCTGGCCGCGCTTGGCGTCCTGACGGCCTTTACGATGTTGAATATTCGCCCACTTGCTATGGCCGGCCATGATGAGACTTCCCTGCTAAAGCGGTTAGAAAAGATAGGCGCGGATTTTAGCACAGCCGGGCGGGTCAGCCACCGTGCCCCAGTCGGCCCAGCGCATAAGCCAACACCGCGCTGACCATCACCAGCACGGCGGCGCTGCGTCGTTGCCACAGCGCCAGCACTGCCGCGCTCCACAGCACGCACAACACCAGCGCCGGCCAACGCGGCAGCCAGATCCAGCTGATGCAGGCGGGCAGCGTAATCAGCAACCAGCCCAGCCAGGCGGCGCGCATGCGGGTGGTACGGTCGGGGGCGGTGGGGGCCAGGTCGGGCAACCAGGCGAGCAAATCGGGCAAAACCTGGTCGGCCTGTTCGGCCAGCGCGGCGACCAGACGTGCGGCGCTGGCGGGCGGGGCGCCGGCGCTGATCAACAAGGCTTGCAGGCCGACGATTTCTTCCGGACCGGGCAGCACCGCCGCATCCGCGTTGTCGGGGCTCAGGGCAACTGGCACCACGCTGCCGCGCGGCGTGCGCCCGGCGCGGACGCTTTGCCAGATCAAACCGCCCAGCAACAGCAGCCAGCACATAAAGGCAATCGTGGGCGTTAACAGATTCAGCCCCGCCAGCAACAACGGCAAGGTGGCAATCGCTAGCGCGGCATCCTGGGCGCTTTGATGCGCAATGCGGCTGACGCTGCGGGCATGCAGCGCATACAGGGCCGCGCCGGGTAAGCGGCTGGCGCGCAAGACCGGCCACGCCAGTAGCGGGCCAAACCGCCGCAGCAGCCACAAAGGCATGCGCGGCGGGTCAGCCAGCGGCGTCTGTAACGCGGCGATTTCCAGCCAGTACCATTGCCGCGGCGTGCCCGCCTCGGCGTCGGATAGCTGCAAGGCCAGCGCACGCGGCGCGGTAATCAGGGCCGTCCACGCCATCGGGCGGCTTAGCCGTGCAGCCAGTAATCCAGCAACAGCCCGGCAAAAATCACACCACCGATGCGGTTGTTGGTCAGAAAGGCTTTGAAGCAACGCTGCGGGTTGCGATCCTTGATCAGCGGATATTGCTGGAACAGCATCAGCGCCAGCGCCGCCGCCAGCCCGATGGCATACGGCAGGCCGCGGCCGCTATACCAACCGGCCCACGCCATTACGCCCAGAAACACAAAATGGCACAGCATGACGGCGGCCACATCAAAGCGGCCAAAGGTAATCGCCGAGGTCTTGATGCCGATCTTCAGATCGTCTTCGCGGTCGGTCATGGCGTAGGCGGTGTCGTAGGCGATGCTCCAGAACATATTGCCCAGCAACAAAATCCACGCAATCGGCGGCAAGGCGTTGGTCAGCGCCGCATACGCCATCGGAATGCCAAAGCCGAAGGCAATGCCCAGATAGGCTTGCGGGATGGCCAGAAAGCGTTTGGTAAAAGGATAACTGGCCGCCACCAGCACCGCCGGAATCGACATCCAGCGCGTGAGCGGATTAAGTGGCAGCACCAGCAAGAAAGCCAGCAAAGCCAGAATGGTGGCCAGCCACAACGCCTCTTTGCCGGACACCAGACCGGCCGCCATGGGGCGATGCTGGGTGCGTTCGACATGGCCATCAAAGTCGCGGTCGGCGTAATCGTTGATCACGCAGCCCGCCGAGCGCATCAGGATGGTGCCCAGCACAAAGATCAGCACAATGCGCCAGTCCGGCCGCCCGGCTCCGGCAAACCACAAGCCCCACAGCGTGGGCCAGAGCAGCAGCAGACTGCCGATGGGTTTATCCATGCGGGTGAGTTTGAGATAGAGCGTCAGGCGGGAAGGTTGGGCAGCAAGGGTCATGGCGAAAACACGCAAACTGGAGCAAGTGCGCAGTGTGCCGCAAAGGTTGTCTGGCTGGAAGCGGCCACGCGGGCGGGCCGCAGGGCGCCGCGCTGGGCATGCCGCCTGGCGTAATGTCTTGAAAGATGCATTTCGATACACGAAAGACGTCGTTTCAGTTGGCGCGGAATGCGTTAATCTTGTCGCCTTCCAGGCTTGCGCCTGGCATGACCGCCTGCCGGTCTCTTGATCAAAAATTAACGGAAGCCGCTCAACGTGAACATTTTTTCCAAACGGGCCGTCGCCCTCAGCCTCAGTCTCGCTCTGGTCGCTTGCGGCGGCTCGTCCGATTCAGATACCGCCGCGCCGACGGGCTTTACTGTGCTGCCCGCGGATGGTGCCGTGCTGGTCAGCTGGGACACGGTCTCGGGGCTGACTTATTGGCTGTTCAGCGCGCAAACCACCACGCTGACCCGCGACAACATCCTGAAGCAACCCAGCCCGCGCATTCTGGATGGCATTACCTCGCCGTATTCGCAGACGGGCCTGACCAACGGCCTGCCGTATTCGTTCTTGATGAATGCCGCAGTCGGCTCGGATAAAGCCGGTGCCACCACCGCCGCCCAGACCGTCACCCCGATGGCATCGGGCTACACCTGGACTGCGGGCCCGGTGATGGACGCCGGCACGCGCCGCGGTATCTCAGGTGGTGCAGGCGTGTATGTGGCGGTTGGCCTTGGCGGCAGCATCTATACCAGCACCCCGGCGGCGCAAACGTGGACAGCGCGCACTTCCAACACCACCAATGACCTGCGCGGCGTGACCTATACCACGGCGCTGGGCGATGTCTTTGTGGCGGTTGGCGCCAACGGCACCATCCTGACCAGCGTAGACGGTCTGACCTGGACCACGCAGACCTCGGGCACCACCACCAATCTGACCGGCGTGGCCGTTAGCGCCAGCTACTATGTGGCCGTTGGCGACAATGGCGCGGTGCTGCGTTCGAGCGATGGCGTGAGCTGGACTGCGCAAACCGCGTTTACCTCGTCCAATCTGCTCGGCATTTACTACAACTCGATCGACAGCAAGTTCTACGCCGTGGGCGTGGGCGGCATCATGTTTACCAGCTCGGATGGCGCCAGCTGGACCCAGATCACCACCAACACCAGCAGCGATCTGTACAGCGTGGCCGCCAGTGCCGACGACGTGCGCGTGGCCGTGGGCGCCAACGGTACGATTATTGAAAGCACCGATGGCACCACCTGGACTGTGCAGTCGTCGCCGACCACGCAAACCCTGTACGCCGCAGCATGGGGCTCGCAGTTTGAAGCGGTTGGCGCCGGGGGTGTGGTGTTGAATGGCACCACCACCGGTACGGTCTGGACCACGGCCAATTCTGGCGTGACCTCGGATCTGTATGCGCTGACCTTTGCCTATTACCGCTTGCTTGCCGTCGGCGCAGCGGGGGTCAACACCCTGTCGTACTAAGCGCGCGTTATAAAACAACGGCCCCGGCCGCGCAGGAACTGTCCTGGCGCGCCGGGGCCGTTTTGCGTTGGGGGTGGCTAGAAGGCGGGCGGCAGAAACACTTCAGTCACCAACAACCGATCCGGCCCGCTGATAAACAACGAGCGCCGCGCCCACAAGCGCGCGGGCAAAGGCCCGACCGCAGCGCGCGCTTGCTGCCATAGCGGATGACGGCGGTCGATCTGGCGCCACGCCAGCGGGCTGCGGCGGATGGTCGGGTCGGCAAACAGCATGGAACCGAGCGAGCGATTGCCGATGCCCTTCAGCCGCCGGAAACCGCCGCGCACCGCGCTGCGCGAAGCCACGCTATGCGCATACACCAGCGGCATCTCTGCGCTCAGTAACAACACATCGCGCGTTAGTACGCGCACGCGGCGCGGTAGTTGCAAGGTGGCCAGTTCGTCGGCGTGCGGCGCCTGCTCACGCTGGCGCAAGACGCGCACGCTGAACGCTGGATAGTGCGCCACCAGGCGGGCGGTCAGCGAGCCGCGTTCGCTCAGCCAGGGCTGCAAGGCGCGCGGAGCAAGGCATTGCGGATGGTGCCAGCGAAATCGGGTAGGCATGGGAGCGGGTCGTCTTGCTTTTTTGTCGGCGCAATTATGCACTGTTTGGCTGCGCCGCAGCAGGCACTGTGCCGAGGCGAAACAGCAGGTCTCCGCTAGAATGCGGGCCATGACTTCTCTCGCAACCCCCACGGCGCCGTCCGCGCCCCACCTGCATCCCGCTGGCTTCTGGCAAGGCGCGCGTGACACGCTGCCTATGCTGATCGGCGCCGCGCCCTTTGGCGTTATCTACGGCACGCTGGCCATTTCGCACGGATTACCGGTCTGGGCCACCTTCCTGATGTCGGCCCTGGTGTATGGCGGGGCCAGCCAGTTTATCGCCGTAACCCTGCTCGCCACCGGCACGGCCGCGCCCATCATCATCGCGACCACCTTTATTGTTAACTTGCGCCACGCCCTGTATAGCGCGGCCTTGCTGCCTGCCGTCAGCACTTTGCCGCGCAGTTGGCGCGCGGGCATGGCGTGGTTTCTCACCGATGAGACCTTTGCCATCGTGTTTCACAAGCTCGACAGCGGCGAGCCGGTGCATCTGGCGCGCTTTTATATGGGCTCGGCGCTGGCCATGTTCAGCAACTGGTTGTTCTGGACCGGTATGGGCATCGTGCTGGGCCATAGCCTGCCCGGCATTGCCGGTTGGGGCCTTGAATTTGCCATGGTGGCCACCTTTGTCGGCATCGTGGTGCCACTGCTCAAAGATCGTTCGCATGTGGCAGCGGCGCTGGCTGCTGCCGTCGTCGCGATTGCGGCGCGTGAATTACCCTACAAGCTGGGCCTGATGGTGGCCGCGCTGGTGGGAATTGGCGTTGGCGTGCTACTTGCTCCCAAAGCGGAGGACAAGCCATGAATACGCTGCTGTTATTGCTGGGCATGGCGGCCGTCACTTATCCGGTGCGCGCCGGTTTGTGGTTGCGCGGTGGGCAGATTCCGCCACGGCTGAAGCAAGCGCTTGATTACGTGCCGACTGCGGTGCTGACCGCCATCACCGTCCCCGCCGTGTTGCTGCACGACGACCAGCTCTGGCTAAGCTGGCATAACGCACAGCTGGCTGGCGCACTGGTCACCGGGGTGATCGTCTGGCGCACGCGCCATCTGCTGTGGGGCATCGGCGCCGGGCTGGTGGTATATGCGCTGTGGCGAGTGCTGCTGGCCTAGGCCGGGCTTGTCGTACAATCGCGGCCATGGCTCAAACCCCGCATCCTTCTTCGCCGTTTGCCACGCTGGCAGACGAACTGACCCAGCGCCGCGCTGATCATCTGTATCGCCAACGCCCCTTGCTGCAATCGCCGCAGGGGCCAGTGGTGACGGTGGCAGGGCAGTCGCTGAATAATTTTTGTAGCAATGATTATCTAGGCCTGGCCCATCATCCGCGTCTGATCGCCGCAGCGCAGGACGCAGCGGCGCAGTGGGGCGTGGGTAGTGGCGCATCGCATCTGGTGTGCGGCCACCAACAGCCGCATCAAGACGCCGAAGACGCGCTGGCCGCCTTTGTCGGTAAACCCGCCGCGCTGACTTTTGCCACCGGTTATCTGGGCAATCTGGCGGTCATCACCGGGCTGCTGGGGCGCGAGGACGCCGTGTTTGCCGACAAGCTCAACCATGCCTCGCTGAACGACGCCTGCATGTTGTCGCGCGCCAGTTTCAAGCGTTATGCCCACAATGATCTGGCGCAACTGGCGCATCTGCTGGCGCATACGCCCGCCCGGCGCAAGTTGATCGTGGCCGATGCTGTGTTCAGCATGGACGGCGATCAGGCGCCGCTGGCGGAGTTGCTGGCGCTGGCCGAGGCGCACGATGCCTGGCTGTTTATTGACGATGCCCACGGTTTTGGCGTGCTTGGCGACGGGCGCGGCGCCATGGCGGCGGCGCATATCGACTCGCCCCGGCTGATCTATCTGGCCACGCTGGGCAAGGCCGCCGGAGGCGCCGGCGCTTTTGTCGCAGCGGAGGCGGTGGTGATCGATTATCTGATCAACCATGCGCGGCCCTACATCTATACCACTGCCGCGCCAGCGCTGCTGGGGGCGGTGACGCTGGCCAGCCTGGCGGTAATCCAGTCCGAACCCGAACGGCGCGCCACGCTGCGTAGCCATATCGCCAATCTGCGCACGCGCTTGCTGGCAGCGCAGGTGGCGTTGATGCCTTCGTCCACCCCGATCCAGCCGGTGCTGATGCCAGATAGCGCTACCGCGCTGGCGGCCTCGCAGGCTTTACGCGAACGCGGGCATTGGGTGGCCGCCATCCGTCCGCCTACGGTACCGTCGCCACGCCTGCGCATCACTTTGTCGGCCGCGCATGACGCTGCCGCCGTGACGCAACTGGCCGATGATCTGATCGATATTCTGCGGCAACTTGCCGCGACGCCTCTGACAGGAAAAACGCGGTGAGCCTGTATTTTGAAAGCATCGGCCAAGGCGCCGACGTGGTGTTTCTGCACGGTTGGGCCATGAATGGCATGGTCTGGCGCCAGGTTACTGCGGCACTGGCGGACGAATTTTGCTGCCATCGCGTCGATCTGCCCGGCTGCGGGCGGAGTGACAGCATCACGCCGTATACGCTGGATCAACTGGTGAGCGCGGTGGACGCGGCGTTTCCGTTGCCGGTGCATGTGGTCGGCTGGTCGCTGGGCGGGGCAGTGGCCACGCAATGGGCTTTGCAGCAATCCGAAAAGGTGCGCTCGCTCACGCTGGTGGCCGCGTCGCCCAGTTTTGCCCAGCGCGCTGACTGGCCGTGCGCGACGCCGCTGCCGGTGTTGCAGCAGTTCACCGATCATCTCGGCGGCGACTGGCGCGGTACGCTCAAGCGCTTTGTCGCGCTGCAAACCATGGGTGGCGGCGAAGCACGCGAGCTGGCACGGCAGCTGATCGATGATTTATTTGGCCATGGTGAACCCGACGCGGCCGCGCTCAAGGCCGGTCTCGACATCTTGCGCGACACCGATTTGCGCGCAGAGGTGGGCAAGCTGGCGCTGCCCGTGCTGCTGCAATATGGCGATCGCGATGCCATGACGCCGCTGGCTGCGGGGCAGTGGCTGGCGGAACAGATCGCCGGCGCGCAGTTGGTAACGCACCGCGGCGCGGCGCATGTGCCGTTCTTGTCGCATCTGGCTGATTTTGTGGCGGCACAACGGCAGTTCTTGCGCGATGCCAGCTAACTGAAAACGGGCGCCACCGCGCCCGTTTTTTTGCCAAGCTGACGGCAGCATCAGCTACCCAACTGACTGAAAATCCAGTACAAGCCGCCGGCCAGCGCCATTGCGGCGGGCAGCGTCAGCACCCATGCCATCAGCAAATTGCGCACCGTGCTCATCTGCAGGCCCGAGTGATTGGCCGCCATGGTGCCGGCAATGCCCGACGACAACACATGGGTGGTGCTGACCGGCAGCCCATACATGTCGGCCGCGGCAATCGTGGTCATTGCCACCAACTCGGCGCTGGCGCCTTGCGCGTAGGTCAGGTGGCTCTTGCCTATCTTCTCTCCCACCGTGACCACGATGCGTTTCCAGCCCACCAGCGTGCCCAGGCCGAGCGCAATGGCGACGGCAATCTTGACCCAGGTCGGGATAAAGCGGGTGGCGTTATCCAGGGTCTTGCGATAGTTGGCGACCACCACCGCATCATCGCCGCTAAGCGGGCTATGCGCGTCTTTAAGCAATAAGCGCAGCGCTTCGGAGTTCAGGTACATGTCATTGCGTACGTTCTGCACCACGGTATTGGGCAAACGGTTCAACGTGTCGTATTGCGCCGTCTGATTGGCGATCGCGCCAGCGAGTGCCGTAACGGCGGGCAAGGTGTCCGGCGCAATGCTGCGGGTCTGGATAAAGCGTTGCACGGCCGCACGATAGTCCTGCGGTGCCGGGTCAGCGCTGTGTTGCTTTAACGTGGCCTGCACTTGCTGCGACACCGCCTGAAACGTGACCACCTCCTGCTGCGGCAGCGCGCGGTTCAGCGCGTAGGTGGTCGGCAAGATCCCGATCAGGATCAGCATGATCAGCCCCATGCCTTTCTGCCCGTCATTGGAACCATGAGCAAAGCTGACGCCAGTGCAGGTCAGCACCAGCAGGCCACGGATCCACCACGGCGGCGGGGCATTGGTTTTCGGCTCTTTGTACAAAGCCGGGGCGCGCACCAGCAATTTCATCAACAACAACAGCAGCGCGGCGCAAAAGAAGCCCACCAGCGGCGACAACAGCAGCGACTTGCCCACATTAAGCACTTGCGACCAATCCACGCCCGTGGTGTGCCCGTTGCCGCCTGACATCAACTGATTGGCCAGACCCACGCCGATAATCGAACCAATCAGCGTATGCGAGCTGGACGCGGGCAAGCCCAGCCACCACGTCCCCAGGTTCCAGATGATGGACGCGATCAACAGCGCAAACACCATGGCGAAACCGGCGTGGCTGCCCACATGCAGAATCAGCTCGACCGGCAGGAGCGAAATGATGCCAAACGCCACCGCGCCACTAGAAAACAGCACGCCCAGAAAATTAAAGAAACCGGACCAGACCACGGCAAAGGTGGCGGGCAGCGAATGCGTGTAGATGACAGTGGCGACGGCATTGGCGGTGTCATGAAAGCCGTTGACGAACTCAAAGCCGAGCGCAATCAGCAAGGCGACGCCCAGCAGGATATAGGGCAGCCAACTGCTGGTGGCGGTGGCTGCGGCGTCAATATCGTGCGCGAGGCTGAAAACCGTAAAAACAATGCCGCCGAGCAGCAACAAACCGAACAGGCCGATCGCCAGCGGGCCGTTCTGTTTTTCGAGCGAGGGGCGTGGGCCGCTGCGTGCGGCCTCGAACGTAGTAGCGTCGGACATGGCACATCTCCGTGGGTTTGTGCGCCCGACGCTACGCGTCGTTTGTTGCAGAATCATGATCGTTTGCTGACGTGCGATCAGTGGCGCAACTTATCTGCAGAAACAAAAACGCCCGGAAAAACCGGGCGTTAGAGAGGGGCGATCAAGCTTTCCGTCAGCGCGGTGGTCAGCCTTATTCGCCTTCGCGACGCGGTGCGCGCCCCATCAGGGTCTGTAATACATCGGCTACTGCGGCATCTTCAAACAACACGCGACAGACACCGGCAGTAATCGGCATATCGACGCCCAGCGCTTGCGCCTGGCGCCAGACTTCGCGTGCCGCCGGAACGCCTTCGGCAACGTGACCAAGGTTCTGCAGCACATCATCCAGCTTGAGCCCCTCTGCCAGCAGCAAACCCACGCGTCGGTTGCGCGACAGGTCACCGGTGGCTGTCAGCAGCAAATCGCCGATGCCGGCCAGGCCCATAAAGGTTTCCGGCCGGGCGCCTTGCGCCGCGCCAAAGCGCGCCATTTCTGCCAGACCACGCGTCAGCAAAGCGGCACGGGCATTCAAACCGTAATTCATCCCGTCGCAAATGCCGGCGGCGATGGCCAATACGTTTTTGACGGCAGCGCCGATTTCGACACCCACCAGATCGTCGCTGGCATACAAACGCAAGACCGACGTATTCAGCGCATTGGCCGTGCGCTGCGCAAATTCGCCGTCGCTGGCGGCAATCGTCACCGCAGATGGCAGACCGCGCGCCACTTCTTGCGCAAAGCTGGGACCCGACAGCATGCCGCGTGGCACATCAGCCGGCATTTCTTCTTCGGCCACCTGATGCGGAAATTTCATCGTGCCCGCTTCCAGCCCTTTACAGGCCCACAGCACAGGCGCGCGCGAACCGGCCGCCGTCAACGCCTTCAGTGTCGGGCGCAGGCCAGACAAGGGCGTGACCAGCAAGATCAGCTCCGCGCCAGCGATGGCGACGGCAAGATCGGCATGCACACTCAAACTATCGGGAAACGGCGAATCAGCCAGATAACGGATATTGGCGCGGGCGGCCTGCATATCGCTGGCCTGTTGCTGGTCGCGACACCAAAGCGCCACCTGGTGCTGACCAGCAAAACGGATCGCCAGCGCGGTACCCCAGGCGCCTGCGCCCAGAACTGCAAGTTTCATGCGCCCCAAACCTCTTCGATACGAACAAAACCCGTCGCGCCGTCGCGATGCTTGACCTTGAGCCAGCCCGCGCGGTTGTTATCGACGAGTTCGAACAACACATCCTTGTCGGCATGCAATACCACGGGCGAAGACAGATCCGCCTGCTGGCGCACATCCAGCGCTTTGGTGGCCACGACAATATGCTTATTGGATAGATCGGCCTTGTGCACCCAGGCCAGCGTGCCATCGCGATCGCGCACGCGTGCCCATGCGTCTGCTTCAGACAGCACCTCGAGCGGCGTGTTGCGGCTGATCACAAACAGCTTTTTTGCGGAATCTTGCGGCGCCTGGTACAGCACAACGCCGTGATGAGAGGCCGAGCGGATATCGAGTGCATGCACCGCGCCACTGCACAGCAGCAGCGCGGTGAGCAGCGACTTAGTGAGTCGTTGCATCGGCATTGGCGGCTTCAGCTTGCTGAGCGCGTTGCTGCAGATAGATGGCTTCAAAATTGATCGGTTGCAGCAGGAAAGGCATAAAGCCGGCGCGGGTGGTCAGATCAGACACGGCTTCGCGCAGATACGGGAACAGAATGCTCGGGCAACCGATACCCAGCAGCGGTTCCATTTCTTCTGCCGGAATGTTTTCGATCGAGAACAGACCCGCTTGCGTCGCTTCAACCAGGAACAGGGTGCGTTCGCCAACCTTGGCCTGAATGGTGGCGGTCAGCTGGGCTTCATAGAAGCCATTGTCAAAGCCGGTGGCCTGATTGCGGAACTGCACGCTGAACTCAGGGGTTTCTTGTTCCATAAAAGCGCCGGGGCTGTTCGGCGATTCCAGCGAAACGTCTTTGACATACACTTTCTGAATCGCGAAAACCGGTTGCTTCGCGTCTTGGTTCTGTTCGCTCATCGCGACATCCTTCCTTGTATTGCGGCGGGGCCGCGCGCTTCTTGATTTAAAAAAACCATCTCGTGTTTTACAGAATGCTGCTCGAACAGCATTCGGGTCATGGCTTGCAGTGGGCCATGACTGCGGCCGAAATCATCGCACGAAAGTCCGGGCGCTGCCAGCTTCAGTCATCCGCCAGTAAGGGCGCCAGACCACCGGCCCGATCCAGCGCCGACAGATCATCAAAACCACCCACATGCGTATCGCCGATATAGATCTGCGGCACGGTACGGCGGCCGGTGCGCTCCATCATTTCCTGCTTGCGACCGGGCTCCAGATCGACACGTATCTTGTCGATCTGCTCAACGCCGCGCTGAGCCAGCAAGCGTTCGGCCATGACACAGAACGGGCAAACCCCAGTGGTATACATCAAGACCTTGGCCATATTGTTGCTCCTTATCAATGCATTCTTTAATGCGGGCGATAGGGAGGGATGGTGGGGCCTGTCGGGGCTGGCATCAAGCGGCACGCCTTTGCACGCAGATATCTGGCTCGGATTACGCCACTTATATTAGATACCTGAAAAAATTCCGGGCGTGTTTTAAGCATGGATTAAACCAGATCGCTAAAAGCAGGCGTCTAGCCGCGTTAAAGAATCTTTAACAAAAGATTTGCTGGCGGATCAGAG
>NZ_BAAIHC010000013.1:0-125143 GCF_054652575.1 Silvimonas sp. JCM 19000 | reverse complement strand
GCCGGTCTCCTTCCCCTCCCTCGACAGGTAATGCCCGCTGTTGGCCTGGCGTGCTGCCTCGTTGCTGCGCAACATCGGGTGGGCGTGGTAGCGACGGGTGACGGTGAACATCGGTAGCGACTGCTTAACGCGCCCATCTGGCACGGCCACCGCCGTCTAACTTGTCACCGCTCCCGCAAGAACCGCCAACCTCTCATACGGTGGGTCAAGACCCACCATCCAAAGCCGCCAACAGAACGCAAGCGCTGGCTTTCGAACAGACGCCGCGGCATAACCGAAATGTGCGTTGCCCCAAAACAGCCGGGTCACGCGCCATACGGGCATGAGCCGCGGCAGTCTTGCTTGTCTACTTATGCCAAACCCTTGGGCAGCGAAAACACCACGTTCTCTTCCAGCCCTTCCATCGGGGCGACTGATTCCGCGCCGAATTCCTTGATTCGCTCTACCACGCGTTGCACCAGAATTTCCGGTGCGGACGCGCCTGCGGTCAAGCCGACGCGGACTTTGCCGCCGAACCATTCCTGCTTCAGTTCGCTGGCGTTATCCACCATATACGCCGCAATCCCCAGCGTTGCGCCCACTTCGCGCAAGCGGTTGGAGTTGGAGCTATTGGGCGAGCCCACTACGATCAACACGTCCACGTCGCGCGCCAGTTGTTTGACGGCGTCCTGGCGGTTTTGCGTGGCGTAGCAAATGTCGTCCTTTTTCGGGCCGACGATGTTGGGGAATTTCGCGCGCAGTGCGTTGATCACCGATTGCGCATCGTCCACCGACAAGGTGGTTTGCGTTACGTAGGCCAGTTGGTCCGGCCGCGTTACCGTCAGCGCCAGCACGTCGGCTTCGTCCTCCACCAGATACATGCCTTCGCCTTCGGCCTGGCCCATGGTGCCTTCCACTTCCGGGTGGCCTTTGTGGCCGATCATCACGATCTGGTAGCCCTGTTCGCGCAGGCGTTTTACTTCCAGATGCACCTTGGTTACCAACGGACAGGTGGCGTCATACACGCTCAGGCCGCGCGCTTCGGCTTCGCGCCGTACCGCTTGCGATACGCCGTGCGCGCTGAAGATCACCGTATTGCCAGCGGGCACTTCGTCCAGTTCTTCGACGAAAATGGCGCCTTTCTGCTTCAGGTCTTCAATCACGTATTTGTTGTGCACCACCTCGTGCCGCACGTAGATCGGCGCGCCGAATTTTTCCAGCGCGCGCTCGACGATCGCAATTGCGCGGTCGACCCCCGCGCAAAAGCCGCGCGGGTTGGCAAGGATGATCTGCATGGTCATTGAGTTTTTTCTCGCGAAGGGTGCGGTCGCAGCATCGAATCGAGGATGAGCAGACCTGCGCCGATACAGATGGCTGAATCAGCCACATTAAACGCCGGAAAGTACGAACTGTTCCAGTAAACCAGAATGAAATCAATTACATGACCATAGGCCACGCGATCGATCACATTGCCCAGCGCGCCGCCCAGGATCAGCCCCAGTGCCGCGGCAAAGCGCGGTTGCTGGTGGTGTTTGCGCAGCAGGCCGATGATGACCACGGCCACCACCAGTGCCAGCACGGTAAAGAAATGCCGCTGCCAGCCGCCCGCATTGGCCAGAAACGAAAACGCCGCACCCATGTTGTAGACCAACGTCAGGCTGAAGCAGCCGGGAATGATGGGCACCAACTGGCCATACGTCAGGTGCGACGCAATCGACAGCTTGGCCGCCTGGTCCAGAATGATGACCACCACGGCCAGGGCAAGCCACTTAAGCATGCTGACGCGCCTCGCCCTTGCCAAACAGATTATCGACGCAGCGTGCGCACAAGCCCGGATGATCAGCGTGGCTGCCCACCGTTGGCGTGTAGTGCCAGCAACGTTCGCACTTGGCGGCCGCGGAGACCTTGACGGCAATGGCCAGGGCATCGCCGGCCACCACGCTGGCGGCCGATACGATCAGCACAAAGCGCAGATCGTCGCCCAGGCTTTGCAGTGCGGCATAGGTGGCAGGTTCCGCCGTCACCACGACTTCGGCTTGCAGCGACGAACCGAGCTTGCCGTCGGCGCGTTGCACTTCGATTTCTTTCTGCACTTGCGCGCGCACTTCGCGGATTTGCGCAAAGCGTTCGATCAGCGCCGCTGCATCGGCCGGGGCCGGTACGTGGTGCCAGGTCGACAAGAACACGTTGTCGTCGTTGCCCAGCGCTTGCCACACTTCGTGCGCGGTAAACGACAGGATCGGCGCCAGCAAACGCACCAGACCTTGCGTGATATGCCACAGCGCGGTCTGCGCCGAGCGGCGGCCGTGACTGTCGGCCTGCATGGTGTACAGACGGTCTTTGATGATGTCGAGGTAGAACGAGCCGAGTTCTTCCGAGCAATATTTCAGGATTTCCTGCATGGCCGTATGGAACTCGTAGCGCTCAAACAGCGCGCCCACCTTGCTCTGGAACGCGGCATATTCGGCCAGCGCCAGGCGGTCCAGATCAAGCATTGCATCGGTCGCAACGGCCTGTTCCTGTTTGAAGTCGGAGATATTGGCCAGCAAAAAGCGCACGGTATTGCGGATGCGACGATAGGCATCCGAAGTCCGCTTCAGAATCTCTTGCGACAGCGACATTTCGCCGGAGTAATCGGCGCTGGCAATCCACAGGCGCAGCATGTCGGCGCCCAGGGTGTTGAAGATTTCCTGCGGTTCGATGCCGTTGCCCAGCGACTTGGACATCTTGCGGCCATTCTCGTCCACGGTAAAACCGTGGGTCAGCAGCTGTTTGTACGGCGCGCGGCCTTCGGTGGCGCAACCGGTCAGCAACGACGACTGGAACCAGCCACGATGTTGATCCGAGCCTTCCAGGTACAGATCGGCCGGCCACGCCAGTTCTTCGCGCTGACGCAACACGGCGTAGTGGGTGGAGCCCGAGTCAAACCACACGTCCAGCGTGTCTTTCAGCTTGCGATAGTGCGGCAGGTCTTCGGCGCTCAGCAGTTCAGCCGGATCGAGCTCAAACCAGGCTTCGATACCTTTGGTTTCGATGCGCTTGGCTGCTTCTTCCAGCAGGCGCAGCGAATCCGGATGCAGTTCACCGGTTTCCTTGTGCACAAAGAAAGTCATCGGCACGCCCCAGTTACGCTGGCGCGATACACACCAGTCCGGGCGATTGCCGATCATCGATTCCAGTCGCGCACGGCCCCAGGCCGGGAAGAACTCGGTGGCTTCCACCGCCGCATTGGCGCGCGAACGCAGCGTATCGCCGTCGACACCGGCCTTTTCCATGGCAATAAACCATTGCGCGGTGGCGCGGAAAATGATCGGGGTCTTGTGGCGCCAGCAATGCGGGTAGCTGTGCAGCAGTTTTTCGTTGGCCAGCAATACGCCGCGCTCGGTCAACAGATTGATGATTTCAGGGTTGCCTTGCCACACGGTCAGCCCGGCAAACAGCGGCACGCTTTGCTTGTAGCGGCCGTCATCGCCCACCGGATTGTCTTTGGGCAGGTTGTAGACCAGGCCTACTTGCCAATCTTCCAGGCCATGCGCAGGCGCGGTGTGCACCAGGCCGGTACCGGCGTCGGTGGTGACATGGTCGCCCAGGATGATCGGCACCTGGCGTTCATAGAACGGGTGCTGCAGTTGCAGCAGGTCCAGCGCCTTGCCGGTGGTTTCGGCGATCACCGGGCTGCCGGCCGCGCCATAACGGGCGAGGGCGGTTTCGGCCAGTTCACGCACCAGAATCAGCAAACCCTTGGGCGTATCCAGCAATTGATAAGTCAGGTCCGGATGCACCGATACCGCCTGGTTGGCGGGCAGCGTCCACGGCGTGGTGGTCCAGATCACGGCAAAGGCATCGCGATCCACCGCAACGCCAAACGCCTTGCTGACGGCAGCACGGTCTACGGCGCGGAAAGCCACGTCGATGGCGGGCGAAGTCTTGTCTTCGTACTCGACTTCAGCCTCTGCCAGCGCCGAGCCACAGTCCACACACCAATGCACCGGCTTCTGGCCCGCCACCAGATAGCCGTTGGCGTGGATCTTGCCCAGCGTGCGCACGATGTCGGCTTCGGTTTTGAAGTCCATGGTGCGATACGGGTGATCCCAATCGCCCAGCACGCCCAGCCGGATAAAGTCGGCCTTCTGGATTTCGATCTGCGCGGCCGCGTATTCACGGCACAGCTCGCGGATAAATGCGGGCGGCAGATTGAAGTCTTTCGGCTCCAGGCCATTGTCTTTGCGATATTGCACAATGCGCGCGTGGATTTGCGGGCTGTTCTTGATGGCTTTGCTGTCGCCCTTGGCCAGCTTTTCGATCTGATGCTCGATCGGCAAGCCGTGGCAATCCCAGCCCGGTACATAGGGGGCGTCAAAGCCCGCCAGCGACTTACTCTTGACGATGATGTCTTTCAGAATCTTGTTAACGGCGTGACCGAGGTGAATCTGCGCGTTCGCGTACGGCGGGCCATCGTGCAGGATGAACTTGGGACGGTTTTCTGCCTTGGCGCGGGCGCGCAGCTTTTTATACAGCTGCTCGTCTTGCCACGATTTCAGAAAGCCCGGTTCACGCTTGGCCAGGTCGCCACGCATCGGGAACGGCGTGTCGAGCAGGTTGACGGGGTACTTGTTCGACGGCTTGTCGCTCATGGATTTCGTTCTCTCGGTCGCGTATTGCTTTAAATAATCGAATGTTAACGGTGCTATATCGGGGCGCGGAGCGCTGGCTACAACGGTAGCCCCAAGGGATGTGCTTGCAGCCAGGCCCGGGCGTCGTCGCAATCCTTGTGGATTTGCGCCACCAACGCTTCCAGCCCGTTAAATTTCTGTTCGTCGCGCAGCTTGTGCAAAAAATCGACGCGCAGATGTTCGCCGTAAATCTGGCGATTGAAATCAAACAAATACACTTCCAGCACCGGCGCTGCGCCCGCGCCTTTAACGGTGGGCCGTACGCCGAGGCTGGCTACGCCTTCGTACACCTGGTCCAGCCCGTGCACGCGCACCGCATAGATACCCATCATCGGCGGGCGGTTATGCCGGATGCGGATATTGGCGGTGGGAAAACCCAACTCACGGCCCAGTTTGTCGCCACCCACCACCCGGCCGGAAATCGAATACGGCCGCCCCAGCAATTGCGCTGCCAGATGCATATGGCCCGCCGCCAGCGCATGGCGCACGGCGGTCGAGGACACACGTTCTTCGCCCAAGGCAATGGTGGGCACCGATTGCACTTCAAAGTCGGTACTGGCTTTCAATAATGCGAAATCGCCACCGCGCTTGCTGCCAAAGCGGAAATCATCGCCCACCAGCACAAACCTGGCATTCAGATCACGCGCCAGGATCTGGTCGCGAAAATCCAGCGCCTGAATGCCGGCAAAGGCGGCATTAAAGCGCTGCAGGATGACGTAATCGATGCCTTCAGCGGCCAGAAACTCCAGCTTCTCGCGCAAACTGGTCAGCCGCGTCGGCGCCGTTTGCGGGGCAAACAGCTCGCGCGGATGCGGTTCAAACGTCAGCAGCGCCGTAGCCAGACCGCGTTGCGCGGCCGCCAGCCGCAACTCTGCCAGCATGGCGCGGTGGCCGAGATGCAGGCCATCAAAATTGCCGATGGTCAGTGCAGTGGGGGGCAGGGCGGCGGCATGAGTGCCACGGAGTATACGCATCAGTCTGAGCAAGGTTGCGTTGCGGAACACGCGATTCTAGCTGGCGGGGGCCGGTTTGTCAGGCGCAGACCGGGTAGTCGGTGCGGCCACGCCTACATCTGCACCCCGGGCTGAGCACCGGCGCGGCTTATTCGGTGACTTCGACCACGCCGCCATCACGTGCCAGCCCTTGCACGATGGTGGAAGTGCCAATGCGCACCCGCACCGTCTGGCCCGCACTGGCATTGTTCAGCGCCACCCCGTCATTGCTGATTTCGATGCTGTCGCTGCGATAGCTCACCCGCACTTTCTGGCCCTGCAGGATGACCAGCGCGGCGCGCAGCATTTCGTTGCGCACCGGCGCGCCTGCGGCCACGGCGGTGGCGAGGGTGCGGCCCAGCGCTTCGTTGGGGTCCAGCACCACGCTGCCAGGCAACTGGCCCAGATCACCGCTGGCCTGGTTCAGATCGCCCTCGGCCAGCACATGGCCGGCTGCCATGGGCCGGGCCGCCACGTAATAGGTGGCCTGGATGCTGATCGCCACCGGCAGGTTTACCGCCCAACTGGCGCCTTGCACGCAACGCACCCGCAGCATGCTTTTGCCCGCCAGGCGATAACCGGGTGCCACCTGCACTTCCATGCGCTCGCAAGCATCCAGCCGCAGGCGCGCATCCACCTTGCCAAACGTGTAGGTGCCCGGATTCGGGCCTTGATTCAGCTGGGTTTCCAGCCAGTCGGCGGCGCTGCGTTGCACGCTCGACATATCCACTTGCCCCCCTGCCGCAAAGGCAGGCGACAAACAGAACAACACGCTGGCAGAAACAGCCAGCAACAAGGTGCGGAAGGCGGTGAGCATAGGCATGGGGCGGATTATAGCGGGCTTTGCCGCCAGTGCCGGGCGTGGAATGCGCCTGGCCGGTTGCACATGCTGCGTTTCCTCTTTGCAAAAAAGACGCGCAGCGCTTTCGGTTTTGGTCAGATGGCGGTAACGTCAGTCCGGGGTTTCTGGATTCAACTCACTCGCGTGTGCATCCGACCGTGCTGCGGCGCGGCGGTTCAACGGCGGGCTGATCGCGCTGGCATGCTGGTTGCGCCGGGCCGAGCAGCCTACAATCGCGGGTTTTGCAGGCGGGACTGTACGGTAATGGTCGATATTCTGTTCGCGGTAACCACGCTGGTGGCTTTGCTGGCTGGCGTGTTGGTGGTGATCAAATTGCAGCAACTCTCACGCACGCAGCAGCAAGTGCTGGAGGCGCTGGTCTCTGAAATCCAGGAACAGCAAAAAGAAACGCTGGCGGAATTTCATCGTGGCCTGGCGCGGCAAAGCGAGAGCATGCATCAAGCCCTGGCCAATCACGGCAATATGCTGAACGAAAGCGTGGCGCGCACCGGCGATCGTTTGCGCGACAGCATGGGCGAATCGTTTGATCGACTGCGCGGCGGCGTGGGCACCGAACTGGGCGCAACGCGTGGTTCGCTCGAAAAAATGCAGGCGGCGCAAACCGAAGCGTCGAACGCGCTCAAGCTGGCGCAAACCGAGGCGTCCAACGCGCTGCAACTGGCACAGACCGATGCGGCCGGTTCGCTCAAGTTGTCATTGACTGAATCGCTGAGCGAAACGCGCGAGCAAGTGGTAAAGCAACTGGGCGAGATCGCGGGCAATCTGCAGCAGCGCCAGGATGCGCTGCGCGAAGAAATCCTGGTCAAGCTGTCCACCATGCTGGCCGAGCAATCCAAACGCGAAATGGACCAGATGCGCGAAGCGCTGGCCGCCTCCAGCACGCAACTGACCAGCTCGGTACAGCAACTAACCGCCACCGCCGATACGCGTCTGGGCGAGATTTCCGGCAAAGTCACCGAGCGGCTGGAAGAGGGTTTCAAGAAGACCAACGAAACCTTTGCCAATGTAATGGCGCGCCTGGCCACCATCGACGAAGCGCAGAAAAAGATCGATGGACTGACCACCAATGTGGTCAGTCTGCAAGAACTGCTGGGCGACAAGCGTTCGCGCGGCGCGTTTGGCGAAGTGCAGCTGGAAAGCCTGGTGCGCAATGTATTGCCGGCGCAGGTGTACGAGCTGCAAGCCACGCTCTCCAACGGCACGCGCGTGGACTGCCTGTTGCGCTTGCCCGAGCCGACCGGACTGGTGGCGGTGGATGCCAAGTTCCCGCTGGAAAACTATCACCGCATGTTTGAGCCGAATGCCGACAAGATCGCTACGCAGCGCTTGTTCAAGGCCGATATCAAAAAGCATATCGATGATATTTCCAGCAAATACATCATCCCGAACGAAACTTCCGATGGCGCGGTGATGTTTGTGCCGGCCGAAGCGGTGTTTGCCGAAATCCACGCCTATCATGCCGATCTGGTGCAATACGCCATGAAAGCGCGCGTGTGGATTGTGTCGCCGACCACGCTGATGGCGGTGCTGAATACGGCCCGCGCGGTGATCAAGGATGTGGAAACGCGCAAACAGGTACACATCATTAAAGAAGCCTTGGGCCGCCTGGGCACCGAATTTGGCCGCTTTGATGACCGCATGAAGCGGCTGGCCACGCATATCCGCCAGGCGCACGAGGATGCCCAGCAGGTTTCGATTACCAGCGACAAGATTTCGCGCCGGTTTGAAGAGATTGAACAGGTGCGGCTGGAAGAACCGGTGGGCGTCGCCCCGGTTATCGAACCGCCCCCACAAACCGCCGCGCTACTGACGGAATAAGGCATAGGGTGGGTCATGACCCACCCTTCAAAGCCATCAAGAAGAACGCATAAATTGCGGGTTTTATCGGCGGCTTTGATTGGTGGGTCTTGACCCACCCTATTGCAGCGCGCCCAAAAGCGCTTTATGGAATGCCGCCGGGTCCTGCATTTGCGGGGCATGGCCGAAGTCGGGGAATTCGATCAATCGGGCATGCGGAATCTGCCTGGCGGCTTCATGCGCCAATACCGGGTAATTACCCAGTTTGCTGCGGATTTCCGGTGGTGCCAGATCTTTGCCGATGGCGGTATTGTCTTTATCGCCTATCAGCAATAACACCGGCATCTTGAGTTGCGGCAATTCATACACCACCGGCTGCGTATAAATCATGTCGTATAGCAAGGCCGAATTCCACGCGACCAGCCGGTGCCCCGGCCCGCGATTCAAACCCGCCAGCATTTGCACCCACGGTTCATAATCTTCGCGCCATTGCCCGGCGTAATAGGTATTGCGTTCGTAGTCACGAATACTCTCGGCGCTGACTTTTAATTCGCGCGTATTCCACTGATCTACCGTAATCGACGGCACCCCCTTGGCCTTCCAGTCTTCCAGGCCAATTGGATTAACCAGGACCAGTTGCTGCACGTCTTGCGGATACATCAGGCCGTAGCGCACGCCCAGCATACCGCCGGTGGAATGGCCCATCACGCTGACTTTATCTATCCCCAAAGATTGCAATAAGGCGTGCGTGTTGCTGGCTAATTGCTGGAATGAATACTGGTAATGCTCGGGTTTGCTCGATTTGCAAAAGCCGATCTGGTCCGGCACCAGTACGCGATAGCCCGCCGCGCTCAGCGCCTTGATGCTGCTGTCCCACGTGGCGCCGCAGAAGTTCTTGCCGTGCAAAAGCACCATGGTGCGGCCATTGGCGGGCGCAGTGGGGCTGACATCCATATACGCCATTTGCAATGCCTGGCCTTGCGAGCTAAAGCGATAGCGTTGCACCGGATAAGGGTAATCAAAGCCTTCCAGTTCGGCACCATAGGCATGCGGATCAGGAATAACGGTGGTGGCGCGGGCGGTGCTGGCCAACAAGGGGCCAGTTAATACAGATAAAGCTAAAACCAGTGAGCGCAGCATGCTGAGAGTCCGTGTGCCGGAGTTGAGCCGGATACTCCGGGTATGCAATCAGGTTGATCGCGCCCGGGTATCTCGGCTCAAACCCGGGCGGCTAACACTCTGAACGCATTGCGCGAGCCGGGTTCAAGTCAGGTGTATGGTTTTGTAGCGCATGCGCGGCGGCAAACGCCTGCAAATGGCGTTATTTCAAGGCGATACGTATGCGGCGGCAAACTGGCGCCATACAAAGCGACACCCGAAAGGCGGTTGCGCTGCGGCGGGCGCGCGGCCACTCACGGCTGTTGGCAGGCCGCTTTAAGGCGGGCGTTGTTTTGCTTCAGCCAGCTCACCAGCTCGCCGCCCGGCATGGGCCGCGCCACAAAATAGCCTTGCGCCAGGTCACAACCCAGCGCCTGCAGCAGGCGCCAGTCTTCCAGCGTTTCGACGCCTTCGGCGACCGAGGTGATCTGCAATTTGCGCGCCATCGCTACCGCGCTTTCCAGAAATACGCGCAATTGTGGCTTTTCGGCGATGCCATCCACAAACGACCGATCGATTTTGAGTTCGGTAAATGGCACCCGGCTCAGTTGCTGCATCGAAGAGAAACCGGTGCCGTAATCGTCTATCGACAAGCCGATGCCTTTAAGCCGCAAGCGCGCCAGCGTGGCCAGCGAAGCGCCCAGGTCATCCATTACCGCGCTTTCGGTAATTTCCATCACCAGCAAGTGCGGATCGACGCCGCTGGCCTGCACCCGTTGCACGATGTCATCGGCCAGATGGCTGTTGGCCAGCGAGCGCGCCGACAGATTGACCGCCACCGAAATCTTTAGCCCGCCGTCGTGCCAGCGCTTACAGCTGGCCAGCGCCATATCCAGCACGCGCAAAGTCATGGCGTCAATCAGGCCATGTTTTTCTGCCAGCGCAATAAACTGCATCGGCATGATCATGCCCTTGTCCGGATGCTGCCAGCGCACCAGCGTTTCCACGCCTTTGATCACGCCCGAATGCAACGTGACTTTGGGTTGGTAGAAATTGGTCAGTTCGCCATTCTGGATAGCATCGGTCAGCTCTTGCACGCTGACCGTAATATCGGGCCGCGCCTGGCGCCGCACCGGCGCAATCGGCTGGAATTTGCCGAGCGCGTGTTCCAGCGCGGTCACCGTCAGCGGTTTGCGTAATGCCCCCAGCAGTTGCATGCCCACGGCTTGCACCATGGTTTCCACGGTGGATAACAGGCTGGATTCGCGCGAGCTGGCGATGACCAGATGCGTGGGCAGGCCCAGATGGGCCAGTTGCTGGATCATGGCAATGCCGTCCATATTCGGCATTTCCAGATCGATAATCAGCACTTGCGGCGGCACCGCCAGCGCTTGCAGCATGGCCAGGCCCGCATTGCCGTCATCGGCTTCGCCCACCAGTTGCCCGCCCAGCATGCGGCACAATTCGACCGCAGCGCGTCGTTGCAGCGTGCTGTCGTCGATCACCGCAAAGGTAAACGAGGCGGGCGCCGAGCCGGTCATTTGGTGGCATATCCCGTGATCAGGCCAGCGATGCGGTCCAGCGGCACGATGTCATCAACGCCACCGAGTTTGATCGCCTCTTTGGGCATGCCAAACACCACGCAGGTGTTCTCGTCCTGGGCAAAAGTGCGGGCGCCGGCGTCGTGCATTTCTTTAAGCCCATGCGCGCCATCGTCGCCCATGCCGGTCATGATGAAGCCAACCGCATTGCGGCCGGCCGACTTGGCCACCGAGCGGAATAACACATCTACCGAAGGCCGATGGCGGCTGACCAGCGGGCCATCAATCACCTCGACGTAATATTGCGCGCCGCTGCGTTTAACCAGCATATGCTTGCCGCCGGGCGCGATCAGCGCGCGGCCGGGGCGCATGCGGTCATTGTTCTGCGCTTCTTTGACTTCGAGCTTGGACAAGCCATTCAGGCGTGCGGCAAAGCTCGAGGTAAATTTCTCCGGCATATGCTGCACGATGGCAATGGCCGGGCTATGCGAGCCCATGGCGGTCAGGATTTCCTCTAGCGCCTGGGTGCCGCCGGTGGAGGTGCCTATGGCGACGATGCGCTCGGTGGTCTGGATCATCGCGCCGCTGCCGGGTGCGTCGAGGATGGCATCGGCGGTCAGCTTGGGCGCGTTCATGCGCTCGCCGTGCAAAGCCGCTTCGCTCGAGGCACGCTTGGCGGCCAGATTGGCGGCTGAGGTCGGAACCTGGTTGGCGGTTGGCGCGGCACGGATGCGGCCAAGGCGGGCGGCCGCCGCAGCGCGCACGGCCTGGATCAGGTCAGAAGCCGAATCCTGGATAAAGTCGCGCACGCCAATCGAGGGCTTGGTGATGATGCCCAGCGCGCCGCTGGCCAGCGCCTGCATGGTGGTCTCGGCGCCTTTTTCGGTGAGCGATGAGCAAATCACCACTGGCGTCGGCCGCTCCGCCATCAACTGGCGCAAAAAGGTCAGGCCGTCCATCCGCGGCATTTCGATATCGAGCACGATCACGTCGGGCCAGTCGCGCTCCATTTTCTGCCGCGCAAAAATCGGATCGGGGGCGGTACCGATAATCTGGATATCGGCAGCCTTGGAGAGGGTCTCTTGCATGACCTGCCGCACCACCGCTGAGTCATCCACGATCATGACTTTAATCGCCATGGTTTCATCCTTTCAGATGCGTGCCGAGGCGCGCTAATCATTCATCATAGTCGGCGCGGGCGGCGCGATGCCCGCGTAATGCACCCATACCGCGCCAGTGTTCAAGTCCAGCACGATACGGCGTGATTCTTCGCCGCCGACGTCTTCCACCGTGGCGTTCAGGCCGTGGCTTTGCAGCCAGGCACGGGCACCTGCGATGTTCTTCATGCCGATGGGCATATTGTTGCCGCGGCGCAGCGCCATAAAACTGCCGCCGCCAAATAACTTGTATTCAAACTCGCGCGCGGACAGCCCGGCGGCATCCATATATAAGGCCAGCGCATCCATGGCGTCGTCACCATAGCGCGGGTTAAGAATCTGCCCCGGCTGGCGGGTGCGCCCGCTGGTCGGTAGCAAAAAGTGGCACAAGCCGCCGGTACGCTGGCCCGGATGCCACACCGTCATCGCCAGGCACGAGCCCAGCAAGGTGTGGATACGTCCTGGTGCCGGGCCAAACCAGATCTCGCCCGGCATCACAAAAATGCTATGCATGCGTTTTCCGGTAGATTGCCGTGGTGATTTGCTCCAGTCCGCTATATCGATCCAGCAAAGGCTCGGCGTGGCCCATCATCAGCCAGCCGCCGGGCCGCAATTGCGCCGTCACTTGCTCCACCACGCGGCGCTTGGTCGGTGGATCAAAATAGATAGTCACATTCCGCAAGAAGATCACATCAAACAGGCCCAGTTCATGCAGGGCGCCGGTCAGATTAAAGGGCCGGAAACTCACATGGCGGCGCAGGGTTTTATCGATCAGCAAGGTGCCGTCGTAACGGCCTTTGCCTTTGAGGCACCACTTTTTGAGATATGCCGGTGGAATACGTTCCGCCTGGTCCAGGCTATACAAGCCACGGCGCGCGGTTTCCAGTACCTGGGTGCTGATATCGGTGCCCAGAATCTCCCATTGCTGGCTGGGTGGTAGCACCCCCGCCAGCACCATGGCGGCCGAATATGCTTCTTCGCCGCTCGAAGACGCGGCGCTCCACACGCGCACTTTGTCCGGCCCGCTCAGCGTGGGCGGCACCATGGCGTAGAGCGCGTCAAAATGCTTGGGCTCGCGAAAAAAATAGGTTTCGTGGGTGGTGATCAGATCGATCAGGATTTGCAGTTCCTGCGCGTTGCGGTCCTGGCGGATTAATTCAAAATACGCGCCATAGCTGGCGCACTGATTGATGCGCAGCCGTTTTCCCAGCCGCTGCGCCAGCATCATCTGTTTGCTCTCAGGCAGCGACAGGCCGATGTGCTGGTGCAAAAAGCGCTGGAACAGCTCGAATTCCTTGCGGGTGATCGGCGTAGTCAGCATGGAAGATGGGGTGTCTTAATCCTCGGCGCCCGGCGCGCCATGCACCAGCGAGCTCATTTCTTCCAGCGACAGCACGTGGGCCACATCCAGCAAGATGACAAACTGGTTGTTGATCTTGCCCATGCCGGCAATAAATTCGGCGCGCAAGGGCGTGCCAAAGCTGGGCGCGGGCTCAATCTGGCTGGCCGGAATTTCGATAACAGCATTAACGGCATCGACCAGCATGCCCACCGAATGCGCTTCACCGGCAAAGTCCAGGTTAAGCACCACCACGCAGGTACGGCGGCCGACGGGCGTGGGCGCGCGGCCAAAGCGGATCGACAGATCAATCACGGGCAAGACCGAGCCGCGCAGATTGATCACGCCATGCACAAACGGCGGCATCAATGGCACTTGCGTGACGGCGCTGTATTCGATGATTTCCTTGATGTGATGGATGACAACGGCAAACACTTCGGCGCCCAGCGTAAACGTCAGGTATTGCTGGTCCTCGCCGGGCAGGGCGCTGCCAGCGGTGGTGGCGGGGAGGGTGGCGGCGGGCATGGTCGGCCTCAGAAGCGGGTGAATTCGTTTTCGTCCGGATCACCGGCCGTATCGTGGCGCTGGCTGGCCTGGCGTACCGGCGAGCGTGGTGCGGCGCCGCTGCCATGAAAGCTGCGTTTGGCCACCCCGCTGACGCGCGGGCTGCTGTGCGCCGCGCCAGCTCCGCTTACGCTGCCGCGCCCGCTCTGGCCCTCCAGCCGGAAGAAGCTGACGATGTCCTGCGCCTTGGCCGCATGCGAACTCAGTTCTTCTGAGGTCGAGGTCAGTTCTTCGGCCGAGCTGGCGTTCACTTGCGTCACATTGGTCAACTGGCTAACCGCCATATTGATTTGCTCGATGCCTTGCGATTGCTCGGACGAGGCTGCGGCAATTTCCTGAACCAGATCGGCGGTGCGCTGGATTGACGGCAGCATTTGTTCCAGCA
Source organism: Silvimonas sp. JCM 19000 (assembly GCF_054652575.1). Lineage (NCBI taxonomy): Bacteria > Pseudomonadati > Pseudomonadota > Betaproteobacteria > Neisseriales > Chitinibacteraceae > Silvimonas > Silvimonas sp. JCM 19000. Next base: position 110,756 of record NZ_BAAIHC010000013.1, on the reverse strand, counting down.
AATTGCCGGCCTGTTCGGCCTTGTCAACACTGTTGCCCGCCAGCTCTGAGATCTCCTGGGCCGCCACCTGGCTGCGTTCGGCCAGCTTGCGTACTTCGGCGGCGACCACGGCAAAGCCTTTGCCGTGCTCACCGGCGCGCGCCGCTTCGATGGCGGCGTTCAAAGCCAGCAGATTGGTCTGGTAAGCGATGTCATCGACGATGCTGATTTTCTTGGCAATTTCGCGCATGGCGGACACGGTATCGCGCACGGCCTTGCCGCCTTCGGTGGCGTGGCTGGACGACTGCCGCGCAATGCCTTCGGTCACGCGGGCGTTTTCGCTGTTTTGCGAGACGGTGGAGGTCAGCTCTTCCAGCGAAGCGCTGGTCTCTTCGATGCTGGCCGCTTGCTCGGACGCGGTTTGCGACAGCGACTGCGCCGACGCGGCCACTTCTTCGCTAAGCGAAGCCAGCGAGTCGGCCGACTGGTGCAGATCGGTCATGATATTGGCAAGGCGGCTGATGGTTTGCTGCAGGCTGTACAACATGCTGTTTTCATCGCCGGGGCGCAGGCTGATACGGATGGCCAGATCACCATCGGCCAGCCGGCGCAAGGCTTCGACTGCGGCATCCGGCTCGCCGCCCACCTGGCGGGTAATGATGCGGGTGACCAACAAGCCCAGGCCGATCGCAACGATAAAGCCGATCACCATAATCGTATTGAGCATGACGGTGACTTGATGCACCACTTCCTGGCCACGCTCGTGTGCGTCCTTGCCATTCTTCTGGTTTTCTTCGTTCAGCGCGTTGATGACGCCCGCCACCTTGTCATATTGCGGACGGGTTTCGCTGCGGATGGTGGTGTAGGCCTCGTCCTTTTTGTTGTCGCGCAACAACTGGGCCACTTTGTGCGCCGAGTTCAGATAGACCGGCCAGGCCGCATCAAACTGACCCAGCAGATCGCGCTCATGCGCGGTGGTCACGGTTTGCTTGTCGGCCTCGACCGCGACGGTGACTTTGCGTTCGGTATCAAGCATGCGTTGCAGTTGATTGCCGCGTTCGGTGGTGTCTGGCTCCAGCATGGCTACATACAGTCGCCGATAGTGTTCATCCAGCTGAAATTTGCTCTCACCAAACATCGCCACCGGCACCAGGTTGTCGTTGTAGGTTGAGTCCAGCATCGCGCCCAGCATCATGGAGCGATTAACCCCGACCACGCCGATCAGCACGGCAATCAGCGCCACAATCAAAAATGTAATGACCAGCTTGCTGGCCAGTTTGAGTTGCAAAAACCATTGCATGGTTTTTCTCCTGGGCAGGCCGGGTTAGCGGCCGGGGTTGGGCAGAGTCGTTGTGCGGTCGTGAGTGGTGTGGTGGATCAGTTGTGCAACGTCAAGAATCAGTGCAACGCGGCCGTCACCCAGTATGGTGGAGCCGGCAATGACGCGGGCGTGGCGGAACAGTTGCCCCAGTGGCTTGATCACGGCCTGCACCTCGCCCAGTAGTTTGTCGACCACCAGCCCGGCGCGGGCCTGGCCGTACTGCACCACCACCAGGCTCTCGCGCGTGCCTTCCGGTGGGGCTGGCATTTCAAACAGCTGGCGCAGGCGGATAAAACTCAGCGGCTGGCCGCGCAAATTGACGATGTCGTGCAGGATGTCGTGGCTGCCCAGATCGGCGCATTCGACCACCAGTTCCAGCGGGATTACAAACACCGATTCGCCCACCATGACCTGGAAGCCATCAATAATCGCCAGGGTCAGCGGCAGGCGGATGCGCAGGGTGGTGCCGTTGCCGGGGCGCGAGGTCAGTTCCACCTCGCCGCGTAATTCCTGGATATTGCGCTTGACCACATCCATGCCTACGCCGCGGCCAGACAGATTGGTTACTTTTTCGGCGGTGGAAAAACCGGGCTCAAAAATCAGCTGCCAGATTTCTTCATCGCTCAATTGCGCATCGGCATGGATCAACCCGCGTTCCACCGCTTTGGCGCGGATGCGCTCGCGGTTCAGGCCACGGCCGTCATCGCGCACTTCCACCACGATGCTGCCGGACTCGTGATAGGCGTTCAGCCAGATGCTGCCGTGTGCCGGTTTGTCGGTCTGCTCGCGCTCGTCCGGCATTTCGATGCCGTGGTCGATGGCGTTGCGCACCACGTGCATCAGCGGATCGGTCAGCTTGTCGACCATGCTTTTATCCAGCTCGGCATCGCCGCCGTGCACATGCAGTTCTATCTTTTTGCCCAGTTCTTTGGAGACATCGCGCACCACGCGCGGAAAGCGATCAAAGATTTCCTTGATCTGCACCATGCGCAAATCCAGCGCGCTGTCGCGGATGCTCTCGACCAGTGTGCCCAGATGCGCCGTGGTTTCCAGCATGGCCAGATCGGCGCTGCGGCTGGCCAGCAAACGCGTGGCGGCGCCCGCAATCACCAGCTCGCCCACCAGGGTAATCAGCTGGTCCAGCTTGCCCGCTTCGACCTTGATAAATTTCTGCTCGGCGCCTTTTTTTTCTTGCGCCTGCTTTTGCGTGGCCAGCGCGGCGGCCACGACCGGCGCATGCACCACGTGCTGTTCCACCAGCAGGGTTCCTAACGGCTGCCCGGCCCCCTCATTGGCCTGCAGTGCCAGGATCTCGGTCAGCTCAGCCTGGGTAATCGACCCGCAGGCCAGCAGGATCTCGCCCAGGCGGCGCGGCGATTCGGGCAGATTGCGGATCAGCTCGATGTAATCCTGCACGCGTGAGCGCGGCGGCAGGATGCGGATGGTGCTTTCGTCGCGCACAAAATCGAACACGCCTTCGATGGTGGCTTTGTCGGCGTCACTGGCAAATTCAATCTCGAAGCCCAGATAGCACAGCTCCGCATCCATCTCGCTGGCGGCGGGCAGGCTGTCGGTGAGGGTGTAGATATAAACGATCTCGCCCATGCGCCCGAGGTAGCGCAAGAACGACAGCGGGTCCATGCCGTTGCGCAATACATCGCTACCAAAGCGCAAGGACAGATGCCAATAGTGGTTGCCGACATTAAGCGCATCGCCATCGCGCTCCAGCGGGTCAGCCTGAACGCTGGCCGCCACGCCCATGCTGGCGTGCGGATGCCCCAGATAGTCGTTGAGCTGGTCGAGCAGGCTGGCGCGTTCGGTCGGATCGGGGTCGGTGTCTTCGCTGCCGTTTTCCACGGCGTCGATCAGCTGGCCGATATAGTCGCGGCAATCCAGCAACAACGTAACCAGCCTGTCGTCGATCAACAGTTCACCGGCGCGCACGCGGTCGAGCACGCTCTCGCTAGTGTGGGTAAACGCCACGATGCTGTCCAGACCAAACAATCCGGCCGAACCCTTGATGGTGTGGGCCGCGCGGAACGCGGCATTGACGGCATCATTGATGTCGCCACCGGCCTCCACCTGCAGCAAGGCGTTTTCCATTGCGTCGAGCAATTCGCGTGCTTCTTCAATCAACGTGCCACGCGCTTCTTGCAAATCCATGGCCGACCTCCGCTCAAGGGCGCGTAAAGATCATGGGGTCGCCAAAATGGCCCCCCAGATTGCATAGCTCAAACACTTCCAGCACCGGCTTGCTGTGATTGACAAAGCTGATCGGCTTTTGCTGGCGAGCGGCTTCCTGCTTGAGCATCAACAACAACTGCACACCAGCGGTATCGATTTCTTCCACTTGCGCCAGGTCGACCGTAATGGCTTCGAGCGCGCTTAATTCAGCCAGCAATTGTGGCTTGAGCTGGTCGGCCTGATAGATATTGAATTCACCTTCAATATGTAGCGTGCCGCTGGCGTCGAGATGTTCGCTGCGTAAAGGCATGGCGGCCCCCGGGGGGTGACGTTAGGGCAGGATCAGCTTGGCGACCGCATCCAGCAAAATGGGCGGCTGAAACGGCTTGACCACCCAGGCGCGCACGCCAGCGGCTTTGCCTTCCATTTTTTTGCTCTCTTCGGCTTCGGTGGTCAGCATGATCACCGGCGTGAACTTGTAGGCGGGCAATTGCTTGGCCGCCTTGACGAAACTGATGCCATCCATATTCGGCATATTGACGTCCGAGATAATCAGATTGAGCTTGCGCCCATCCAGTTTGCTCAGCGCGTCTTTGCCGTCCACCGCTTCGACGACGGTGTAACCGGCTTGCTTGAGGGCAATGCCCACCACCTGCCGCAGGCTGGCGGAATCGTCCACGATCAAAATCGTTTTGCTCATGCGGGCTCCTTTGGGCGGGTCGGGCCTGCCTGGTCTTGTTGCCGAGTCAGAAAAAAGTAACTGAAGAAGCCGGGCTGGCAGCCGCAGCGCTCTGACCGTCGCCACCGTGGGCGGCTTTTTGTTCGAGCGTGGTGTAGGTGCGTTGCAGTTCATCCAGCCAGCGCGCGGTGTCGGGTGCGGTGGCGTCATGGCCGTTGCGCTGCAATTTGCTGATGTCGTTACCGACATGATCAAGAATCTGATGCACCCGATCCTGGAACTGCAGATTGACCAGCACATCGGAAATCTCGCGTTCAACTTCGTGGCCGTCCTGTTCCAGCCGTTGCAGGTTTTCATTCAGCGTTTGCGTGGTTTCTTCAAAACGCGCTATCACCTGGCGGATGATGCCTTCGGCCCCGCCGATCATCTTGCTTTCTTCGCTGGAAAAGCGTTGCGTCATGTTTTGGGTGTTCTGCATGGCGGCATTAACCAGTTGCACTTTTTCGCTGATGCGCTTGCCGGTTTCTCCCGACAGCGTCGACAGCTTGCGCACTTCATCGGCCACCACGGCAAAACCGCGACCCGATTCGCCCGCCCGCGCCGCTTCAATGGCGGCATTCAGCGCCAACAGATTGGTTTGTTGCGCGATGGTGGCAACGTCGGTGGCCATGCGTTGCAATTCGTCGGTATAACTGGCCAGGCCGTTCACTTCGGCCAATAAAGATTCGCGCGCGGCAATCGCATGATTCAGCGAATCAATAATCCCGGATAAATCGCGTTCGGATTCCTGAATGGTCTGGTGGATATTCTGCGCACCGGCCGTGCCCGAGCGCGCTAGCGTGTCGGACAATTGCTGATTGATATTGGAGAAACGCAGCACCAGATTGTTGGCGGCATCGCCCATTTGCGTTTGCGCCAATTGCACGTGCTTGCCCCATAACGGTAATACCGCGCTGAGAAACTGCGGCCAGCCGCCGCCGGTGTGCAGCGGCTCGGCGCTGGGTGTCCAGCTTGGCGTGGCGGCGACGGCGGTCGTTTGCGGTACGCTGCGCGCCAGGAGCAGCACGGCAATGCCAAGCACGATGCCGGCGATCAGGCCGTACCACCACAGGGTGGCCAGCCAGGCCAGTGCAATCGTATTCACTACGGCAAAAGCGATAAACAGTAACCAATAAACCGGGGAGCTGGTTTTCACGACTTATCCTCTTGTCATAAGTCATTTTCTTTCTAGATGAGGCCGCTTACGAACGCAAGCATCGCCCCGGAGTTAAAACAAATCGCTGATTGAACTGCGCAATTTGTTACCTTATTTGTAAGATCTACCAAAGATTCGGGCGTTTTATTGCAATCGGTTAGTGGTTTACCGAATGGTTGCTTGCTGTAACCGTGCATTACCCTGCGGGCAAAGGAAAATTCATGCGTATACGCTTTTTGCAAGACTCTGATCTGGATGGTTTGATGGCGCTGGCGCAAGCAGCGGGCGTGGGCGTCACCACGCTGTCGGCTGACCCGCAACGGCTGGCTGCGCGCATCGCCGCCAGCACGCAATCGGTAGAAGGCAGTCCGGATCAGGCCGATGCCAGCTACTTTTTTGTGCTCGAAGACGAAACCACCGGCGCGCTGGTGGGCACCTCGGGCATCGAAGCCGCCATCGGCATGCATGACACCTGGTACAACTATCGCGTCGGCCTGGCCGTGCATGCCTCGCGGGAACTGGAAATTTATAAACAGCTGACCACGCTGTTTTTAAATTCGGACCTGACCGGCGCGTCGGAATTGTGCTCTTTGTTTTTGCTGCCGGATTGGCGCAAAGACGGTAATGGCAGTTTGTTATCGCGCTGCCGCTTTTTGTTTATGGCGGAATTTCCCGAGCGATTCTCCGAGCGCGTGATTGCTGAAATGCGCGGGGTATCCGATGAAAATGGCCGCTCGCCATTCTGGGAAAGCCTGGGCCGACATTTCTTCAAAATGGATTTTGCCCGCGCGGATTTTCTGTCTTATGTCGGCGATAAATCTTTTATTGCTGAATTAATGCCCAGCTATCCGATTTATACCTGTCTGTTATCGGAAGAAGCCCAGGCCGCCATCGGCGAAGTCCACCCCGGCACCCGTCCGGCGCGCAAATTGCTGGAAGGCGAGGGCTTTAGATATTCCGGCTATGTCGACATCTTTGACGCCGGCCCCAGTCTGGAATCGCCGCTCAAAGACATCCGTGCCATCCGCGACAGCCGCCTGTACCAGGCGCTGGCCGTTAACGCCGAACCCAAAGGCGGCGTGCCCTGGTTGGTCAGCAATCGCAAGCTGGGCAGCTTTAAATGCGCGCTGGCGCAAACCCGCCCGCTGGAAGACAGCCTGCCGCTGACCGCTGCGGTGCTGGCGCGGCTGGAAGTAGAAGACGGCGACGTAGTGCGTGCGGTGCCGCTTTCGGCTTGATCAGGCACGCGGTAATCTGTTTGCCACATATTTGATTCGCCGCGTACTCACAAGGTGGCGCGGCGGCTTTGCTATTCAATGAGCACCCAACCCTTCGGAGCCTGGATCCATGCTGATGATTAATGGGGAGTGGCGCGCCGGTAGCGGCGAACGCTGGCAATCGCGTAATCCGGTCACACAAGAAACCGTCTGGGACGGCCATGCCGCCAACGCCGCCGAAGTGGATGCCGCCGTGGCCAATGCGCGCGCGGCCTTCAAAAGCTGGGCGCGGCAAGAGCCGGAAGCGCGGCTGGCGGTGGCGCGTAATTTTGCTGAACTGCTCAAAACCAATCAGGCCATGCTGGCCGAGACCATAGGCCAGGAAACCGGCAAGCCGCGCTGGGAAGCCCTGACCGAAGTCACCAGCATGATCAACAAAGTGGATATCTCGATCCGCGCGCTGGATGAACGTACCGGTAGCAAGCAAGCCCCGCAGGGCGATGCGCAGGCCGTGTTGCGCCATCGGCCGCATGGTGTGCTGGCGGTGTTCGGGCCGTATAACTTTCCGGGCCATTTGCCCAACGGCCATATCGTGCCCGCGCTGATCGCAGGCAATTGCGTGGTGTTCAAGCCGTCCGAGCTGGCGCCACTGGTGGCGCAAAAGACCGCCGAACTGTGGCTGGCCGCAGGTTTGCCCGCAGGCGTGCTCAATCTGTTGCAAGGCGGCCGCGACACCGGAATTGCCTTGTCAAAACATGCGGGCATCGATGGCCTGTTGTTTACCGGCAGCGCCACCACCGGCTACCACCTGCATCGCCAGTTTGCCGGCCAGCCCGACAAGATGCTGGCGCTGGAAATGGGCGGCAACAATCCGCTGATTGTGGCCGAGGTGGCCGACGTCAACGCCGCGCTACATCACGTGGTGCAATCGGCTTTTGTGTCGGCGGGCCAGCGCTGTACCTGTGCGCGCCGACTGCTGGTGCCGCAAGGAGCGTGGGGCGATGCGTTTATTGATCGCTTGAGCGAAGTAACGCGCAATCTGACGGTGGGCAGCTGGGATGCCGAGCCGCAGCCGTTTATGGGCGCGGTGATTTCGCTGCAGGCGGCCGAGCAATTGCTGAAGGCGCAAACCGAACTGCATGCCATGGGCGCTTCCAGTGTCCTGACCATGCGTCGCCTGGTCGAAGGCACGGCGCTGCTGTCGCCCGGCATTCTTGATGTGACCCATGTGGCGCATCTGCCCGATGACGAATACTTTGGCCCGTTGCTGCAAGTGCAGCGCTACAGCGATTTTGCTGAAGCCATCACGCTGGCTAACCGCACCCGTTATGGCCTGGCTGCCGGTTTGCTCAGCGACGACGAGGCGCAATATCGCACCTTCTGGCTGGAAAGCCGTGCCGGCATCGTCAACTGGAACAAGCCGCTGACCGGGGCCTCCAGTGCCGCGCCATTTGGTGGTGTTGGCGCCTCGGGCAATCACCGCCCCAGCGCCTGGTATGCCGCCGATTACTGTGCATGGCCGGTGGCGTCGCTGGAAAGTAATGCCCTTACGCTGCCAGGCCAGTTGCCGCCGGGTATGACCCTCTGATTTGTTTGTGATTTTCTGGATTCGGGATTGAATTGATGCGCGCTTTTGAAGCCAATTTTGACGGCCTGGTCGGGCCGACTCATCACTACGGTGGCCATTCCTTTGGCAATGTCGCCTCGACCAGCAATGCCAACAAGGCCGCCAATCCGCAGCAGGCCGCCAGACAGGGTCTGGCCAAGATGAAGGCGCTGGCCGATATGGGCTATCACCAGGGCATTTTGCCGCCGCAAGAACGCCCGGCGGTTGAGGTGCTGCGCGCGCTCGGATTTGGCGGTAGCGATGCCGAGGTGGTGGCGGCAGCAGCCCGCAGCGCGCCGCAGTTGCTGGCCAATGTGTCGTCGGCCTCAAGCATGTGGACCGCCAATGCCGCCACCGTGAGCCCGTCAGCCGATACGCGTGATGGCAAAGTGCATTTCACCGTGGCCAATCTGCAAAACAAATTCCACCGCGCCATCGAACACGAACAAACCAGCCGCACTTTGCGCGCGGTGTTCAAGCACGACGCCCACTTTGCCCACCATGCTGCCTTGCCCATGCATCCGGCCATGGGCGACGAGGGCGCGGCCAACCACACCCGCTTTGCCACCGAATATGGCGCGCCCGGGGTGGAGTTTTTTGTCTACGGCCGCCAGCAGTGGGGCGGCACGCAAGAACCGCAACGTTATCCGGCCCGCCAGACGCTGGAAGCCAGCGCCGCCGTGGCGCGCCTGCATGGCCTGAGCGCCGAACGCGTGGTGTATGCGCAGCAATCGCCATCCGTGATCGACGCGGGCGTTTTCCACAATGACGTGATTGCGGTCGGCAATCTGGATGTGCTGTTTTGTCATGAGCAGGCTTTCGTCAATCAAGCGGGCGTCTATGCTGAATTGCAGCAACACCTGGGCGCACCGTTGCGCGTGGTGGAAGTGCCCACCACGGCGGTGTCGGTGGCGGATGCGGTCAAATCGTACGTATTCAACAGCCAGTTGCTGGCTGGCCCGAATGGCCGCATGAAGCTGGTGGTGCCGCAGGAATGCCAGAACACCCCAGCGGTCTGGGCCTGGTTGCAGCAGATGATTCATGACGGCGGCCCGATCAATGAACTGCTGGTATTTGACCTCAAGCAAAGCATGCAAAACGGGGGTGGGCCGGCCTGCCTGCGTTTGCGCGTGGCGCTGAACGAGGCAGAAGCGGCTGCGGTCAACCCGGCCTGCTGGATGAACGATGCCCAATTTGCCCGGCTGAATGCCTGGGTAGACCGGCATTATCGCGACCGCCTGAGTGAAGCTGATCTGGCCGACCCGCAATTGCTGATTGAAGTGCGTACCGCGCTGGATGAGCTGACCGGCATTCTGCAAACGGGATCAATCTATCCGTTTCAGTTGGCTGGCGCCTGAGGCGGGCGCAAACGCAGATTAATCCGGAGCGGCGCAAGCCGCTTCGTTACTTGATAAAGGATGACACCGATGTTCCAGGGATCGTTTCTGGCCGCAACGCTGGCCGGCAAAACCACGCTGGGCCTGCCGTTCTACCTGCCCCATGGCGCCAATGTGCAGATCATGGACGAAGGCGTCATCCGCTTTGGCCCGCGTGACCCACAATCCAGCCCACTGCATCTGGTGATCTCATGCGGCGTGCACGGCAATGAAACCGCACCGGTCGAGCTGGTTGAGCGCTTGATCGCCGCTTTGCTCAGCGGCGAACTCAAGCCGCGTGCACGGGTGATGTTTGTGTTGGGCAATGTCGCGGCCCTACGCGCGGGCACGCGCTTTGTGCAGCAGGATATGAACCGCTTGTTCTGTCGCATTCCGGAAGCCAGCGACGACGACGAAAGCCGTCGCGCGACCATGCTGGAGATGCATCTGATGCGCTTTTTCAGCCGTGCCATTCAGGATGATAAACCGCGTCTGCATTACGACTTGCACACGGCCATTCATGGCTCGCAGATCGAGAAATTTGCCATTTACCCGCGGCCGAACGAGGGGCAACACTTTCAGCCTGCTGCGGTGGCGCGGCTGGCGCGCGGTGGCGTTGCGGCCGTGCTGTTGCAGACCAGTACGGCACCGACGTTTTCGTATTTCTCTTCGCGCCATTGCGGCGCCACCGCCTTCACCGTCGAACTGGGCCGCGCCGCGCCGTTTGGCCAGAATGCCGCGCTGGATCTGAGCCAGATGGAAGCGCATCTGCGCGCCTTGATCGGTGGCGAGGTGCCGATGGACGACAGCGCCCCGGCCTCGATGCAGGTGTTCCGCGTCTCGCGCGAAATCATCAAGCGCAGCGAGGCGTTCGAGCTGTTTATCGACGCCAAAACCGACAACTTTACCCCGCTGATCCAGGGCCAGCCGCTGGCCCGTGATGGCGAGCATACGTGGACGGTGGAAGAGGCAGGGGCGCGGATTATTTTTCCGAATCCGGACGTGGCGGTAGGGCAGCGGGCGGGGTTGGTGATTGTGCCGACGGAGAGTTACGCGCGGTGATTTTTTGCGGGGGGAGGTGGGGGATAGAGCTTTTAAACGCTTTAGCCTGCGGCGCATGTTTTGAAACCGGGGGGCGCCCCGTTGCGCCTTACTTTTCTTTGCTTCGCCAAAGAAAAGTAAGCAAAAGAAAGGCGACCCCACTCGCGAATCCTTCGCTCGCCAGGGGGCCCGGTAGGTCAAAAGCCGAAACGGACCGTCTGCTACTTCAGCATGTCAGCTGCCGCTCCGCGGAACTTCGGTCGGACGGAGCCCGTACCGGTCTCCTTCCCCTCCCTCGACAGGTAATGGCTGCTGTTTGCCAAGGGGGCTGCCTCGTTGCTGCGCAACATCGGGTGGGCGTGATGGTGACGGGTAACAGTGAACATCTGCATCGCTTGCTTAACGCATTTGTTTTGCAAGGCCACCGCCGTCTAATTGGTCACCCCTTCCGCCACGACCGCCAACTCTCATAGGGTGGGTCAAGACCCACCACCCAAAGCCACAAGCAAGAACACCCAACGCAACCGCGAGCACGTAGGTTGCGTTACCCCATCGGGGTAACGCACATTTCCCCGATTACGCCATGCCCATCATTCCTTGCCGCCATCCGGATTTCGTGTTTTTCAAAGCTTCGGTGGCATAACCAAAATGTGCGTTGCCCTACGGGTAACGCACCCTACGTTTGCATGCGTTCGCGAGAGGGCAAAAACATGCGAGCGTTTCGGCTTGGTTGTTCTTGCATGCCACTTTGAGTGGTGGGTCTTGACCCACCCTATGCGTTAAGCACGCGCACTAGTCATTCACTGTCACGGCTCAGCATCCACGCCCACGATGTTGCGCAGCAACGAGGCAGCAACCCCGGCAAACCAGCGCCATCTCCTGAGCGTCGCGTACGCGGAGCGGCAGCTACCATGCGAAAGTCCCAGACGGTTAGTTTCGGCTTTTGACTTACCCCCGCATCGCGCCAGCTAAGGGCGGCCTCTTTGGTTACTTTCTCGGCTGTAGGAGAAAGTGACGTGCTCCCGGGCACCCCCGGGTAACAAAACACCCGCCGCAGGCTAAGCGTTTAAGGATTTACAGCCAAAGCAGTGCACCCGGCCTCATCAGCGTTTTTTCTTCTTGCCGCTCGACTTCTTTACCGGCGCCGCCTTCTTGCTCGACTTGCTGGTGCTTGCTGCCGCCTTGCTGCTGGAGGTCTTCGGTTTGCTGCATACCGACACCACGCGCTTATGTTTGCCTTTGCCCTTGGTGACCTTGCGGCAACTGGCTTCAGCGGGCGCATCGGCTGTGGTGATGCCGGCAGCGGCAGAAGACTGGCCGCGGTTTTCTTCGCGTGCCGTGCCAGCCATGGTCAGCAAGCTGGCCAGGTTAGGCGCATCGCCAGCCACGCCCTCGATCCGCCGCGCGCCGTCAAAGCGGGTGGTCCAGTATGCCTGGGTCAGGTTGGCCACCTCGATATCGCGCCCGGTTCGGGGCGAATGGATAAAGCGGTTGTCACCCAGATAAATGCCGACATGCGAAAAGCGACGGCGCAAGGTATTAAAGAACACCAGGTCGCCGGGCTTCAGCTCGGTGCGGTCCACATCGCGGCCGGATTGGCTCATGGCCAGCGCATTGTGCGGCAGGGCGATATTGAGCGCGTTCTGGAACACGTAACGCACAAAGCCGCTGCAATCCAGACCCTGCTCCGGCGTTTTGCCGCCCCATTTGTATTTAACGCCGATCAGGCTCATTGCCTGCAGCAGCAGGTTCTGCGCGGGCGCGTTGGGGTTGTCGGGGTTGGAGGGGTCGTTGACGCCGGTGTTGGAAGAAGAATTGCCGTTGGCCTCGGGGGCACTATCGGCACTGCCTTTACGTGTGCGTGGCGCGGCCGTCCAGGCGCTGCCAGCGGGGGCAGTCGCATTGCTGGAACCGCTGCTTTGGGCGCCTGGCGCCGAAGCCGCAGCGGGAAGGTCGTCCGCCCACACCCCGCACATCGTCAAGCCCAAGGAGAGGGCGATTATCAACCGTAAGCATTTCATGGGGCCAGACTGTATCGGATGAGCGAAAACGCTGTAAAGCCTCAGGCTCACGAACGGTGTCGTGCCAAGGCGCATTTTTGCTGGGTTTGCGGGCGCTGAAAGCGGTGTGTGGGCGTGCCGGAAAAGCGGTTTTGCGGCAACGCCGGAGCGCGTTCGATACCGTTGATCGGCCTTGGTTCCCTGTTTAAAACAGCGGTTTGCAGTTTTTTCATCAGCCCGGCGCGTGCATGCGGGCGATGACGCCGCAGGATGGTGTTTTGGCCAAAATAGTTTATCTTTGACACCGTTTGCGTTAGCGGCGCGTCAGTCCGCAGCCAGCACACTTTGTAATCTTCAAGAATTCACCGGAATCTCATGCTCAAGGAAACCTTCACCGTCATGCGCGATTTGCCGCGCGTCCGCGAAATCATTGCGGTATTGATGCGGCACGGGCTGGGCAATCTGGTGCAGCGGCTGGGTCTGGCGCATGGGCTGGAGCGGGCGGGTGATTTGCTGCGTTTGCCCGGCGATCATGGCATCGAACTGCTGGACCCGCCGGTGCGCGTGCGCCGCGCGCTGGAAGAACTGGGCCCCACCTTTATCAAGCTGGGGCAAGTGCTGGCCACGCGGGTGGACGTGTTTACCCCCGACTGGATTGTTGAATTTGAAAAACTGCAAAGCGCGGTGCCGCCGGTGCCATTTGCGCAATTGCTGCCCGAGCTGACGCTGGTATTGGGGCGCGATCCCAACGAAATCTTTGATGAGCTCGATCCGATCCCGGTGGGCTCCGCCTCGATTGCGCAGGTGCATCGGGCCCGGCTCAAGACCGGTGAAGATGTGGTGCTTAAAATCCGCCGCCCTGGCATCGTCAGCAAGATCGATTCGGATTTGCGCATCCTGCGGCAGATTGCCGCGCTTATGGAATTCGAGTTTCCGGAAAGCCGCCGTTATCAGCCGGTGCGCATCGTCGATGAATTTGCCAAATCGCTGAAACGCGAACTGAATTTGTCGGTGGAGGCGCGCAATCTGGAGCGCTTTCAGCAAAACTTTGCCGGCTCGGCCGATATTGAAATTCCCTCCATCCATTGGGAATACACCAATGAATGGATGCTGGTACAAACCTGGATCGGCGGCCTGGCCGGCAATGACCTGGCCGGGCTGGAGCAGGGTGGTTATGACCGCGCGATGTTGGCGCGGCGAGGTGCCGATGCGGTGCTGAAGATGGTGCTGATCGACGGGTATTTTCATGCCGATCCGCATCCGGGCAACGTTAAATATCTGCCAGGCGATCGCATTGCGTTTCTGGATTTCGGTATGGTTGGGCGCTTGCCACATCAACGCCGCGATCAGATCGTCGATTTGCTGGCGGCGCTGGCCAAGCGCGATGAGCACGGCATTCTCGAAGTGCTGATGGAATGGACCGGCGATACCGTAGTGGATGAGGAATCGCTGGCCAATGATATTGCCGGCTTCATTTTTAATTATGAAAACCTGCCGCTGCGCGATATCCAGTTTGGCGCGCTGCTGAATGATGTGGCGATGATCATGCGTGAGCATGAAATCACCCTGCCTGCCGATTTGACGCTGTTGTTCAAAGCCCTGATTACGCTGGAAGGCCTGGGCCGCCAACTCAATCCCGGTTTCCAGATGATTGAGCATCTCACGCCGTTTGTGCGCCAGGTGATGATAGAGCGCTACAAGCCCGAGGCGCTGTTCAAACGCGGCAAGGCGGGCCTGACCGAGGCGCTGGATTTGATCAGCGGCTTGCCACGCGATATCGGCAAGCTGATCCGCCAGGCGCGCCGGGGCAATGTCAAAGTCGATCTGGATTTAAAGCGGCTGGATCGCTTTGGTACGCAAATCGCCAAAAGCGCCAATCGATTGACCATGGGCATCGTCACCGGCTGTTTGATTATCGGCTCATCGATCGTGATGACGGTAAAGGCCGGGCCCACCTTGTTTGGCTTGCCCTTGCTCGGCTTCTTCGGTTTCATGATTGCGTTCTTCAATACGCTGTGGCTGATTTTTTCGATCTGGGTCTCGGGCAAAGAAGAACGCTAGGGCGCGCCAGCCGGCAGGCGCCACTTTGCTGAGACGAAACGGTAAGGCGCCGCGTGGGCACATCGATTATGCTGCCGGCTCTGCCATCACCGGAGCCCGTCGCCATGCCTGCCCTTGAGCTCATCGTGTTAGGCGCCATCTGGGGCGCCTCGTTTTTATTCATGCGCGTCGGCACGCCGGAATTCGGCCCCTTGCCGTTGATACTGGTCCGGGTCGGGGTCGCCTGCCTGGTGTTGCTGCCGGTCATGCTGCAAGCCACGGCGCGCCAGCAAGTCCGCAAAAACTGGTGGTCTTTGCTGATTGTCGGGGCCACCAATTCAGCGCTGCCGTTCTGCCTGTTTGCCTGGTCCACGCTGTACCTCAACGCGGGCATGGATTCGATCCTGAATGCCACCACACCGCTGTGGGGCGCGCTGATTGCCTATCTCTGGCTCAAAACGCCGCTGACGCGTGATCAATCGCTGGGGATGGTGTTGGGCGTCAGCGGCGTGGTCATCCTGGCGTGGCCCACGGTGCAACATGGCCAGGCCTCGACTTTGCCTGCGATGTTGGCGGTATTGCTGGCGACGGGGTCATATGGCTTTTCCGGGCACTATTCGCGCCGCCATCTGAGCGAGGTTTCGCCGTATGTAAATGCCTGGGGCAGCCAGTTCTTTGCCACGCTCTTGCTGGTCTTGCCCGCCTGCTGGCTGTGGCCGCAGCACGCCGTCAGCACGCGGGCGTGGGCGGCGGTGTTGACCCTGGGTTTGCTGTGCACCGGTCTGGCCTATGTGATTTTCTTTCGGCTGATCCGCGCGCGTGGCGCTGCCTTCGCGATTTCGGTGACGTTTTTGATCCCGCTGTTCGGCGTGAGCTGGGGCGCCCTGTTTCTGGCCGAGCCGGTTGGCTTTGAGCTGGTCATCGGCGGATTGGTCATTCTTGTCGGCATTGCGATGACGACAGGTAAGCTGAAGCTGCTACCACAACGCTGGGCCACCGCCTAAGCTGGGAACAGAGGACCGGCATGGCCGGTCACATGCGTTCATTACCAGGAGTCAAAAATGGTCCAGGATCCGAATCGCCAATCTGAAGAACTCGATTATCCCCAGCGCAAAGAAGCCGATCTGCACCAGGATATCCTTAACAAGGGCAGGCAGTCGCACGGCGAAAAACCACAGTACAGCCAGGTCAAAGATCCTGAGCCGGTGGCAGATACTGGCAAAAAGCAGTCATCCTGATTGGTGTGCGCTGCGTTGACCAGATAGCAAGCGTGAAGGCGGGTGCAGACCTGCCTTCATTGCTGTGTGGCGGTCCAGATGCCGCGCTTGCTTGCCGCGGCAATAATATGCCCGCGCGGGTGCGGCACGCGCCAGAGATTGCCCGTCGCGTAAACGCGTTGCATAGTTCTGCCTTCGCCTTAGCCCCATCCCCGCTTCAGGACCGTTATGCCCCACTATCAGATCCAGCCTGCCGACCTTAAAGCCCATTATTTTGACGTGACGCTCACCATCAATAACCCGGACCCGCAAGGCCAGGTGGTGTGGCTGCCCGTGTGGATTCCCGGCAGTTATCTGGTGCGCGAATTTGCCCGCAATATTGTCTCGATGGCCGCACACAGCAAAGGCAAGCCGGTGGCGATCACCAAGCTGGACAAGCATCGCTGGCAAGCGGAGCCGGTTAAAGGCAAGTTGCAGTTGATCTATCGCGTCTATGCCTGGGATTTGTCAGTGCGCGGCGCTTATCTGGACGAGACACGCGGTTTTTTTAACGGCACCAGCACCTTTCTGGCCGTGGCCGGGCAAGAAAGCGAAGCTTGCAGCGTGGAACTGCTGCCGCCCGGCGATAGCGTTGCCAGCAAATGGAAAGTCGCCACCACCTTGCCGCGCGCGGGCGCCAAGGCGGGCAAGTTTGGCGCATATGTCGCCAGCAATTACGACGAGTTGATCGACCATCCGGTGGAGATGGGCGATTTTAACGAAGACAGCTTCAAGGCCTGCGGTGTGCCGCACCAGTTGGTGTTTGCGGGCCGCCATAACGTGGATATGAAGCGGCTGAAGCAGGATCTGAAAAAGATCTGTGAATACCAGATCAAGCTGTTTGGTGAGCCGGCGCCGTTCGACGAATACACCTTTATGACCATGATTACCGGCGACGGCTATGGCGGGCTGGAACATCGTGCCTCGACCGCGCTGATGGCCGGGCGCGACGATTTGCCGCTACCGCACGAAACCACGATGAAACCGGCGTATCGCCAGTTCCTGGGTCTGTGCAGTCATGAGTATTTTCATAGCTGGAACGTCAAGCGCATCAAACCCGCCAGCTTTGCGCCCTACGATCTGCATCGCGAAGGCTATACGCGCTTGCTGTGGGCGTTTGAGGGCATCACATCGTATTACGACGATCTGACCCTGGTGCGGGCCGGCGTGATCAGCCAGCAGGATTATCTGGATTTGATCGCCAACACCTTGACCGGCGTGGAGCGCGGCGCAGGTCGGCTCAAGCAAACCCTGGCGGAATCCAGTCTGGATGCCTGGGCCAAATATTATCGCCAGGACGAAAACAGCCCCAACGCCATCGTCAGCTATTACACCAAGGGCGCACTGGCTTCTTTGTGCCTGGATCTGACCATACGTTTGCGCACCCACGGCGCCAAGAGTCTGGACGATGTGATGCGCGCGCTGTGGCAGCGCTTTGGCAAGGATTTCTACAGCGCTAACGGCGGTCGTGGCGTGGGCGAAGAAGAGTGGGAACGTGTGGCGATTGAAGTCACCGGCGTGGATTTGCGCGAATTTTTTGATATGGCGTTGCGCTCGACCCAACCCTTGCCGGTGGCGGAATTGCTGGCGCAGTTTGGTGTAGAAAGCCAGTTGCGCGTACCGGCTGGTGGCGCAGACAAAGGCGGCTGGAAAGAGCTGGCCGCGCCGGGCAATAGTCTGGGCGCGCGTGTGGCCAGCGACGCGCTGGGGGTGAAGCTAACGCATGTGCTGGATGGCGGCGCCGTGCAGCAAGCTGGCTTTAGCGCGGGCGATGTGCTGATCGCGATGGACGGCCTCAAGCTCAGTGCCGGCAATCTTGATGCCGCATTGGGCAATCGCCCGGCCGGTGCCGAAGTCGAAGTGCACGCCTTCCGCCGCGACGAGCTGATCCGCCGCAAACTGGTCATCCAGGCGGCCAATGCGGATACGTGGGGTTTGCGTATCAATGCGGTGGTTGAGGCCGGGGTGGCTGCGGCGCGCAAGGCCTGGCTGGAAGGCTGACCGCAGCGGACGTGCCCGGCGGCTGTCGGGCACGTCATGTTTGATCAATTCGCGCTTAAACGCCGCCGCTGTAACCCAGTTGTCGCCAGGCTTCATACACCGTCACGGCGACGGCATTCGACAGATTCAGGCTGCGCACCTGCGGCAGCATCGGCAGGCGAATGCGGCGCGCGGCTTCAAAGCGCGCCAGCATGTCATCAGGCAGGCCGCGGGTTTCGGGGCCGAACACAAAGGCGTCCCCTGCTTGATAGGCCACACCGTCAAAGCGGCTGCTGCCTTTGGTGGTCATCGCAAAATAACGCGTCTCGGGCGGCAGACTGGCCAGCAGCGCGGCAAAATCATCATGCACGCGCATTTCGGCGAACTCGTGATAATCAAGCCCGGCGCGGCGCATGCGCGCGTTATCGAGTTCAAAACCCAGCGGGCGCACCAGATGCAAAGTGCAGCCGGTATTGGCGGCCAGGCGGATGACATTGCCGGTATTCGGCGGAATTTCCGGTTGAAACAACACGATATGAAACATGGATGCGCTAGTGTCTCGCGGACACGCAAAAAACAAGGTCCGACATAATGCCATGACGGCACGGTTAAGGCCTGGGTAAACGCCCGAGCGGACAAGGTTGCTGCTAGAATCGCTGCGAATAGAACAAACCCGGACTGCTGTATGAACACCGCTACGCTGTTGATCAGCTGCCCAGACCAGAAAGGTCTGTCGGCGGCGATCGCTAATTTTCTGTTTACCTACAACGCCAATATCGTTCACTCCGACCAACATCAGGACAGCACCGATGATCTGTTCCTGATGCGGGTGGAGTGGGACCTCACTGATTTCACCCTGGATATGGCCAGCTTTGCCCCGGCCTTCCAGCCGATTGCCGATCGCTTTCGCATGCAATGGACCGTGGCCCTGTCGGCCGAGCGTCCGCGCGTGGCGATTTTTGTCAGCAAATATGATCACTGCCTGGTTGATTTGCTGCATCGCCATCAAAGCGGCGAACTGGCTTGCGATATTCCGCTGGTGATTTCCAATCACGAAGACTGCCGCGCCGTCACCGAGTTTTATGGCGTGCCGTTTCACGTAATCAGCGTCAACAAAGACAACAAGGCCGAAGCCGAAGCCGCGCAGCAGGCCTTGCTGCGCGCCAACCAGATCGATCTGATCGTGCTGGCGCGCTATATGCAGGTGCTGTCGCACGATTTCACCGCGCAATGGCCGCAGCGCGTCATCAATATCCACCACAGTTTTTTGCCGGCCTTCGACGGCGCCAAGCCTTACCACCGTGCCTTTGCCCGCGGCGTCAAACTGATCGGCGCCACCAGCCATTACGTGACCGAAATCCTCGACGACGGCCCTATTATTGAACAAGACGTGCAACGCATCTCGCATCGCGAAGATGTGGAAGACCTGGTGCTCAAAGGGCGCGATCTGGAAAAAGTAGTGCTGTCGCGCGCGGTCAAATGGCATCTGGAAAACCGCGTGCTGGTTTATGCCAACAAAACCGTGATCTTTGCCTGACCGCCGCATGAACGGTTTTCTGCGCGATGTCCTCAGCGTCTGTCTGCTGCGATTCAAGTCGCTGGAGCAGTACAGCTACGCGCCGTGGTTGACCGCCCTCTGGCTGACGCTGGCGGGCGTGACCGACGCCATGTCGAACGACGACATCATGGGGGCATGGCCGCTGCGTTTGCTGTTCTTTGTAGTGGTGGACTGGACCCAGGCCGTGGGCGCCGCGCTGTGGTTGACGGCGTGGTTTAAATGGATAGAGCGCAAACCGGTGGAGTTCAGCTTTTTTCCGCTGGTGGTGCTGGCGGGTACGCCGCAAATGGTCGCGCCTTTGATCGATGGCATCGGCGAGCCGCTGGGCAGTTATGTGCGCACCGCGCTGGCTTTGTACGGTCTATTGGTGTTGATCTACGCGGTGTCGCGCAGCACCGGCAAGACGCTCGGGTCTGCCGCCATCGCGGCGCTGGCGTTTATTCCTGTGGCTTTTGTTTTGATGGGTGGCACCACCGCGATTGCCGAGCGCATGGGCTGGATCGATCTGCCCGCCGTTAGCGCCGACGCGCCGGATGCCCCCGATGCTTCTAACCCGGAGACTGACCTGTGACCGCGTTCCGATATGTGGCCGTGCAACAGGATGGCGGCAACAAACGTGGCCTGATCGAAGCCGACACGCCGCGCCAGGCGCGCCAGCTATTGCGCGACCAGGGTATGTGGGTCAGCGAACTCGACGCCATCAGCGCGCAGCCCAAACGCCGCTTTGGCACCGCGCGCGGGCTGGGCACGCAAAAGCTGGCCATCTGGACCCGCCAGTTTGCCACTTTGCTTGATGCCGGTCTGACCATCGAACAAGCGCTGGCGGTCTTGCTGGAGCAGAGCGAGGACGAAAAAGAAAAGCGTCTGTCGGCGGCTTTGCGTAGCGAAATCCTGTCCGGCGCTTCTTTGTCGCAAGCATTGACGCGGCAAACCGGCGCGTTCCCCGAGTTGTATCGCACCATCGTGGCGGCGGGCGAAGAGTCCGGCAAAGCCGGGACGGTGATGCAGCGGCTGGCTGATTATCTCGAAAGCCGCGCGGCGCTGGGCAGCAAAGTGGCGCTGGCCTTTGTGTATCCGGCGGTGGTGATGTCAGTCTCCATCCTGGTGGTGGTAGGGCTGCTCACCTGGGTCGTGCCGCAGATGGTGACGGTGTTCCAGAGCGCCAAACAGCAATTGCCGTTTTTGACGGTCGCCATGTTGTGGTTGTCGGCGGCGGTGCGCTCATGGGGTTGGTTGATGTTGCTGGTGGCGATTGCCGCAGGTTTTCTCAGTTGGCGTGCACTCAAGCAAGAAGCGGTGCGGCGCACCTTTGATGCCTGGGTGCTGCGTCTGCCTTTGTTCGGGCGCTTTGTGCGTGCTGGTAACACGGCGCGCCTGGCCTCGACGCTTGCCATTCTGGTGGGCAGTGGCGTGCCTTTGCTCAAAGCCTTGCAAGCGGCGGTGGGCGTAATCGGCAACTTGCCCTTGCGCGAGGCAGTGCAAGAAGCCTCGCGCCAGGTGCGCGAAGGGATGACGCTGTCGCGCGCCCTGAATGAAAGCAAATTGTTTCCGCCGGTGTTGATCCATCTGATCGCCAGCGGCGAGGCAACGGGCCGGCTGGAATATATGCTGGATAAAGCCGCCGCCCAGCAAAGCCAGGAACTGGAAAACCGCGTCGCCACCTTCACCAGTCTGCTGGGTCCGATCATGGTGTTGCTGATGGGGATCGTGGTGTTATTGATCGTGCTGGCGATTTTGCTGCCGGTCTTTGAAATGAACCAACTTGTAAAATGAGGTCAACGATGTCTGCAGCTGTTTATGGCCGCGCGCAACGCGCCGTCCAGCGTGGTTTTACGCTGATTGAAATTCTGGTTGTGATTACGATTCTGGCGATTCTGGGCGCGTTGATCGTGCCCAAGATCATGGACCGCCCGAACGATGCGCGCGTGGTCGCGGCCAAGCAGGATATCCGTTCCGTCGTTCAGGCGCTCAAGCTGTACAAGCTGGATAACGGGCGCTATCCCACCACCGAGCAGGGCCTCAAGGCCTTGGTCGAAAAGCCGACCACCGAACCCAATGCCAATAACTGGAAAACCGGTGGCTATTTGGAAAAACTGCCCAAAGATCCGTGGGGCAATGACTATGTCTATCTGAACCCGGGCCTGCACGGCGAAATTGACGTGATGAGTTACGGCGCAGATGGCCAGTCCGGTGGCGAAAACTACGACGCCGATATCGGCTCCTGGCAGCAATAAACCGGTGATGGCTGCCTCGCGTCCGGCACGGCTGCGTGCCCTTGGCTTTACGCTGATCGAGATCCTGGTGGCGATCGCGGTGATCGGCATTATCCTCGGTCTGGCCGCGGTCAAGCTGGGGCAGTCGGACGGGCAGATTGCCGAGCGTGAGGCGCAGCGCCTGGCCGCCGTACTGGAAGACGCGCGCGATGAGGCCATCAGTGGTGGCCATAGCGTGGGCTGGTCCAGCGACGGTCGGGGCTATCAATTCTGGATACAGGATGGCAATGGCGACTGGCAGGCTATCCCCAACCACGAAGTGCTCAAACCCTATCAATTGCCCGATATCCTTAAAGTGAGCGCGCAGAGCGTTAATTTGCGCGAGCAACGCCTGGGCGAGCGCATTGTGTTTGACTCCACCGGCGTCAACCAACCGTTTACCATAGAACTGGTCACGCAAACAGGGCACTGGCATCTGGAAGGTGATGTGATGGGGCGTGTTTCGGCGCAGCAGGTGACCAACAATAATGGCTGACGTCATGCCTGCACGGCTTGAATCCGCCCGGCGCGGGCGGGGGTTTACCCTGATCGAAGTGATGGTGGCGCTGGCCGTGGTGGCCATTGCGCTGATGGCTGCGCTCAAAGCAACCAGTTTCAGCACCGATTCCGCCATTGATTTCCGCACGCGCATGCTGGCGGGTTGGGTGGCGCAAAACCAGATCGATACCTTGACCGCCCGCCGCGACTTTCCCGATATGGGCGAACAAGACGGCCATGAATCCGAAGCCGGCTTTGATTTTCATTGGCATATGACGATTACCGGCTCGCCCAATCGTTCGTTCCGCCGCGCCGAAATCCGCGTGTATGAAGGCGAAGCCACCGACCATGCCGCAGCCACCCTGGTGACTTATGTCGCGCGCGTCGGCACCTGAACCTCAACGCGGCTTTACGCTGCTGGAAATCCTGATCGCACTGAGCATTTTTGCAGTGGTGATCCTGATCGCCTATCGCGGCTTGTCGACCATGATCGACGCCAAATTGCGCCTCGACGCTGAAACCACGCGCTGGCGTGAAATGAGCCTGGTGATGAGCCGCTTTGGCGACGATCTGACCCAGAGCGTTAATCGTAGCTATCGCGACAGCGCCGGCAATGTGCAGCCGCCGCTGTCGGGCAATCAACAACCCAATGCGCCGGAATGGCCCAAGCTCGACCTGGTGCGCGCCGGGGGCGATGGCGGGCCGTTCCACGTGGCTTATCGCTTGCGCGAAGGTCGGCTGGAAATGGAATTGTGGGACGCGCTGGACCAACCGCCACGCGCCCAGCCGGTGGTGCACGTGATGCTGCAGAATGTGGAGCGCTTTGAAGTGACGTTTATGGATAGCACGCTCAACTGGCAAACCACCTGGCCGATCACCGGTAGCGCGGATATTCTGCCGCGCGCCGTGCGCATCGTGCTGCAACAAACCGGCCAGGGCGCCATTGAGCGGACGTACGCCTTGCCATGATGCCGCCACGCCTGGTTAATTCTACGAAGGGCTCGGGGCGCGCAAGACGCCAGCAGGGCATCGCCATACTCACCGCAGTTGGCATCGCGGCACTGGTGGCCGCGCTGGCGGCCTGGATCGCCTGGCGCCAGGCCTTGTGGTATCGCCAGCTGGAAAACCAGTTTGATCAGGCAGAAGCCATCGGTGTGGTGCGCGCCTCAATCAACCTGGTGCGGCTGACGCTGCGCGATGATGCGCGCAATAACCAGGTCGACCATATGCTGGAGCCGTGGAATATTCCGATTCCGGCGATTCCGGTGGAGAGCGGGCGCGCCGGTGGCCGCATTCTGGAACAGGGCGGCTTGTTCAATCTGAATAACCTGGTCGACGACAAAGGCGCCATCGTGGATGACCAGGTGCAGTGCTTCAAGCGCCTGCTCACTACCTTGCAATTGTCGACCGATCTGGCGGATGTGCTGGCGGATTGGGAGGACGCGGATTCTGATTTGTCCTCATCCAGTAGCGCTGAAGACAACGCCTACCTGGCGATGACGCCGCCGTATCGCGCCGCCAATCAACGCCTGACTGATCTGGGCTCGCTGTCACGGGTGCGCGGTTTTACGCCCGACATCATTGCGCGCTTGCAGCCGTTTGTGACCGTGGTGCCGTTGCAGACCAAGGTCAACGTCAATTTCGCCTCGGCCGAGGTGTTGACGGCCGTGGTGCCGAATATGACGCTGGCGGTGGCGCAAAGCGTGATCTCGAAACGGGCCGGGCGGTACTTCAAGGATATAGGCGAGTTCCGCGATACCTTGCCGGACAGCTTCAAGGCCACCTCGATTACTTCGATTACGGTGCAGACCACCTACTTTATCAACGAAGTAGAGGCGCAGTTTGGTCGCGTTACCTTGCGCTATCAGGCCTTGCTGGAGCGCACTACCACTGACTTGCCGCGCATCGTCTGGTTGCGCCGCGAATAATGCAAAAGGGTGGGCGCGGACAGCAGTCCGGGCCCACCCTTGATGTGCTTGAGACGATTGCTCAGTGCGGATTCAGCGGCAAGGTGACCCGCACAATCAAACCATGTACCGGCGCATCAAGCAGATCAACGCTGCCGCCGTGGCGCTCGGCAATTTCCTTGACGATGGCCATGCCCAGGCCGCAGCCACTGCCGGTTTGTTCGCGGCGGTAAAAGCGCTCAAATACGCGGTGTTTATCTTCGTCCGGAATGCCGGGGCCGTCGTCTTCCACTTCGACTACGTAATTGCTGCCTTCCTGGGTCAAACGCACAGTCACGTTGCCGCCGCGCGGAATGTATTTGATGGCGTTTTCGACCAGGTTAACGAACAGCTCGCGCAGCAAGGCGGAGTTGCCTTCGATGACGGCTTCATTCAACGACGTGTCACAACCCAGGTCCATGCCTGCCGCAAGTGCGCGCGGCACCGATTCTGCGGTCAAGTCACGGATTAATTTGGCCAGATCAACCTTCACCCGCGGCATGCCGCTTTGCGTGCCCGGTTCCGAGCGCGCCAGGGTCAGTAACTGGTTAACCAGGTGGATGCTGCGCGTGGCGCTGGTGTGGACCATATTCAGGCGGTCGCCCAGGCCTTGCACGGTAGTCTCCCGCATCGCCAGTTCGGTCTGCGATTTAAGCCCGGCCAGCGGCGTGCGCAGTTGGTGTGCCGCATCGGCAATAAAACGGCGCTGCCGTGCCACGCTTTCGTTGGTGGTGGAGAGTAATTGATTGAGCGCATGCGTCAGCGCATGGACTTCTTCCGGCGCGTCGCTCAGTTCAAACGGAGCCAGATTTTGCGCGCGGCGGTTTTCCAGCAAGTTCTGCAAGCCACTCAATGGCTTAAGACCGCGATTGATACCCACCCAGACCAGTACGCTCATTACGATCAGCAGGCCACCCAGCGGCAGGCCGATCGTGAGCATGATCTGATCAGACAGTTGTTTGCGGCCCTGCTGGTTGCGCGCCACTTCGACGTGCAGCCAGTGATTGCCGGTGTGGTCCAGCGGATAGAACACCGATAACGCACGCGAGGTGCCGTCTTTGTTTTTGCTGGTGTAGAACTCGGGGTGACTGGCCGTCGGCGTGGGCGCGGCCACATCTTCAAACTGACCATTGCTGGCCAGTACGCCGCCGGGCAGGGTGCTGATGCGATACATCAAGGCATCGTCGAGCGAGCCTTGCAGCAGATCACGGGCGGCGGGGGGGAAGTCGAAGGTGACCTGACCGTCGGGCCGCACATGCACCTGACGCGCCAGCGCGTTGGCGGTCTGTTGCAGCGAGGTGTCGGTCATCACGTTAGCAACGTGGCTGGCCACCTGAAAACTCAATAGCGCCCCAGCTAGCCATAAAACTAGCTGGGGGATCAGCAGCCATAACAGGAGCTGACGTTTGAGGGAGTACTTAGCCTGCATCGAACGAATGCGGTTGCTGCTTTTCCAGTAGATAGCCCAGACCACGGATAGTACGAATCACCACGCCGCACGGTTCCAGCTTCTTGCGCAGACGGTGAACGTAGACTTCGATCGCATTCAGGCCAACTTCGGCATTGTCCGAACCCAGTTCGGAAACGATTTGTTCTTTGGTCACCACGCGATCGATGTTGGACATCAGGATCTCGAGCACCGTCAGTTCGCGGGCGGACAGATCGAGCGGTGTGTCGTTACACCAGGCGCGTTGGCCAGCACGGTCAAGACGCAGGTTGCCGAGCTGCTGTACCGACTGCGGCAGGATCTGGCTGCGGCGCAACAGGGCGCGCAGACGCGCTTCGAGTTCGGCAAATTCAAACGGCTTGGCCAGATAATCATCGGCACCGGCGTCCAGACCCGCAACACGGTCTTCCAGGCCATCAAGCGCCGTCAGGATGAGGATCGGCAGCGACGGCTTGTGCTGACGAATATTCTTGAGCACGGTCAGGCCATCCATATTGGGCAGGCCGATGTCGAGGACGACGACGTCGTAGTCGTTGTGAAGAAGAATCTGCAGCGCCAGCGAACCATCATTGACGCAATCAACCTGAAAATCGGCTTGCGACAAACTGGTCTTGAGGGCATCCGCAAGAATGAGATCGTCTTCGGCGAGAAAGAGCCGAGTGCTCATGGTTGGAAACCTCCGGTTGTAAGATTAAGCTTACCGCTGAGTTTAACTGCTATTTCACAAAGGCCCAAGTTATTTTTTTTCATTATTGTTTCGCGCCCATCTTACGAGATCGCGATGTGGCTATTCTAGCGGCTTCCAGCCTGTTTTCGCGGGTGTCGAAGGGGTGCTCCCAGCCTGTAAGTTGCTGGGTGGTCAAGTCAGCTAACGCGCGAATCCACAACGCCGAATCATTGAGACAAGGGATATGCTGATACTCACGCCCCCCGGCTGCGAGGAAGGTCTGCTTGCCTTCCATGGCAATTTCTTCCAGCGTTTCAAGGCAGTCCGCCACAAAGCCCGGACAGAACACGTCAACCCGATGTGTGCCTGCCTTACCCAGCTGTTGCAGCACTGACGCGGTATACGGTTCCAGCCAGCGCGCCCGGCCAAAGCGCGACTGAAACGACACCGTGTATTCCGATTCTTCCAGCTGTAACGCACTGGCCAGCAAGCGTGCGGTTTTCTGGCAGTGGCAGAAATAAGGATCGCCCCGGTCCAGCGTATAACGCGGCAAGCCATGAAAGCTCATCACAAAATGTTCGGGACGGCCGTTGTTCATCCAGTAGTCGCGTACTTGTTGGGCCATGGCTGCAATATAGCCAGGATGGTCGTGAAAACTACGGATCGAGCGCACGGCAGGCTGATTTCTGTATTTGAGCAGATGAGCGAACGCTGCATCGCAGGCAGTGGCGGTGGTGCTGGCGGCATATTGCGGGTACAGCGGCAACAGCAGAATGCGATCGCATCCGGCCGCCTTCAGCTCGTCCAGGCCCGCAGCAATGCTCGGGTTGCCGTAGCGCATGCCAAAGGTCACCACCGGCTGTTCGCCCCCGCGTTCGCCCAGATAGCCTTTGAGCAGCACGGTTTGCTTGCGGGTCCAGGTGAGCAGCGGCGAGCCGTCGCGTTTCCAGATCAATTGATATTTGGCGGCCGATTGTTTGGGGCGGGTGGTCAGCACAAACAGATTGAGTATCAGTAGCCACAGCAAACGCGGAATCTCCACCACGCGCGGGTCAGACAGAAATTCGCGCAGATAGCGCCGCACGGCCGCTGTGGTGGGCGCATCCGGTGTGCCCAGATTGATCAGCAGCACGCCCGTGCGCGCGGCCTGGCCATGTTTGAATTCAGGCTCTTTAAGGTAACGAGGCATGAGGCGTTCCGCAGCACAAGACAAAGGCGGCAATCATAGCAGCGCTATGGCATTCACGGACGGAAGCCACGTACGGATTGCAGCAAACGCTGCGCCGCCTTGGCGTCCTGGCCGTAATGTGCGGCCAGATACAATGCAGCAATAATCAGGATGCGCGCGCGATGCAAGGGCAAGGCCTTGGCAGCGCGTTCGGCAAATTGTTGCGGCGGCTCTCCCGGCTGCGGCGCGACACCGGCGCGGGCCAGGCGGCGGACGAACAAACGCCAGGCTTTTTGCTGGGCATCCAGCACGCGGCGCTGGCTGCTGCCGCGCAAAGAAATCAGATAGATCAGCAGCATCACCACTGCCGCACCCAGCAACCACAGCACAAACTGCGGCGACAGCAGGCTATCGATGCCCAACTGGCTCAGTACCTGCATCTGGCGCCGCGCATCATAGCCGACCACCCATTTGTCCCAGCCATGCATGGCGGCATCCCAACGCAAGCGCAACTGGCTGAGCGCGCTACTGTCATCGCGCACCAGCGCGGGCAGTCGGTCGGTCTGGCGCAGGCTTTGCGCCAGGCCCCGGCTGATGCGGTCAGGGGCGATGGCCGAGGTGGGGTCGATGCGCTGCCAGCCCTGGCCTGGCAACCAGACCTCGGTCCAGGCGTGGGCAAACGCCTGGCGCACGATGTAATAGTCGCCATTGCGGTTGTACTCGGCGCCCAGATAACCCGTGACCACGCGCGCGGGCACGCCGGCGGCGCGCATCAGAAAGGTGAAGGCACCCGAGTAATGTTCGCAGAAGCCGGCGCGGCTGCTGAACAGCAACTCGTCGACCTTGTCGCGCGATTCCAGCAGCGGCGGTGACAGCGTGTATTGATACCCGCCGCGACGTAGAAACTGCAGCGCCGCCAGCACGCGTTGCGACGGTGACAATCCGGCCCAGCTGGCCGCGAGTTGCCGCGCACGCGGGTTGATATCGGGCGGCAGGCGCAGATCGGCTTGCAGTTCGCGTGGATCGGCGTCGAGCACCCACCAGCTGCTCTGGCTGGTGATGGTAAAGCGTTGCCGTTGCGTGATCGGATCGCGTGTGAGCGCCTGCAGCGCTTTGTTCAGGTGACTGCCTTCGGGCAAGGCCACTGGCAGATCCATCGCCATCAACCAGTTGCGCTGGCTGGGTTCCAGCGTCACGGTATAGCGCCAGCGCGGGCCACTTGGCAATACCGTGGGGGGGCGGGCAAAGTCGGGGCGCTGCGTCCAGGTCTGGCCGTCAAAGTACTCGAGCACCGGGCCGCGCCAATACATGCTGGTACGCGGTGGTGGCTGGCCCTCAAAATCGACGCGGAATGCCACCGTGTCATCCAGCGTCAGATCGCTCATGCTGCCCGGCGTCATTGTTTCGGATAGCCCGGTATGCGCATTGGGGCCGCTGTCGGGCATATGCCACAGCGGGCCGTTCAGACGCGGGAACAGCACAAACAGGATCAGCGCCACCGGCAAGGCTTCCAGCAGCATGCGCCCCGTCTTGCGTGCATCGTCGATCTGCAGCTTGCCGTCCGCACGGTGCCACGCGATCAGTTGCGTCATGATCAGGGCCAACACCGCAATCGAATACAGCAGCATCCCCACCGATTGCGACGCCAGAAAACCGGTGCTGCAGGCAAAGCAGGCCAGCAGGCTGAGTACGCGAGCATCCCGCCGCGTGGCGGTCTCCAGAAATTTGACCGCGATCAGGCTGGTTAGCACCGCCACGCCGCCTTGACGCCCCACCAGTGAGTGGTACTGCACAAACACCAGCACAAACAGCAAGCCGGCATAGGCCAGCCGCACCGCCCAATGCGGCAACGGTTTGCGTTTGGCGGCCAGGCGCAAGCGCCAGAACACCGGCAGGATGATGAGTGCCGCATGCCAGACCGGTAACTGGAGCAGCGCAGGTAACAGCGAGGCCAGCACCGCAGCGACCAGGCCATACAAGGGGCCGCGCGGCAGGATGGGCGGATTTTTCATAGGCTGGGCTCGCCATCATCGTGGCCGAACAGCGCCAGCGCAGTCAGGCAGCGGGCCTCATGCAGCGGGCCGTGATCGGCTTCGATCTCGGTGCCGGGCAAGCTCAGGGCGTAGCGTTCGCCGGCGGCTTCGGCTTGCAGTATCCATGCGGCCAAGCGCGACAGACGCGCCTCGGCATTGTTGAGCGCCACCTGTTCCCACTTGAAATGCCGGGTCACGGTCCAGGGTGTTTCAAAAGTACGGACGGCCAGGTGCTCTTGCCGTGCCGATTGCTTCCACGCGATATGCCGCGGCGTGTCGCCCGCCACATACGGCCGCAATCCGGCATATTCGTCGTCACCCTTGCTGGTGACTTCGCCATGCTCGTTGTGATCGGGCGTGCCGCTCCATGGCGGCGGGTCGGCTTCGGGGTGCGGATAGACCAGGCAGCGCGCCTCCAGATTGGCGTAACTCCACGCCCGACACCAACCGCTGGGATAGGCCGTCTCGATGGTGACGCGCGGCAGCGCCAGCCAGCCGCGATGTTGCGCCGGCACGCCCACGCCTATGACTTCTTCTACCCCCACTGCCACCCCGACCGGATTGCCCGCTAGCGTGCGGTCGGCGGTCAGCACCAGTGCGTAGCGATCCAGTTTGTTGCTGACGCTCAGGCGCAGCGGAAACCACGCGGTCTGCCCGACAAATACGGCGCGCGGCGCCTCCACCTGGATTTTGAGCCCGAGCAGATTGCGAAACGCCTGCACCAGTCCGGAATGGCCCAGGCCCAGCATCAAAAAGGCAAACAGATACGCCAGGCTCAGTTGGTAATTGATTGCACCCACCAGCACCAGCAGGGCGGTCGCGCCATAGGCAAAGCCAAAGCCGCCGGGCAAGACATAGATACGATTTTGCCGCAGCACAAATTCGCTGCCCGCGCTGGGATGGCGTCGGGTCATCCAGCGCTGCCAGGCGGGCAACAAGGCGGGTGGAATCAACATGGTTGGCGCTTAAGGAATGGCGACGCTGGCCAGCAGTTCTTGCGCCACCCGCGGATCGGCCTGACCGCGTCCGCGCAATTGCAGCCGATGCCCCGCCACGCCGGGGAATACCGCCTGCACGTCATCGGGAATGGCAAAGTCGCGCTGTTCCAGCCACGCCCAGGCGCGCGTCACGCTAACCAGGCCCAGCAAAGCGCGCGGCGACAGGCCATAGCTAAAGCGCTCGATCGAACGCGTCGCCGCAGCCAGCGCCTGAATGTAATCGAGCAAGGCGGGCGCCAGTTTGACTTGCTTGATGGCTTGTTGCGCCTGCTGCATGTCGGCGGCGTTGAGGCAGGGCTTGAGATGCGTGAGCATTTCGCGTCGGTCTTCACCCGCCAGCAAAGCGCGTTCGGCCTGAGCAGACGGGTAGCCCAGCTCCAGCCGCATCAGAAAGCGGTCGAGTTGCGATTCCGGCAAAGGAAAAGTGCCAATCTGGTATTGCGGGTTCTGGGTGGCGATCACAAAGAACGGCTCGGG
The DNA here is from genome assembly GCF_054652575.1 of Silvimonas sp. JCM 19000. NCBI lineage: Bacteria > Pseudomonadati > Pseudomonadota > Betaproteobacteria > Neisseriales > Chitinibacteraceae > Silvimonas > Silvimonas sp. JCM 19000. Next base: position 79,838 of record NZ_BAAIHC010000013.1, on the reverse strand, counting down.
CAGCGGATGGGTTTTGCCATCTACGGTGACCTGGTTTTCTTCCATCGCTTCCAGCAGAGCCGATTGGGTTTTGGGTGGCGCGCGGTTGATCTCGTCGGCCAGTAACACCTGGCTGAACACGGGGCCATGATGAAAGCGGAAGGTGTCGCTATCACGCGCATAGATTGAAACGCCGACCAGATCGGCCGGCAATAAATCGCTGGTGAACTGTACGCGCTGAAACTGCAAGCCCAGCGTGCCAGCCAGCGCATGGGCCAGTGTGGTCTTGCCTACGCCGGGCAGGTCTTCCAGCAATAAATGACCTTGGGCCAGCATGCAGGCCAGCGCCAGGCGGATCTGGCGCGGCTTGCCGAGGATGATGGTGTTCAGTTGATCGATGGCGGCGGCAAACGAGGGCGTCATGCAACATCCTGTGTAGTGAACGGGCGCGCTATGGTAGGGTTTCAGGCGCGAACAGACCGGGCTCCGCAACGCGCTCCCAGCCATGCTGGCGAGACGGCGGCACACACACTCTGCAAAATTCTTGTAAACGCTGCGGTCTGAATTATAAGCATGCTCCGGGAGTACATCGTTTGTTTTCCACGGCTGTAGCAGGCGGCATCACCGCCTATATCACGCATCCCGCCTGCACCATGCACGACATGGGCAAGGGCCATCCCGAGTGCGCCGAACGCCTGGCCGCCATCCAGGATCGTTTGATTGCAGCGGGCCTGTGGGATGCCCTGTTGCACCTCGAAGCCCCCGCCGCCAGCCGCGCCCAGCTTGAACGCGTGCATACGGCCGAATGGCTGGACCGGCTGGGCGCGTTGTCGCCCACGCATGGTTATGTGCATCTGGATCCTGACACCGCCATCAATCCCTATAGCTTGCGCGCCGCCTGGTTTGCCGCAGGCGCAGGCGTGCTGGCCGTTGATCAAGTGATGACTGGCGCCATCCAGAATGCGTTTTGCGCCATCCGCCCGCCAGGGCATCACGCCGGACGTGCGCAGGCCATGGGCTTCTGTCTTATTAATAATGTGGCGGTGGCGGCGGCACATGCATTTGCCGCGCATGGTGTGGAGCGGGTGGCCATCGTTGATTTTGATGTGCATCACGGCAATGGCACCGAGGACATTTTCAGCCAGGACCCGCGCGTGTGCATGGTGGGGATGTTTCAACATCCGTTTTATCCCTACAGCGGCGACGTACCGCTGGGCCCGAACATGCATAACTTTCCACTACCACGCGCCAGCACCGGTGCGGCGTTTCGCGACCTGGTCCGCGAACGCTGGTTGCCCCTGCTGGATGACTTTGCGCCGCAACTGATCCTGATCTCGGCCGGCTTTGATGCGCATCTGGAAGATGATATGGCTTCGATGGGCCTGGTCGAGGCGGATTATGCCTGGGTAACGCAGCAAGTGATGGCGGTGGCAGCACGCCATGCCGGCGGACGTATCGTTTCGATGCTGGAGGGCGGCTACGATCTTTCCTCGCTGGGGCGGAGCGTGGGCGTGCATGTCAAGGCGTTGGCGGGACTATAAAGCGCTGGCTGGCGGTCGCCCCGGGTCGAGACCTTCAGCCCGCGTGGCTAGCAAGAACCGGCGTGCCAGATTCTCGCCGGATGTCTTGCTTGCCGGGCGATGCCGGTAACTCATCCAGGGCGGAGGCGTCATACATGCTCACCGCCCGCCACACCTCACGCTGGCTTGCCCAGTTCCCCCAGCAGCTCTTTCACCCGTGCCGCGCGCAGTGGCGCTTCCGGCCAGTTGCCTTCCAGTCGCAGTCGGTCCTGGCCGGCCAGGCGATAGTTCTTTTTGCTCTGGATCAGCGTGATGATCTTCATCGGCTCCACTGATGTGTTCTTGGCGAAGTTCACCACGATGGCGGTGTCAGCGGCGTCAATTTTGGTAATGCCCATGGGCTTGGCCAGCATGCGCAGCTTGTGGCAATCCAGCAGCACTTTGGCCGGGTCCGGCAGCAAGCCAAACCGGTCGATCAGCTCTTGCATCAGGTCGTCCAGATCGTCCGGGGTTTCGCAGTTGGCCAGGCGTTTGTACAAGCTCAGGCGCTCGTGCACGTCCGGGCAATACGCCTCCGGCAACAGTGCGGGTGAGTGCAGATTGATTTCGGTGGTCACGCCCAGCGGTTGCGAAAGATCGGGCTCGATGCCTTTTTTCAGCGCCTTGACCGCTTCGTTCAACATCTGCGAATACAGCGAGAACCCGATTTCCTGCATTTCGCCCGATTGCGAATCGCCCAGCACTTCGCCCGCGCCGCGGATTTCCAGATCGTGCATGGCCAGATAGAAACCGGCGCCCAGTTCTTCCATCATCTGGATGGCTTCCAGCCGCTTGCGCGCCGATGCGGTCATGCCTTCCAGATCGGGCACCAGCAAATAGGCATAGGCCTGGTGGTGGCTGCGGCCGACGCGGCCGCGCATCTGGTGCAGCTGGGCCAGGCCGAACTTGTCGGCACGGTTCATGATGATGGTGTTGGCGTTGGGAATATCGATACCGGTTTCGATAATGGTGGTGCAGAGCAGGATGTTGAAACGCTGCGCATAAAAATCGCGCATCACATGTTCCAGATCGCGTTCACGCATCTGGCCGTGCGCCACGCCGATGCGGGCTTCGGGCAACAGCGCGGTCAGCTTCTCGCGTACGTTCTCGATGGTCTCGACTTCGTTATGCAAAAAGAACACCTGGCCGCCGCGTTTCAGCTCGCGCAGTACGGCCTCGCGGATCACGCCATCGCTGAATTTGGCGACAAAGGTTTTAACCGCCAGCCGCTTGCTTGGCGCGGTGGCAATCACCGAGAAATCGCGCAGGCCTTCCAGGCTCATCGCCAGCGTGCGCGGGATCGGTGTGGCGGTGAGCGTCAGCACGTCGACGTTGGCGCGCAACGCTTTGAGCTGTTCTTTCTGGCGCACGCCAAAGCGGTGTTCCTCATCGATGATGACCAGGCCGAGGCGTTTGAATACCACGTCGGGTTGCACCAGCTTGTGCGTGCCGATAACGATATCGACGGTGCCGTCTTCCAGACCCTTGAGCGCGGCGGCGACTTCTTTGCTGGAGCGAAAGCGCGAGAGTTCGACGATCTTGATCGGCCAATCAGAAAAGCGATCGGTAAAGGTCTGGAAATGCTGCTCGGCCAACAAGGTGGTCGGCACCAACACCGCCACCTGTTTGCCACCCGCCACGGCGGCGAAGGCAGCGCGCAGGGCGACTTCGGTTTTGCCAAAGCCGACATCGCCGCACACCAGCCGGTCCATCGGACGGCCCAGCCGCATATCCACTAGCACGGCCTCGATGGCGGCAGCCTGGTCTGCGGTTTCTTCAAAGGCAAAGCCTTCGGCGAACGCGGCGTAATCGTTGAAGTTCCAGTCGAAGGCGTGGCCCTCGCGCGCGGCGCGGCGGGCGTACAGATTGAGCAATTCGGCTGCGGTATCGCGCACCTGTTCGGCGGCGCGGCGGCGCGCTTTGTCCCAGGCGCCGGAGCCCAGCTTGTGCAAGGGTGCGGCTTCGGGTGCGCCGCCGGAATAGCGACTGATCACATGCAATTGCGACACCGGCACATACAGCTTGTCTGAGCCCGCGTATTCGATCAGCAGCAACTCAGTCTGGCCTTCGCCCAGATCCATCGACACCAGGCCTTTATACAGGCCGATGCCGTGCGCTTCATGCACCACCGGATCACCGATTTTCAGCTCGGACAAATCACGCAGCATCGAATCGGTATTGCTACGCTTTTGCGCCTTTTTACCGCGCGCCTGCGCCACGGTGGCATACAGATTGGCTTCGGTAATCACCGCTTGTTGATCGCCGACCAGAATAAAACCCTGGTATAGCGGTGACGCGGTCAGCATCACCGGCGCTTTGCTTTGCAGAAACGCCTGCCAGTTGTCCGCGATTTCGGGCTTTAAATTGTTGTCGGCAAAAAACTGCGCCATGGTCTCGCGCCGACCCATGCTCTCGGCACAGATCAGCACACGCCCGGCATAGCTGCCCAGAAACGCCTGCAATTTGCTGATCGGGTTTTCGGCGCGCCGGTCCACGTCCAGCGCCGGCAGCGGCGAAGTGTTCGGATTGTCGCCGGCTTGCAGTTCCAGCCGCGCGTAGTCTTTGAGCGTGGCGAACAGCGTATCCGGCTGCAGATATAGCGCGGCCGGGGTCAGAATCGGCCGGTCTTTTTCGCCGGACAGATTGCGGTAACGATCCTGCGTATCGGCCCAGAAGCGCGCAGCGGCATCGTGCACCGCGCCGTGCAGTACCGGCAGCGTGCCCTTGGGCAGGTAATCAAACAGCGTGGCGGTCTGCTCAAAAAACAGCGGCAGATAGTATTCGATGCCGGCCGGGGTGGCGCCGTTGGAGACATCTTTATATAAGCGCGATTTGGACGGGTCGCCTTCAAACACCTCGCGAAAGCGCTGGCGAAAGCGTGTGCGGCCACCTTCATCCAATGGAAATTCACGTGCTGGCAGCAACCGCACTTCCGGCACCGGATATAGGCTGCGCTGGGTGTCGACGTCAAAGGTGCGGATGGTTTCGATTTCGTCATCGAACAAGTCGATGCGATATGGCAGCGTCGAGCCCATCGGGAACAGATCAACCAGGCCGCCGCGGATCGAGAATTCGCCTGGGCTGTAGACCTGAGTGACATGGCTGTAGCCGGCAAATGCGAGATCGGCGCGCAACTTGTCCGGATCAAACTTCTCGCCCTTCTTAATAAAGAACGTGTAGCCCGCCAGATATTCCACCGGCGCCAGTCGGCCCATGGCGGTTTGCACCGGCACAATCAGAATGTCGGCCTGGCCCTGGCGTACTTGCCACAAGGTGGCCAGCCGTTCCGAGATCAGGTCCTGATGCGGCGAAAAATGATCGTAAGGCAAGGTTTCCCAGTCGGGCAGCATGGCCACGACTTTGCCCGGCGCCACCCAGCCCAGTTCATCGCGCAAGCGCGTGGCGCTGTGGGCCGTGTCGGTCAGGATCAGCAAGGGGCGTGCGGCCTCGGCGTAACGCGCCAGCAGCACGCTATCGGCGGAACCATGAGGGAGTGCGATCTGCAGGCGATCGCCGGTCTTGGGCAGGGCAGGAAGGGGCACGGGACGGGTTCAGGCAGCAGCAAAGCGTTCATTATACCTGGCCGGGCGCAGCTGGCACCGCGCTGACCACACAAGCAGTGATACAAACATGCCAGATACATTGCGCTGTTAGCCTTTGATGCAGCATTTTTCCTACCCTGGGCAGCGCGCGGTTGCTTTTTTGTCGCGGTTCCCGAATCATGCCGCTGGAATAACACGGCCTGGCCGTTTGAAACGGTCGTTTAGAACCGTCTAACAAGGGTTGCCCAAGCGATCCGGCAATAAGAATGGTTCTACGGAGATGTACTCGCTCATGCCTTACCGGTGGCTCGGCCCGGCCCTGTTTGCCATTGCTTATGCAGTGTGCAGCCTGGTGGTCTGGCAGATCAGTCCTGCACATTCATATACGTCACTGATAGCGCCCCAGGCGGGCGTCGCGGTGGCGGCTTTGTCGCTGCTGGGCGTGCGCTATTGGCCCGGTCTGCTGGCCGTCGGCTGGATCACGCCCGCGCTGCACGGCCTGCCTTTGCTGGCTTGTCTGGAACTCGATGCCATCGAGATGCTACAAGCCTTGCTCACCATCAGCTTATTGCCCCAATTTGCCGCCGAGGGCGGCTTTCGCCTGCGCGATGGTTTGCGCTTTCTGGTGGCGGGCCCGCTGGTGGCGTGTCTGCTGGGCGCCAGTTTTGCTGCGGTCGTGCTCGGCGCATTTGAACAGGGCTTGCCCGGCGGCGCGCCGGAATGGCTGACGCTGTGGCTCGGCAATGCCTTTGGCATGGTTACGGTGTTGCCGCTGTGCTACGCGCTGCGCCAGGATGGCCCGCGTGTGCGCAGCAACTGGTGGTTCGAGCTGGTGCTGCTGAGCGCTGCCGGTGCCGTGGTCGCCACCCTGGTGTATCGGCATTTTGAGCTTGGCTATACCGATATGCAGTTCCTGCTGTTTCCATTGATCATCTGCACCGCCTTGCGGCTGGGGCATATCGGCAATGGCTGCGTGCTGTTGCTGGTGGGCATGATTGCGGTTGTGCAGCTCAGTGCCCTGGGCGTGGCCGGTGCCGGTTTGATTCCGGTGGCGGTGGTGCTGCTGACGGTGGCCGTAGCGGGCATGATCCTGGCGGCGTCGCATCAAGAAGAGGCAGTCAGCGCGCGGCGGGCGCGGCTGGCGGCTCAGGTGTTTCATAACGCCACCGAAGGCATTCTGATTACCGATTCCAATGCCCGCATCATTGCGGTGAATCCGGCTTTCAGCCAGATCACCGGCTACGAGCCCGACGAAACGCTGGGCAAACTGTCGCGCATGTTCCATCGCAACGGCCCGGTGCGCGAAGTCAATCGCGAAATGCTGAGCGAACTGGCCACGCAAGGCCGTTGGCAAGGCGAAATGCTGGACCGGCGCAAAACCGGCGAAGCCTATCCAGCCTGGTTATCGATCAGCGCGGTGCGCGATGACCACGGCAGCATCGCCAATTATGTGGGCGTGTTCTCCGACTACACCCATCGCAAAGAAGCCGAACAGCGTCTGTTTTTTCTGGCTAATCACGATGCCTTGACCGCCTTGCACAATCGCGTGGCCATGAACGAAGCTTTGCAACAGGCGGTGGCCCGCGCCGGCGAAGAAGATCGGCAACTGGCTTTGCTGTTTATCGATCTGGACCGCTTTAAAGGCATCAATGACACGCTGGGCCATGACGTCGGCGACGAATTGCTTAAAGTGATCGCTCAGCGTTTGCGCGGCACGCTCAAAGAAACCCAGTTGATTGCGCGACTGGGCGGCGATGAATTCACCATCCTGATTGATAACGTGCGCGATGCCGATGCAGTGGCGCATGTGGCCGAGCGGGTATTGGCTGAATTAAGCCGTGCTGTGGTGATCAAGGGACAGGAATTGTTTGTTACCTGCTCGATTGGTATCAGTCTGTATCCCTGTGATGGCAACAGCCCGGCGCAATTGCTGAAGAATGCTGATGTGGCGATGTATCGTGCCAAAGAATTAGGTAAAAACAATTTCCAGTTTTTTGCGCCCGATATGAATGCGCGTGCATTTGAACATCTGGTACTGGAAAACAGCCTGCGCTATGCGCTGGAACGGCGCGAACTGGTGTTGCACTTTCAGCCGCAGATCGATCTGGCCACTGGTGAATTGTCGGGCGTGGAATGTCTGATCCGCTGGGAACATCCGGAGCTGGGTCTGATTCCGCCTTCCAGCTTTATTCCCCTGGCCGAAGAAAACGGCTTGATTGTGCCGATCGGCGAATGGGTGCTGCAGGAAGGCTGCCGCATGATGCGTTTGTGGCAAGTGGCCGGCTATCACATTCCCCGTATGGCGATTAATTTGTCGGCGCGGCAATTCCAGCGCGAACAATTGGCTGGGCATGTACGTAATGCGCTGGAATCCTCGGGCATTGCGCCCGAATTGCTCGAGCTGGAAATCACTGAAAGCATGATCATGCAAAACCCGCATCGTGCGGTGGCGGTATTGCAAGAGCTCAAGCGCATGGGCGTGCAATTGGCGATCGACGATTTTGGCACCGGCTATTCATCGCTGAGCAATCTCAAACACTTTCCGCTGGATACGCTCAAGATCGATCGCTCGTTTACCGTCGGCTTGCCCGATGACAGCGATAGTGCCGCCATTACCGAGGCCATCGTGGCCATGGCGCGCAAGCTGCGGCTCAAGGTGGTGGCCGAAGGCGTGGAGACGGTGGAGCAGATGCTGTTCATGCGCCGCGCCGGTGCGCATGCCGTGCAGGGTTATCTGTATGCGCCCGCAATGGACGCCGATAGCCTGCTGCGTTTTCTGTTGCGCGAGGGTTTTGCCGCCGCCACCAGCGGGCTGGGGTAAACTGCCGGGCTATTCACTGAATCGCCGGACCCGCAGTCATGCAGAACAAAGTCGTCATCCATGGTTTTCACGCCGTAGGCACCCGCCTCAAACGCTTTCCCGATAGCGTGATCGAGCTTTATCTCAACAGCACCCGCATGGACCAACGCGCCAAAGATCTGGCCCGACTGGCTGAAGCGCAAGGCTGCAAGGTGTTGCTGGTGGATGCGGCGCGGCTGGATGGCTTGACCCACGGTGGCCGCCATCAGGGCGTGGCGGCGCTGATCGACGCGGGCAAATCGTATATCGAAGTGGATGACGTGCTGGAGAACCTCGGTGACGAGCCGCCATTCTTGTTGATCCTGGATGGCATCACCGACCCGCACAATCTGGGCGCTTGCCTGCGCGTGGCCGATGCCATGGGTGTGCATGCGGTGATCGCGCCCAAAGACAAATCGGTGGGCCTGAACGCCACCGTATCGAAAGTGGCTTGCGGTGCTGCCGAGGTGGTGCCGTATGTGATGGTCACCAACCTGGCGCGCACGCTGCGCGATCTGAAAGACCGCGATATCTGGATTGCCGGCACCGCGGGCGAAGCCACCACCGATCTGCATCACTTTAACCACACCGGGCCGCTGGCGTGGGTGATGGGCAGCGAAGGCGAGGGCATGCGTCGTTTGACGCGTGAGCACTGCGATGTGCTGGTCAGTATTCCGATGTTTGGCTCGGTGGAAAGCCTGAATGTTTCGGTAGCCAGCGGCATCGTGCTATCCGAGACGCGCCGTCAACGCACCATGGCTGCCGGCAAGTAAACATAGGGTGGGTCGTGACCCACCTCTTAAAGCCTTCAAGAAGAATGAGGAAGCATGCTCCCCATTTCTCTCGGTGGCTTTGAGTGGTGGGTCGTGACCCACCCTATATCATTTGCGCTTCTTTTTGGTGGCGGGCTTGGCTTTGGGCTGGGGCGTGGACTCGGGTTGCAGATCGTCGTTGGCGTCGTACGCCGTCTTGATTGCATCGGCCAACTGATAAACCACCGTGGCGTATAGCGTGCTGCGGTTGTAGCGCGTCACCACATAAAAGTTGTTAAAGCCGGCGTAATAGTCAGTCACGCCCGCCGTGGTTTCCAGCGCAAACAGCACCGCTTGTTGCTGCGTATCTACTTCAGTAATCGGTTGCACGCCACGCTGCATCAGTTCCGCCATCGTGTAATGCAGGTTGAACTTGTCGGCCAGCAATTCCTGTTCGTCACCCGTCACGTTGACGCCCACATAGCCTTTGCCAGCGCGTTGCCAGCCCGATGCCGCCAGGAAATTGGCGACGCTGGCAATGGCGTCTTCGGGCGTGCCCCAGATATCGCGATGATGATCGCCATTCCAGTCCACCGCGTATTGGCGAAAGCTGGATGGCATGAATTGCGGCATGCCCATTGCGCCCGCGTATGAACCCATAAACGTAAACGGGTCTTGATTCTCTTCGCGCGCTAACAGCAGAAATTGCGTCAGCTGGTCTTTAAAGTAATCGGCCCGGCGCGGGTAGTTAAACGCGATGGTGCTCAGGGCATCCATCACGCGGAAGCTGCCGGTATTGCGGCCGTACAAGGTTTCCACACCGATGATGCTGGTGACGATTTCGGGCGGCACGCCATAACGGTCCTCTACCTCGGCCAGCGTGTCGTGATAACGCCGCATAAAGCGCGCGCCACCAATAATGCGTTGCGGGCTCATAAAGCCATTGCGGAATTCATACCACGGCCGCGACGTTGACGGCTTGTCCAGCACGGCAATGATATTGGGCTTGGGATTGATCTTCTGGAAGACCGCGCTCAATTCATCACGGTTGAAATCCTGGCTGCTGACCAGTTGATCGATATAGGCCTGGACCTCGGGCCGTTGCAGCAATTCATCATCGGCATGTGCGGTGACGGCCAAGGCGGCGAGGGCAGACAGCAAGGCGGTTTTCAGGGTTTTGCAGATCAAAGCGGGGTTCCGGAAAGAAGGACTAACGCGGGTGCACGGGCCCGCGTCGGTGTTATTGGGACAGCGCGCTGCTGAGCAAGCGGGCGGTGACGTCGACGATGGGGATGATGCGTTCATAGGCCATGCGCGTCGGGCCGATGACGCCCAGCGTGCCTATGACTTCGCCATTGGCGTGATATGGCGCGGTGATGATCGAACAATCATCCAGTGGCGCCAGCCCCGATTCGCCGCCGATAAAGATCTTGACGCCTTCGGCACGATTGCCGGCTTCCATCAATTGCAGCAAGGCGGTCTTGCGTTCAAACAATTCAAACAACTGGCGCAGGCGGCCCATATTGGCGGCCAGATCGTCGCTATCCAGCAGATTGCGCTCGCCCGAGATCACCAGGTTTTCGGTATCGCCACTCAATACATCCTGGCTGTACACCACCGCAGTATTCAATAACGCGGCCAGTTCGCCTTTAACGGCACGCACTTCGTTTTCCACCACCTGACGCAGATTGTGCCAGGTGCGGCCGGCGCAATGCGCATTCAGAAAGTTGGCGGCTTCGGATAGCTCAGACTGGCTGAACAGCGTGTTGGTCTGAATGATGCGGTTTTGCACATCGCCATCGCTGGTCACCAGAATCAACAAGACGCGTCGATCCGATAGCGGCAGAAACTCGATATGTTTAAGCAACACATCCTGACGGCGCGGGGTGAGCACCACGCCGGCGAAGTGGGTGAGCTGCGACAGTAATTGCGAGGCAGCGGTGATGGTGCGTTGCGGATTGTCGACCGGCAGTCCATTGCTGAGCGGCTGCAGTTTATCGGCCTGGAGTTGTTGCACCGACAACAACGAATCCACAAAAAAGCGATAACCCAGCGACGTGGGGATACGCCCGGCCGAAGTATGTGGGCTGGCCACAAAGCCGAGTTGTTCCAGATCGACCATCACATTGCGGATGGTGGCAGAGCTGATATCCAGGCCGGAATAGTGCGACAGCGCCTTTGAACCAACGGGTTGGCCGTCGGCGATATAACGCTCGACCAGGGTTTTGAGCAGGATTTGTGCGCGATCGCTAAGCATGCGCAGATTCTAATCGTTAACCGCGGCAAACTGAACTACGCATTGCGCTCCACCACGCTTTTGCCGTGCGTGTGCGGCCCTCACCACGTAGGCCGTTGTCCACGTGCCTCGCGGTCGTGCTTGTGGTTAAATGCTGCCGTACTTCACCGGACCCCGACATGCAAAGCCTGTTCAAAACGATCGTACTGGTTGGTCGCTTCAATACGCCCACCCTGGGTGGGCCGTTGCGCCGGCTGGCGGCCACCTTGCAGGAGCTTGGGGTGCGCGTATTAATAGAAAGCGAAGTCGCGGCCGAGCACGGTATTACTGATATTCCGGTGGTCGAACGCATTGCCATCGGCAAGCTGGCCGATCTGGTGGTGGTGCTGGGCGGCGATGGCACCATGCTGGGTGTGGCGCGGCTGGTGGCGCCGTACCGGATTCCCTTGATCGGGGTCAACCAGGGTCGCCTGGGCTTTATGACCGACATTCCGCTCAGTGATATGGAGCGCACCATCAGCGGCATGCTGGCGGGCGCGTTTGTACCGGAAGAACGCATCCTGCTGGAAACCACCGTGCGGCGCGAAGACAAAGAACTGGTGTCGGCGCTGGCGTTCAATGACGTGGTGTTCAGCCGGGGTTCCACTGGCGCGATGATCGAATTTGAAATCTTTATCGATCGCCAGTTTGTCTACAGCCAACGCTCCGACGGTCTGATCGTCTCGACGCCGACCGGCTCCACCGCCTACGCGCTGGCGTCGGGCGGGCCGATACTGCACCCCAGCCTGCCCGCGATCACACTGGTGCCGATCTGTCCGCAGTCGTTGTCCAACCGCCCCATCGTGATCAACGACACCAGCGAAGTCGAATTCCGCCTGACGCGTAATTCAGACGCGCGCGTGTACTTTGATAACCAGAGCGATTGCGAGCTGCACGAAGCCGATCGCGTGATCATCCGCCGCCATCGCAACACGCTGCGCATTCTGCATCCGGTTGGCTACAACTATTACGACATGTTGCGTGACAAGTTGCACTGGGGCCAAAAGCTCAACTGATCTGACCAGACCGATGCTGCTATCTCTGAATCTCAAGAATTTTGTAATCGTCGACAAACTCGCGCTCGAATTCGGCTCCGGCCTGAGCGTGTTTACCGGCGAAACCGGCGCGGGTAAATCCATCGTGATGGATGCGCTCGGCCTGCTGCTGGGCGATCGTGCCGATGCCGCGCTGGTGCGGCATGGTGAAGACAAAGCCGATCTGCTGGCCGAATTTGATTTGTCCGAGCGGCCGCAAGCGCGCGCCTGGCTGAACGAAAACGAACTGGCGGGCGACGACGCGCAACACGCCATCATCCGCCGTACCCTGGATAGTCAGGGCAAAAGCCGCGCCTTTATCAATGGCACGCCCGCCACGTTGGCGCAGCTGAAAGGCCTGGGCGAAATGCTGGTGGATATCCACGGCCAGCACGCGCATCAACAATTGCTGCGTCCGGAAAACCAGCGCGATCTGCTCGACCATTTTGCCGGGGCGACGGCGCAGGCGGGCAAGGTGCAACAGCAATGGGCGCACTGGCGCACGCTGCAAGACGAGTTGGCGGCCGCGCAACGCGATGCCTCGACGTTTGAAGCCGAGCGCGAACGACTGAGTTTCCAGATTGAAGAAGTGTCCGGCCTGGCGCTGTCCGATAACGAATGGCCCGAGCTGCAAGCCGAACACAAACGGTTGCAGCACGCAGCCAGCCTGATCGATGGCGTACAGCTGGCGCTGACCACGCTGGCCGATGGCGACGAGAACTGCCAAAGCTGGCTGGGCAGCACCGCGCACAAATTGCAAGGCCTCGGCGATTACGACGAGCAACTGCTGCCGTCCTTGCAATTGCTCGAAGGCGTGGAGGCGCAACTGGCCGAAGCGGTGAGCGAATTGCGTCGCTATGCCGATCATCTCGAACTTGATCCGACCCGGCTGGAAGAGGTTGAAAGTCGCCTCGACGCCATCTGGCGCATGGCGCGCAAATATCGCACCGAGCCAGAACAACTGCCGCTGTTGCTGCAAGGCTGGCAGGATCGCCTCGAAGCGTTGGGCGGGAGCGAAGGTCTGGCGCGTCTGCAGCAGGCGGAAAAAGCCGCGGGCGAACTGTGGCAGAAAGAAGCCGCCGTGCTGAGCAAGTTGCGCCAGCAGCATGCGGGCAAACTGGCGCAGGCAGTGACCAAAGAAATGAAGCCGTTGGCGCTGGCCGATAGCCGTTTCGAGATCGAACTCGAGGCGGCCGCACCCGGCCCGCACGGCGCGGAAAGTGTCGATTTCCGCGTGGCGCACGCCAATACCCCGGCGCGGCCTATGGGCAAGATTGTGTCGGGGGGTGAGTTATCGCGGATCAGTCTGGCCATCCAGGTCATCGTCAGCGAATTGTCCGGGGTGGGCACGCTGGTGTTTGATGAGGTGGATGTGGGCATCGGCGGGCGCGTGGCCGAGATTGTTGGCCGCATGCTGGCCGATCTGGCGCAACAACGCCAGGTGCTGTGTATCACCCATTTGCCGCAAGTGGCCGCGTGTGGCCAGCATCATTATCAGGTGAGCAAAGCGCGCGCCGGGGCGGGCATGATCAGCCAGGTGCACGCGCTCGATAACGATGCCCGCGTCGAAGAAATCGCGCGCATGCTGGGCGGCGTCGAAATCACCGAGACCACGCGGCGGCACGCGGCCGAGTTGCTGGGCCATGCCTGAAGATCCGCAACTGCAAACCACTGCCGCGCCGGTCTGGACGGCAGCGGACGAAGCGTTTATGCGCATGGCGCTGGACGAGGCCGCACAAGCGCAAGCCTTGGGCGAAGTACCCGTCGGCGCGGTGCTGGTGTACCAAGGCCAGGTGATCGGCCGTGGCCACAATCAACCTATCAGCGGACATGACCCGAGCGCGCACGCCGAGATGCTGGCCGTGCGTGCGGCCGCCAACCACCAGCAAAACTATCGGCTACCCGGTTGCGAGCTGTATGTGACGCTGGAGCCCTGCATCATGTGCGCCGGTGCCATGATGCATGCGCGGATTGCGCGCGTGGTTTACGCCACCCGCGACCCGAAAACCGGCGCAGCGGGCAGCGTGATCAACCCCTTTCTTGATCGCCGTCTGAACCACCACACCGAGGTGCAGGGCGGCCTGTTGGCAGACGAAGCCGCGGCCCAGCTCAAAGCCTTCTTTGCCGAACGCCGCCGCGCACAAAAATCCGCCCGCAATCCAGCGCCTTAGGCTGGTCATCGCCCGTGGCGCCTGGCGCGGCGCGCTTGCTGCATTTGTCCGGTGTTGCTGTTTTGTTGCGCTCGGCCGTGTCCGTTGACTGACTTATGCCACCTGCATGCTAAAGTGACTCGCGCTGCAAGGTGCGCTCAGCCCTTGCTGCCCAACACAATACAAAAAACAGTACGCCGTCCCCCGGACAGGCTGCATCCGGTCGACTGCGCGCAGACGTGGTAAGCCAGAAAACAAACCGATAGAGGATTCGATATGAAACGCTTTGTGCTGCTCCCGCTGGCACTGCTGGCGGCTGCCTATGCGCACGCCGCAGATACGGTGGTGTTCCAGGATGATTTCGAGAAAGACCTGTCGCAATGGGTGGGCCAGAATGGCGATGGCTCAACGCCTATACACGCCACCCTGGTGGATGACCCGCTCAAGCCTGGCAATAAAGTGCTGCGCTTTGATCGCAAAGTGTTCGGCGGCGACGCTTTCAGCAAACAAGGTTTTCCGGCCGGCGCATCGTATACGCTGACCTTTGATTATCTGAGCACCTGCGGCAGCAATTGCGGTGGGGTGATCGGCTATACCGCCGAATTTCCGGGGCGCGATAACTGGCTGGCCGGCACCGCGCGTTCGGGCTTTCCCGACAAGCTCAAAGACAATGGCAAATGGCAAAGCTATAGCCTGGATTTCAAAGGCAAATTCGATTTTCACCTGGCGCTGGAACAATGGGTGCAATCGGATGGCGAAGGCAAAGACGTCTATTTCGACAATATCAAACTGATTAACCACGACGGCGGTGCCGCCGCCGCTCCGGCCGCAGCGGCGGCCGCCCCGGTGGTGATTACCGGGGGCACGCCAGCGCCCACTTCGCCACAACTGGTGGGCTATTACGTGGCCTGGGCGCCAGGCAAAGGCTATCCGGTCAAGATGCTGGAAACCAGCGGCGCGGCAGGCCGCATGACCGTGCTCAATTACGCCTTCGGCAATCTGAACGCGAACAAATGCGTGATCGGTGATCCGGCCGGCGACTATCTCAATCCGGTCGACGCTGCCACCTCGCTCAGCGGCAAAGCCGACGAGCCGGGCAAGCTGGCAGGCAACTGGGGCCAGTTGCGCCAGCTCAAGCAAAAGCATCCTGATCTGAAAGTGGTGATCTCGCTGGGTGGCTGGACCTGGTCGAAGTATTTCTCCGACGCCGCGCTGCCCGCCAACCGTGCCGCCTTCGTCAAATCGTGCGTTGATCAATTCATCAAGGGCGATGTGCCGGATGC
This sequence comes from Silvimonas sp. JCM 19000, assembly GCF_054652575.1. Classification (NCBI taxonomy): domain Bacteria; kingdom Pseudomonadati; phylum Pseudomonadota; class Betaproteobacteria; order Neisseriales; family Chitinibacteraceae; genus Silvimonas; species Silvimonas sp. JCM 19000. Next base: position 64,425 of record NZ_BAAIHC010000013.1, on the reverse strand, counting down.
CAGTGGCAAAGTCGTGGCCGGTTACGCCGCTGGCGTGTTTGATGGCATCGATATCGATTGGGAGTACCCGGCTTCGAGCGGCGCCGACGGCAATGTGGTGCGTCCGGAAGACAAGGACAATTACATCGCCTTGCTGAATGAATTCCGCAAGCAACTGGACGCACTCAAGCCTGGCTTGCTGCTGACCAGTGCGGTGAGCGCATCGGCCCAGATCTATAACAATCTGGATATGGGCCATGTGCAGTTGCCGCTCAACTGGATGAATCTGATGGCCTATGACTTTGCTGGCCCGTGGGAAAACCGTACTGCACCGATGGCCAATCTGTTGGCGGGCAAGCAGGACAAGCTGGCGATTGATATCGCGGTCAATGACTATCTGGAAAAAGGCGTGGCTCCGGCCAAACTGGTGATCGGCGTGCCGTTCTACGGCTATGGCTGGGTGCCGGAGAAGATGGATAACCACGGCCTGTATCAAGCCGTCAAAGCCAAAGCCGTGGGCAAGCCGGATGCCGGGATTGCGACGTGGCCCGAACTCAAAGCCAAGCCGGGTGAAGTGTTTAGCGACAACGTGACCAAATCCATCGTCAAGGTCAGCAATGGCGAAGTCTGGACCTACGATGACCCCAGCGTGCTGAAAGAGAAAGTCGCTTATATCAAAGCAAAAAAACTCGGTGGTGCGATGGTGTGGGAACTGTCGCAAGACACCCCCGACGGCGAATTGTCGAGCGTGCTCTACAACAATCTGTTGAAGAAATAACAAGGCACACGTAAGCTGAAAAACGGGGAGCGATCCCCGTTTTTTTATCTGGAGACGCCATGAAACTGCTCGTTGATATCGCGTCACAGCAACTTCAGTTGCTCGATGACGCCGCAAAAGTGGTGAAGCAATGGCCGGTCTCGACCGCCGCCAATGGGCCCGGAGAGCAGGGCGGCAGCAACAAGACGCCGCGTGGCTTGCATATCATCCGCGCCGTGGTTGGTCGTAATCTGCCCAGTCATGCCGTGTTGCGTGGGCGTCGGCCCACTGGCGAAATCCATGATGCCGCACTCAGCGCGGCGCATCCCGAGCGCGACTGGATACTCAGCCGCGTGCTGTGGTTGTCGGGCTGCCAGCCTGGCTTCAACCGCCTTGGCGAGCACGACAGCATGCGGCGCTATATCTATATCCACGGCACGCCGGACGATCAGCCCATGGGTATCCCCGCATCGCATGGTTGCATCCGCATGCGCAATGCTGATCTGCTGGAACTGGAGCCACAGGTGGCGGCAGGCATGCAGGTGCTGATCCGCGAAGACGCCAGTCAGCGCGCGCCCATCCACGTGGTGCCGCTGCCGCAGCACGCAAGCGTGGATGCGCATGATCTGCACCCGATAGGCCCATCGCTACCCGATTCGCCGGTACCCGCTGGCATCCCGTTGCGTTGGGCGGCCTGGCGCGAAGACGGTGTTTTGCTGGGCGTATTGACCTGGAAAGCAGGCAGTGGCGCCACCCTGGCTGTGTGCACCGGCGCACAGGTGGGCGAGGTGCTGCCCTTGCTGTGGCGCGAAGCGGCGCGTGTGGCCAGCGAAACCGGGCAGAAAGAGATGCGCAGCGTGGTCAAGGCCGAATGGCTGCGCGAGCTGGATCAATATGTAAAACCTGTCGCCACCGTGGCCGATGGGGCCGTGCTGGTGCGCGGCTGGATTTAGGTCGCCGCATGCGCGTTGCGTATGGCGCAGCCATGAAAAAACCCCGCCGAGGCGGGGTTTTGTGCGATCAGCGTTCCGTGCGGAAAGCTTAGAAGTCGGTACGGATACCAACCAGACCGGTCTTCAGGTCCTGGCCGTTGGCAGCAACCAACGAAGCCGAGTTGTTCTGGAACGAGAAGGCGTTGGTAGCATCGCCGCTGTTCTTCAGATCAACGTACGACAGGTACAGGCGGGTTTGCTTGGACATGTAGTACACAGCGCTCAGGGAGTACTGTTGGCCGTCGGTGTCGCCCACGCCGTTCACGTTGTTGGACTTGGTGTACAGGCCTTGCAGTTCAAACTTCTGGTTGAACCAGTAGTTGACCGTAGCCATGTAGTTGTTCCAGCTGGTGTCGGTGCCGTTGGCGCCTTCGTTCTTGATGTGCTCGATACCAGCACCCAGGCCCAGACCGAAGTCAAAGTTGTAAGCGACAACCGCTTCCAGACCTTGCACGTCAGCACCGTTGGTGATGTTGGTGGCAACGCCGGTGTAGGTGGCGTTGGAGATACCGGTCACCTGGTTGAAGGTGCGGTTCTTGGCGTATTGGTAAGACACGCCAGCGTTGAAGCCTTGCAGGTTGTACAGGGCGGTCACGTCATAGATCGGAGCCTTGCCGGAAGCAGCAGGTGCGGAATCCAGGCCGACGTTAGCGCGAACCTGGAAGCCGGCCCATACCGGGGAATCCCACGACAGGCTGTCGTTCAGACGGGTAGCCAGTTGTGCGAACGTGCCCTTGCCGCCCTTCGGATCAACGGTGTCGAGGAAATCATCGAACAGCGGGGACAGCTTGCTGGAGGTCAGCATGGTCTTGTACGAGTTGTCGTAGTTACCAGCGCGGAAGGTACCGAAGTCATCGCTCTTGAAGCCGATGAAGCTGTTACGACCACCCCACGAACCGCCACCGACCGACTTGTAGGTGTTGGTGCCGGCTTTAGCGCCCAGGCCGGTTTCGAGTTGCCAAATGCCGGTCCAGCCGTTGTCCCACTTGTCAGTGCCACGGAAACCAATACGCGAAGAAGAATCAACCATGCGCACTGCATTCGGCGTAGCCGCTGCGGTCACGCCAGCGTCGCCTTTGTAGTATTCGACGGATTCACGGATAGAACCGTAGATGGTCACATCGGCCATTGCGAAGGGAGCGGCAAAAGCCAGGCCCAGTGCGGCAGCGATAATTTTTTTCATTTTGAAATTTCTCCTGTTGCAATAACAAGGCAGCACGAATGCACTGCAGCTCTGAAACCGTCACGGCATGAGTAACGTGCCGGTGTAATGGCCAGCGCTCTGTAACGTCGATAAAAACCGAAATTGCACAGTGCTGGCGGGATCGGGTTTTCTTTTAATCGGGAACCCGCTGAGTCGCCGCGGTTTCTTCTGAAAACGGCGTCAGTCTAGGCGGCGATGATGACACAAATGTGACATCTATAGAATTGGCAGCGCTGACGCATTGCATATTTGCAACAGAAATGAATATGCAATCAGGGTAATCCGCAATAATTGGCGATTTAACGGTCGAAATTACCCTTTGAACGGTGAACTTTTGCGTTTTTGTTAAATGGCTCATGTTGCATAAAAACAACTAAAACCGGGCTGCCGCCGCCTCATGCTGTTGCGTTTTAGCACGGTACGCGCATCAAGCCGGTTCAAAAGCCCGACACTTCGCGCCATAAATCGACCCGGATTGCGCTGTTACGGTGCGCATGCAAGGGCGAGCCAGCATGCAATGCTTGCATGACATCAACATAACCGGGTTCTTATACAAGGGCGAGACGCGCCGGGCGCGGATGGATGGCAGGCGGCGCTGGGCCGCAAGCGCGCTCCACACGTCGACGCGGACGGGGCGCGTGGGGCGCGCCAGCGCGTGAGGGCGTGTCTATTCCAGCGGATAGCCGCGCCGCACAATATCCATCACTTCGGGCGTTTCCGGCGTGCTGGTCAGTTTGACCGCGGCGGGAAAGAACAACATCGGCGCCGGGTAAACCTCGACCACATGGCAATGCGGCAAGGCCCGATGCGCTACTTCAGATTCCGGCAGCAGCGCCATCGCTGCCATGCCGCCGTCCAGCAAATCCAGCACCAGTCCGGCCTCTGACACATGCACCACGTTGCCGGGTTCTGCGCCCATGGCACGCAACTGATCCTGAATGGTGTTGTACGTGCCCGCGCCCGATAAGCGCCGGATCAGCACCAGCGGCAAATGATCGATGGCGCTTAATGGAAACGGCTTGGCCGGTGGCATCGGCATTAACGCTTTGCTGATCACGGCCACTGTTTTTACGGGCGTCAGATTAACGGTTTCATAGCCTTCGGTTTGATACGGGCTTTGAATCAAGGCCACATCAATCCGCTTTTGTTGCAAAAACAATTCGAGCTGGCTGGTATCCGAAACCAGCACATCCATTTCGACGTCGGGATAGTCGCGATACAGCGTCAGCAATAATGGCCGGAAATAAACATTGAACAGATAAGACACGCCAATACGGATACGACGTTTACGCACCGTGCCTATCGACATGGTCTCGCGCTTGATGGTTTCCATTTCGCGCAGCATTTCGCTGGCGCGTTTATATAGATGCAAGCCTGCAGGCGTGGGGGTCATGCCGCGACCATTGCGCGTCAGCAGTGTTACGCCCACTTCGTCTTCCAGCTCTTGCAGGCGTTTGCTCAGCGGCGGTTGCGCAATGTTCAGCACGCGCGCGGCCTTGCCGATGGAGCCTTGTTCGACGATGCCGCAAAAATAGCGCAAACGCTTTAAATCCACGAGAACCCCTTGTCACGCCAGCGACCACGCCTCGGCAATGCCCGGCGTGGTGGCGGTTTTACCGGATCAGACCACATCGGTCTGACCGGCTTTAAAAGTTTTCCCACATCCCCAGCACGGCGGCATGCTGGCTGCCGGCCTGGGCGCTGGTTGCGGCATTGCCACCCAGCACATAGGCGCCGTTCTTGCCGTTGTGCAGCGCGCTGTAAATCAGATAAACCTGCGCCCGTGGTGTCAGCACATAGTTGTAGGCCAGCGAATTCATGGTGGCATCGCTCTCGGCTACGCCGGCGTCGCCGGTCCAGTTGCTGGCCTTGCCGCTTAACAGTGTCAGGATATGCCGCGGTGCCAGCGTGTAGCGCGCAGTCACGCTGCCGTAATTGCGCTCGCGATCTTTGCCGCTGCGGTTGATGTCTTGCAATTCGTCATGCTCAAGCAGCGCCGCCAGATACCAATGCCCCCACTGGTAACCGCCCACCAGCATATTCATATAGCCGTTGCTGTAAAAGCCGGACGAGGTGGTCAGCATGCCGCGATTGGCCTGGCCGCCATAGGCCACGATCAGATTGCCGTTGCGATACACCGCATTGGCCGAGGTGACGCTGCCCGAGGTTTTCTGGTTATTGCTGTCGGCCACATAGGCATACTGGATGCGTGAGCTAAAGCCATGCAGATCCGGGGTCTGATAGCTGATCGAACTGCTGGTGCGCACGTCAAAGCCGCCCGTGGCCAGGCTGCCACCGTTTAACCACAAGGTGGCGTCGTTGCTGATGCCGGTCACGTACTGGAACATATTGCCTTCGATGCCATGCAGATCATCAACCGGCACCAGAAAATTGCCGGCCTTGAACGTGCCGTACTCGGGCGCGCTGATGCCGACAAACGTCTCGCGGCTGCCCCAATTGCCGCCGGTGGTGGTGGTGCCAAAGGCGATGCCGTTTTCGACCTGCCAGATCGCCTTCCAGCCGTTATCCAGTTTGTCGTAGCCGCGAAAACCGATACGCGAGGTATTGTTGGCCACCCGCATGCTCGATGTGGCGGTCGGGCCACCGCTGAGGGTGTTTTCGATATCCATATTGATGCGGCCATAAATCTCGACTTCTGCCTGCGCCAGCGCCGCAGTGGCGGCAAAGATGGCTGCCAGCAGCGCCAGGCGCTGGGCTTGTTGTTGGTTTTTCATGATGGTTCTGCCTTGCAGAAAGCACCGGCCACACAGGGCCGGTGCAGAAGGGCGCTTATTTGCGCAGGGCGAGCGGCTTGCTCAGCATCGAGGTCGCGCCGTCAACCGAGGTGACCGTGGCGGTGACATTGGCGGTGTTTTTGCCGTCGATGCGCATGCTGAAGCTGGCCGTGCCGTTGTTATCCAGCGGCACCAGCACAAAGCCCAGGTAGCGTTCAGCTTCGGTGGCGTGGGCGTTGCTGTTGGCAAACAACTCCACCCGCGACAACGTGCCCGCCTGGCCGCTGATGCGACCGCTGACCAGCACGGCCTTGCCTTCGGCACGGGCGCTTTCCAGAACGGGTGCGGCCAGATTGTGGTTGGGCATTGCTTCACAACCGGCGGGGCTGTTGCTATCGGTGCAGATGGTTTCCAGTTTGCTCACGTCACCGTCGATGCCGCCGCCGCGATTGCCAACAAACACGGCGTGTTCCAGCCCCGGTACGCCAAACACGATCGCGCCCGCCTGGTCCGGTAAGCAGGCGCCACCGGCAAAGCAGCGTTTGATGTCCTTGCCGTTGTCGAACATGGTGTTCGCCGTTATGCGATTGACCGCCGGGCCGCTGATACGGTTGATGCCAGGGCTGCCATCGGCCTGCGGGCTGCCTTGCGGCCGTACCGAAACCGCAACGCGGTTGCCGGTCATGATGTTGCCGTCGACGATATTGCCGGTGCCGCTCAGGGTTACACCCGACGACAGATTGGTAAAGGTATTGCCCGAGATAAAGTTGCGATTGCCCCAGTTGAGCTGGACGCCATCCGAATACCCGGCAAAGTAGTTGTGCACCACCATATTGTCGTTGCCCCACAAGATCTCGATGCCTTGCGAGGGTTCTTCGTTGCTGGCGTCCGTGGTGACGTGGTTATCGGCAATCAGGTTGTAGGCGGCGCCGCGCGTTAGCTCCATGGCGTCGCCGTTATTGCTGAACACGTTGCGCAGAATCTTGTTGTGGATGGTGGTGGTGGCGGTGGAGTTGCCTTTGCCATCGTCGCCGGTGGTCATGATGCCCGCGCCGCCGTGGTTGCCGCTGATGCGGTTGTCGTGAATTACGTTGTCATGCGCGCGATTGATCAGCACGCCGATGCAGAAATTGCGCACGTCTATCCCGCTGATATCCACGTTCCGGGTATCGCGCAGTACCAGACCCGGGCTGGTGGTGGTGCGGACATTGGCGCCAAACTGGCCGGGCACCGCGCCGGGGCAGGCATGCGGGCCACTGCCGATATAGCCGGAGCCATCAATCGCCACATATTCGCCGCTATGCGCCCAGGCTGTGCCTTCAATGCGAACCGGGCCCAGTACCGGCGGCAGCGGTGATTTGATCACAATCACATACGGCGCTTTGCCAACGGGATCGATCTCGATGGCGTAATGGCCAGGCGCCTGGTTATTGGTTTCCAGCGCCCAGCGCAAAGAACCGGCTTCGCTGTCGTCGGCGTAGCGGGTGACATGCAGCACTTCAACACCGGTGGGCGCGTCGGCGTGAGCGAGGGCGGCAGAGAGCATCAATGGCAAAATCAATGCGACGGCGTGTTTACTATTTATTTTCAATTTAATACCCCTTAAAAAATCGGCACAACAAGGTGGTCTTGAATACGGCCACTTATATTCAATGCAGAAAAGACCACTCCGCATTGCAATTCGGCAGCAATTAACCGCCCCTGCCCGAATCACAATGCAATGGGGTGGCGGGTATTGCAGCGGTCTGAGAGGGCGCGCGCAGAAACGCACGATTACGGTATGGCTTTATGCCGCCAGCAACGGGCTTTCTGGACGCGGTCTGCGTGGTATGCAAGCTGCACGCCTTGAATTTGCTAGCATTCTGGTAATTAAAGCCCGGCACAACTTTGATTTAAATCAAGCGCAGCGGCATCAAATCGATTCCGTTTTGGTATGACTTTACCCACCAAAACAGTATTTGGTTGCCAGCTTTGGACGGGCCTATATTCCATTCCGAATTCGAATTCACCCGAATTAACCCGTGTTGGAATCTCGTGGAGAAATCATGTCCGGCAATCCAGAATTGAATATTAAAAACGGCGTGCGCGATTTGCGTACGGCATTGGCGCTATTAGAAAGCCTGCCCGGTCAACTGGCGGTCACTGATGTAGAAGTAGACCCCGAAGCCGAGCTGTCTGGCGTGTATCGCTACGTGGGGGCGGGCGGTACTTGCATGCGTCCTACCCGCCAGGGCCCGGCCATGGTGTTTAACAAGGTCAAAGGCTTTGATAACTTCCGTGTGGCCATCGGCTTGCTGGCTTCGCGGGAACGCGTGGGCTATCTGCTGGGTTGCGAACCGGCCAGGCTGGGCCGCTTGCTGATGGATTCGGTCAAGCACCCGGTGCCGCCGGTGCTGGTGGGCGCCGACAAAGCGCAATGCCAGGAAGTCGTGCATCGGGCCAGCGACCCCGGCTTTGATCTGCGCACGCTGCTGCCCGCACCCACCAATACCGAAGAAGACGCCGGCCCGTATTTCACCATGGGCATGTGTTACGCCTCTGATCCGGAAACCGGTGAATCAGACGTGACCATACACCGCTTGTGCATACAAAGCGCCGACGAAATCTCGATGTACTTTGTGCCTGGCCGCCATCTGGACGCCTTCCGCATGAAAGCCGAAGCCGCTGGCAAGCCACTGCCGATTTCGATCAGTCTGGGGGTGGACCCCGCCATTGAAATTGGCGCGTGCTTTGAGCCGCCTACCACCCCCTTGGGTTTTGATGAACTGACCGTCGCCGGTGCCATTCGTGGCCGTCCGGTCGAACTGGTGAACTGTCTGACCGTTAACGCCCGCGCCATTGCGCATGCCGAAGTGGTGATCGAAGGCGAGCTGCTGCCCAATGTGCGGGTGCGCGAAGATCAGAACACCAATACTGGCAAAGCCATGCCTGAATTCCCTGGTTATACCGGGGAAGCCAAGGCTGCCGTGCCGGTCATCAAGGTTAAAGCGGTGACCCACCGCATCAACCCGATACTGCAAACCACCATCGGCCCGAGCGAAGAACACGTGAGCATGGCCGGTATTCCCACCGAAGCCAGCATTCTGGGCATGGTCGAAAACGCCATGCCGGGCAAGCTGCTGAATGTGTATGCGCACAGCTCGGGCGGCGGCAAATACCTGGCCGTGCTGCAATTTCGCAAAGTGGTGGAAAGCGATGAAGGACGTCAGCGCCAGGCCGCATTGCTGGCTTTTGCGGCATTCCCCGAACTCAAGCACGTGATGTTGGTGGATGAAGATGTTGATCTGTTTGATACCAATGACGTGCTGTGGGCCATGCAGACGCGTTATCAAGGTGACGTCAGCACCATCTTTATCCCTGGCGTGCGTTGCCATCCGCTGGATCCGTCGCAGATTCCGGAATTCAGCCCCAGCATCATCGCGGCCGGTACCTCGTGCAAAACGATTTTCGATTGCACGGTGCCATTCCACCTCAAGAGCCACTTCCAACGTAGCAAGTTCAAGGAAGTCGACGTCAAGCGCTTTTTGCCTGACTTTAAATAAGCACTAAGTAGTCGAGGAAACGGTTATGGAAACACGGCGCATTGTGGTGGGCATCAGCGGAGCCACGGGGTTTCAGTATGGCGTCAAGGCGCTGCAGTTATTGCGATCACAATCGATAGAAGTGCATCTGGTGATCAGCAAGGGCGCAGAAATGACGCGCAAGCTGGAAACCGATTACACGCGTGAAGAAGTCCTCGCGCTGGCAGATGTGGTGCATCCGCTGGAAAACCTGGGGGCGTCGATCGCCAGTGGTTCGTTCAAGACCCTGGGCATGCTGGTGGCGCCGTGTTCCATGCGTACCTTAAGTGCGATCGCGCATTGCATGTCGGACAACCTGCTGACGCGGGCTGCCGATGTGGTGCTGAAAGACCGGCGGCGGCTGGTGCTGATGGCGCGCGAGACGCCGCTCAGCCTGGGCCATCTGCGCAATATGCAGGCGGTCACCGAGATGGGCGGGATTGTGTTTCCGCCGGTGCCGGCGCTGTATCAACGCCCGCAAACGCTGGACGACATCATCATGCATAGCGTCGGTCGCGCGCTCGATCTGTTCGGGCTGGACGTCAAACATCTGCCGCGTTGGGGTGAGCCCGTGGCGCAGGCAGACGTCCACACCGCTACCGCACGCGTCACACTCTAAAAAAATAAAGGGGTTCTAGCATGCTCGTTGGACCATTTGTAAACGGCACCGCCGTGGTATTGGGCGGCGCGACCGGGGCGTTTTTAGGCAATCGTTTACCGGAGCGCTTGCGGCTGGCTTTGCCGCAGACCTTTGGCCTGGCGTCGATGGCGCTGGGTATAGTGCTGATCGTCAAGGTCAAGTATTTGCCCGCTGTGATTCTGGCGCTGATCCTGGGCGCGCTGATCGGCGAAATGCTGTGCGTTGAAACCGCCATCGGCAAGCTGGGGGCCAAGGCCCGCACCGTCGTCGACAAGTTTTTTCCGCCCCAGGAAGGGCTAAGCCAGGAAGAGTTCATCCTTAAGTTTGTGGCCATTCTGGTGATGTTTTGCGCCAGCGGCACCGGCATTTTTGGTTCGATGCATGAGGGCATGACGGGCGACGCGTCCATCCTGTACGTCAAGACCATCCTCGACTTGTTTACTGCGGCCATTTTTGCGACGTCGCTGGGCTATTCGGTGGCCACCATTGCCATTCCGCAGCTGGCCATCCAGCTTTGCCTGGGCTTGGGCGCCGCCGCCATCCTGCCGCTGACCACGCCCGACATGATGTCGGACTTCTCGGCCGCCGGCGGCATGATCATGCTGGCAACCGGCTTGCGCATTTGCGGGATCAAGGTGTTTCCGGTGGCCAATATGTTGCCGGCGCTGTTTCTGGTCATGCCGTTCTCGCACTACTGGCACGTGTTCTTCTGAACCGGATCCATGCCATACGCCAGACAGCCCGGCCAGGTGCCGGGCTGTTGCGCTGATCAACACATTATCAAGGCCATCCGCGATGCCACCCACTGCCGAGCCCGCTATCCCGCCCCGCATGATCGACTTTATCCGCGAGCACCATGTGGTCAGCCTGGCCACTTGCCATGCCGGCGTGGCATGGGCAGCCAGTTGTTTTTATGCATTTGATCCGCTGACCCGCGCGCTACTGATATTGTCCAGCCCCGACACCTTGCACGGCGTACACATGCTGGCTAATCCACATGTGGCAGGCACCATTTGCGGTCAGCCTGAAGGCGTGCGCGAAATTCGCGGTATGCAGTTCAGCGCGGTGGCGACGCCGCTGCAAAAGCCCGCGGCTGACGCGGCATTGCAGATCTACTTTGCCCGCCATCCCATAGCGCGCCTGCACCGCGCCCAGATATGGCGCTTGCAGCTGACGCAACTCAAGTTCACCGATAACCGTTTGTTCTTTGGTCAGAAAACGCTATGGCCAGCGTTGGATTGATGCTTCGAGTGATGGGGCTGGACGCGGCGCCGAGTCCCACGTTACGGACTTGTATTGGTCACCCTGCCACGGCCGGATGCGCTGTCAATGTAGCCCTGGGGTAGGTGGTGACCCACCTTGCAAAGTGCGCGGCAATTGCGCTGTGGTTCAAGGCTGTGTTGGGTGGGTCTTGACCCACCCTATGCATTTTTCAAAGATCAACCGTAGCCAGCGCGAGCGACGCAGCAACAGGGTGGCGCATGACCCGCGCTGCTTAGCGCCACGCGCTACCGACTTCGATATACCACGCGTTCTGCTCTTTGCTATGCGCCGCATCAATGCCGACTGCCAGGCCGAGCTTGCGCGCAATCAGATAGCGAAACCCGGCCCCATAGGCCACCGGTGTCTCAGCGTCGCTAAACGAATGCCACTTGCCATAAGCCCGGCCCGCACCGGTAAAGCCCAATACCGACCAGCGCGGGTCTACATTCCAGCGCAATTCGGCTTCGGCCATCACGGCGTTCTTGTCTTGATAACGTCCGCGTTGCACCCCGCGTTGGTCGATATAGGGCTGGGCATAAAAGGGCACGTCACCGCTGGTGAATTTGGTCGCGCCGCGTAAGCCCAGCACAAAGTCTTTGCTCAAGGGCAGCCAGGTAAATACGCGCAGATTGTAGCTATCAAAATCACGGTCGCTACCGAGGCCGCCGCGGGCGTATTGGGCTTCGAGTTCGCCGTAGGTGCCTTTATTGGGGAAGAACATATTGTCGCGCGTGTCGTAATCGACCACGACGCCGCCCTTGCCTATGGTCATATCGTGCTCAGGATTGGGCAGTTCTTGCGCGATGGGGCCGGTGAAGCGCGCCTCAGCAGAAAAATAGGTGTAGCGCGGCCCGATAAACCACGGCGTGCTGCCGAGGCGGAACAGCACCTGCTGCATCAGAAACGTGCCATTCAATTGATAAGAGCGCGCGTTGTTCAGTAAGCCGTAGTACTCGGTATTAAGATTGGTCTTGCCGATGGCGCCCAGGTAGCGAATGCGGTCGCCGTCCCAGGTATGAAAATGCATCAGGCCGGCGCCCCAGGTGCCGTTCTCGGTGCCGGCGGCGCCCACACCGGTGATGTTGGGCGGCTCCATAATGCCGGTTTCTTTGGCCTTGGCACCGGCCTCGGCCATCGATTCATCAAAAAACAGCAAGCCCAGGCCGCCGCCATAACCGATCGCGGGCTCAGTGATGACTGTTGGAACCGGCAAAAAGCCTTTGTGGTTGAGCAAATAGTCGCTGACGTCAAACGCGCCGTCTTGCGGATCATGAAAACTGATCCCGTCCGCACGCGCCCCGGTGCTGCTGAGCATCAGGGCGGCGGCGAGGGTAGTAGCACGGGCGATCGAGCGCGCGGAAAAGGGTGCAATCACGGTTGGCCTTATGAACACGATTGAGCGGTTCACTTAGCTTAGGTGAGGTTTTTACAAAGACCCGAGCTTTTATGTAAATAATCCAGCGTTATCTAGGATCATTCCGTAAGCAATGCGCTTAGCCTTGGCCGCTTTCGATCTTGCTGATGGCCTCGTCCAGAATACGGGCTACACGCGCCTGTTCATCCGCGGCCGCGCCGATCTTGCTCAGCATCAGCCGCTTGAGTTTGATGCGCACCGCTTCCAGTACCGGGCTAAACGGGCCTTCGGCCGGATGCCGACCGCGATCGCCAAACACTTCGCGGATGCGGTCCATTTTTTCGCCCAGCCAGGTCAGCTTGCCCATGATGGCTTCGACGATATGGCGGTTGGCATCCAGATGCGTGCGGCCCTCATCGGTAATGCTGTAACGCTTTTTGCTGCCTTCTTGTTCGACGGTGGCGTGGCCCAGTTCTTCCAGATAAGTCAGCGCCGGGTACACCATGCCGGGGCTGGGGGCATAAAAACCATTGGTGCGCTCGTCCAGCGCTTTGATCACTTCGTAGCCGTGGCGCGGGCTTTCTTCCAGCAGGGCCAGGATGATCAGTTGCAGATCGGACGAAGACAACTTGCGGCCGCCGCGAAAGTCGCGACCACCGAGTTCGCTTTCGTCATCGCCGCCATGGCCGCGACCGCCAAACGGGCCGCCGCGATGGCCGCCACGCCCGATCATGTGATGGCCGTGATGGCCGTGGTTGCGATGGAATTCGTGATGTTTACGGCGCATTTCTTCAAAGAATTGACGCATGGGATTGCTCCTTGGGTATTTCATAAAATATATCGTACGACATATATCGCAAGATATAGATCGACCCGTCTGCGGTCAAGCCGGGAGCAGGGCGCCAGCTGACGAACGTCATGCCGCCCCGGCCATGCGCGTGCAGCTTTTACATATCTGACCTGGAGAAGCGTAACGCCCTGCATTACAACTAAGTCACATCGCGCGGCACAGCGCGGCCCGCCTTATGACTTGTTGCAAGGGAATAGCATGTTGAAATCGATACGCTGGATGGCGTTGATCCTTACCGGCTGGCTGCTGGTCAGTAGCGCCCACGCGGCGAGTGCGCCCGCTGCCAAACCGTGGCCACATCAATTTACCGTCGACGGCACCACGCTCACGCTGTACCAACCGCAGCTGGATAACTGGCAAGGCAACCAGCTGAATGCACGCATGGCCGTCGCCGTCAAAAAAGGCAGCAGCACCGGGCCGGATGGCAAAAAGCATGATCTACTGGCCTATGGCGTGGCGTGGGTGTCAGCGCAAACGCTGACGGACAAAACCGCGCGCACGGTACGGCTGGACAATATCAATGTCGACAAAGCCAGCTTTCCGACCGAGCCCGACAATGAAGCCAACTATCTGGCTCTCATCCGCAAGGCTGTGCCGCAAAAAACGCTGGTGGTGGGGCTGGATCAACTGGAGGCGTCGCTGGCCATCAATCGTGCTGATGAGAAAGTGGCGTCGGTGCCGGTTAATAACTCGCCGCCACAAATCCTGTTTTCGTTTGAGCCCGCCTTGCTGGTGTTGATCGATGGCGAACCCGCGCTCAAGCCTACCCGCATTGCCGGGGTGCAGCGCGTAATCAATACCCGCTCCTTGATCCTGGTGCAGAACAACGCCTGGTATCTGTACTTTGCCGGGCATTGGGCTACATCCAGCGGGCCGACCAGCGCCTGGTTGCCGGTCAAATCAGTGCCCGCCGGCCTGACCGAGGCGATGCAGCAAGCGGTGGCCGCCAAGCTGGTCGACGTGATGGATAAACCGCCCGAAGCGATGAAGAAGACGTTGGCAGCGGGTAAATATCCCGATATCTACACCGCCACCAGCCCGGCCGAACTGATCATGATCGACGGTGAGCCGCGCTTTGAGCCGATTGCCGGCACCAACCTGGCCTATATCAGCAATACCGCGTCTGACGTCATCATCGACCCCAAGGCCGATGGCAGTGGCGACACCACCTGGTATGTGTTGTTGTCGGGTCGCTGGTTTAGCGCACCGGCCAGCAAAGGGCCGTGGGCCTGGGTGGCGGGCGATAAACTGCCGGACGATTTTTTGAAAATTCCGTCCGAGAGCGCCAAGGGCTCGGTGCTGGCGTCCATCCCCGGAACGCCGGAAGCACGCGAATCGCTGATCGCCAATTCGATTCCGCAAACGGCGACGGTCAATCGCCAGCAAGCGCATCTCAGCGTGAGCTACGACGGTGGTAATGCGCAGTTCAAACCCATCGATAACACACCGCTGGCCTATGCCTGGAACACGGCGGTGCCGGTCATCCGGGTGACCGACAGCGAGTTCTATGCAGTACAGAACGGGGTCTGGTTCAAATCGCCGTTGCCGTCCGGGCCGTGGGAAGTCGCCACCAGCGTGCCCGCCGTCATCTATACCATTCCGCCCGCTTCGCCCTTGCATTACGTGACCTATGTGCGCGTGTATGGCTCTTCCGGCCAGGTGGTGTATGTCGGCTATACGCCGGGCTATTACGGCACCGTGGTCAGTGGCGGCACCGTGGTCTACGGCACCGGCTATGTTTGCGATGCCTGGATCGGTGACGTCTGGTACGGCTGCCCGGCTACCTACGGCTATAACGTGGCGTTTGGCTACGACCCGTTTGTAGGCTGGACTTTTGGCTTTGTCGCGGGCTGGGCGTGGGCCTCGGCCTGGTATGGGCCGTATTGGGGGCCGTGGTATGGCTGGTATGGGCCGTCGCCGTATTACTGGGGAGGCGGCGTTGCTGTGGGCAATGTCTATGGCCGCTGGGGTAATACCGTGGCGCAGGGTACGCGCGCGGTATGGTCGAATCCGTGGACCGGCAATTATGGCAGCGGCGTGCGTGGCAGTTTTTATAACCAGGCCACCGGGGGGCATGGCGTGGGCTATGCCGGTTACAACACCAATGCCTACACCGGCACCACCACCGCCCGCGCTGGCGGCGCGCGTTACAACCCCGAAACCGGGCGCATTGTGGCCGGGCAGGGCGGCGCTGCCGGTAATCCGTGGACCGGCAATGCGGGCGCCGCCGTGAGCAAAACCACGATCAACACCAATACGGGCCGGGTAACTCAAAGCGGCGGTGTCACCACCCGCACCAATCAAGGCGCAACCGCCGCGGGCGGCTTTAATACGCGCGGCGCAGGTGGCGATGCCAACGGCCGTGGCTACGTGCATTACGATGCCTCGACTGGCGATGTGACGCATGGTGGCGTGGTCAATGCTAATGGCAACGTGTATGCGGGCAAGGACGGCAATGTATATCGCTACGACAAAGGCGATGGCTGGCAAAAAGTGCAGCCCGATGGCTCGTTTCAACGAACCACGCCGCCTGCCGATAGCAACGTGGATAACGACAGACTGGCGCGGGACCGCAGCGCTGATCGCACCGCCACCCGTAGCGATCCGGCCGCGGCGCAGCAACGGCTGGATAGCGCGCGGCAAAACCGGCCGCAACAGGCGGCCCGCCCGGCCATGCAGCAGCCCCGGTTTGAGCGTGGCAATTACGGCGGCAATTTCCAGGGCCGGATGGGGGGATTCCGGCGCTTCCGGTGATGGGCCGATGCAGCCCGGGCGGCCTGCGCTTTCCGCTCGGCGCAGCAGCGTGGACGCCAGTGCCACTGGCGGCGTGACTTTGCACTATATAAACAAGCGGGGCGGCGGATTGCCGCGCTGGTTTAAATCGCGCAGGAGAGGGTGATGGCAGTGGGGATGCAAGGCCGAGCCAGATGGCTGGCGCTGGTGGGCGGCCTGGCGTTGACGTTGGCAGCGCAGGCTGAGGTTTATAAATGCCGCGATAGCGAAGGCAATATCAGCTATGGCGAAACGCCGTGCAAAGGCCAGCAGCGGCTGCCCTACACAGCGGGCAGCGTCACCACCATCGAGGCCCCGCCGCCGCGCCCGAGTACGCCGGTGGAAACCAGCACCACGCAAGCGACTGCGGCCTCAGACGACGACCGCCGCGCGCCCCGCACCACCCCCAATCCCGATCTGCCCGCCAGCGTAAACTGCAACGCGGACAACCCGGATTACGACCCGGCCTTCTGTAATGTCGGCAACTTGCGCAGCCTGTACGGCCCACAACCTGCTCACCCCGCGCCCACCGCCCGGCACTGACCGTCGCCGGCAGACAAGGCGGGGCCTGGTGGGGCGACTGCGCAGTCAAACGCTACCCACCGCACCCCATGCCCGCCATCCCGAACCTGGCCAGACCAGGTATTCCACCCCTATCCGTGCACGGGTAACATGGGGCGGCTTAAGTTTCCTGGAACTCGATCATGCCGTTGTCCTCGCTCTACCCGCAGCCGCTGTGGCGTCATTTTCAAACCCTGTGTGATTTTCCCCGTCCCTCCAAACACGAAACCGCCTTGCGCGACCATCTGTATCAATGGGCGCAAGCACGGGGTTTGTGGGCCGAAATCGATGAGGTGGGCAACCTGCTGATCCGCAAGCCTGCCACGCCGGGTTATGAGGACAGGCAGACCATCGTGCTGCAAGGTCACATCGACATGGTGACGCAGAAAAACGAAGGCAATCCGCACGACTTTTTTAAAGATCCCATCCTGCCGCGCATCGAAGGCGATTGGGTGAAAGCCACCGGCACCACGCTGGGGGCGGATAACGGCATCGGCGTGGCTGCTGGGCTGGCGGTGCTGAGTAGTGACGATCTGCAACATGGTCCGATTGAAGTCCTGCTTACGGTGGATGAAGAAGCGGGCATGAGCGGGGTCAAGGGTTTGCGTGCCGGTTGGTTGCAGGCGCAAATCCTGCTCAATCTGGATACCGAGGATTGGGGCGAGCTGTATCTCGGCTGTGCTGGCGGTGCCGATGTGGTGGTCAGCCGCCCGTTGGCGCAAGAGCCAGTCCCGCCGGGCTACGCAGTATTCAAACTCAGCATCAAAGGCCTGCGCGGCGGGCATTCGGGCGTGGATATCCATACCGAACGCGGTAACGCCAACAAACTGCTGGCACGCGTGCTGAACGAGGTGTTGGCGCAAACGCCGGCGCATCTGCTCAGCTTTGAAGGCGGCACCTTGCGCAACGCCTTGCCGCGTGAAGCCTGGGCGCTGCTGGCCTTGCCGTCCGACAGCGCGCACGCCTTGGCGGCCATCGCCCGCCGTTGGCAAGCGCGGCTGACCAAAGAGCTGGCGCGGGTCGATGACAATGTCGCGGTTTTGTGCGAAGCGGCCGAAGCCAGCGAGGGCCTGAGTGCGAGCACCAGTCGCCAGGTGATTGATCTGCTGCTGGCCTTGCCCTACGGCGTGGCGCGCTGGAGTCAGGCGGTGCCTGGCGTGGTGGAGTCGTCCAACAATCTGGGCGTGGTGCGGGTGAATGCCGAAGGCTTTAAAGCGGCCTTGCTAGTGCGCTCGCTGACTGATGAAGGCGTGGATGAAGTCGCCAGCCGCATCGAAGCCGTTGCCCGCATGGCCGGGGCGCAAACTGAACGCAGCGGCGGCTATCCGGGCTGGGCGCCGGACCCGACCTCGGCCGCGCTGGCGCTGGTGCAAAAAGCCTATCGCGCACGCTACGGGCACGAGGCCGAGCTCAAGGTCATCCATGCCGGGCTCGAAACCGGGCTGATTGCGGGCAAATATCCTGATCTGGCCATGGTCTCGTTTGGCCCCACCATCCGCGGCGCGCATTCGCCGGACGAAGCGGTCGAGATTGCGACCGTGGGTTATTTCTGGGAACTGCTGGTCGATGCGCTGAAAGCCGTGCCGGCGCGCGTTTGAGCGGCGGTTTCCAGTTTCAGAATCACGGCGTGGCCTTGGCAGGTTACGCTGCGTGCTCCACCCGTACTGATCGCACCGAGCCACCTTTACCGGGAACCCCACCATGCCAGCTTCGACGACCTCGGCCGAGCGCCGTGATTTCTTGATTGCCAGTATCGCCACCGGCTTCGCACTTGCCGTTAAACCGGTGGCCGCGTCCACCATCATCACCGACGAGACCGGCCTGAAAACCGCCACCGTCGGCATCACGGCGCCGGGCGGCCCCATGCCTGCCTACACCGCCCGGCCCGCCAATGCGCGCGCCGCGCTGCCGACCATTATCGTGATCCAG
The DNA here is from genome assembly GCF_054652575.1 of Silvimonas sp. JCM 19000. Lineage (NCBI taxonomy): Bacteria > Pseudomonadati > Pseudomonadota > Betaproteobacteria > Neisseriales > Chitinibacteraceae > Silvimonas > Silvimonas sp. JCM 19000. The sequence continues at coordinate 45,829 of NZ_BAAIHC010000013.1, read as the reverse complement.
GAAATTTTTGGCGTGCACGAACATATCCAGGATTTGTGCCGCCGCCTGGCCAAGCTGGGTTATCTGGCCATCGCGCCCGAGCTGTATTTCCGCCAGGGCGATCCACGCAAATATCCGGATATCGAAAAGCTGCTGAGCGAAGTGGTGGCCAAAGTGCCGGATGCGCAAGTGATGACCGATCTGGACGCCACCGCCGCCTGGGCCAGCTCGAATGGCGGCGACAGCAAAAAACTGGCGGTGACCGGCTTTTGCTGGGGTGGCCGGGAAACGTGGTTGTACGCTGCGCACAACCCGAACATTCTGGCCGCGGCCGCCTGGTATGGCCCGATCGAGCCACCCAAGTCGCCGATCAAACCGGACAATCCGATCGATATCGCGGCCAGTCTTAAAGTGCCGGTGATCGGTTTTTATGGCGGCAAAGATCAGGGCATCAGTCAGGACAGCCTGGCCGATATGAAAAAAGCGCTGACCGAAGCGCACAAGAATTTCGACATCAATATCTACCCGGACGCGGGCCACGGTTTTAACGCCGATTACCGGCCCTCGTATAACGCCGAAGCCGCGCACGATGCATGGAACAAGATGCTGGCGTGGTTCAAGAAATACGGCATGTAACAGCGCCCCGCGCCGCGTTGGCCGTCGTGCAGGCGGCGGGCGCGGCGCGCCGGTAACGCTGACGTATCACCGCTATACAACTTGCCTGTGCAGTGCATCTGACGATGCCTTAGCATGCAACGCCATGTAGACCGATTTGCCGCTGCCGCGTTATAGCCCTGAACCAGCCCGATGTGGGCGGGCGTTAAAAAAACAAAACCGATCTGGAGTTGCACGCTGACTACCTCGCTTCCCCCGTTGTCGCCCCTGCCGGAAGACGAAGAAGCATCCCGCAGTCTGTTCAATCTGGCGCTGGTGTTTGCGCTGGTTTTTCATCTGGCGTTGCTGCTGATCAAGTTTCCCGACAAAGGTGGCTCGCCGCCGCCCGTTGAATTGCAAGTGCAATTGCAACCGAAGGCGCGCGCGCCCGCGCCGGAAAAACCCGATCTGGTGGTGCCGGAAAAAACGGTACAAACACAAGCGCGCTCCACTTACGCGACGCCCGCGCCGATCAAGAAACCGCGCCGTCCGGTTGCCAGCGCGCCGCGTAAACAACCGCCGCCGCTGCGCCCGCAACGCCAGTCGCCGCAAGCCCCGGCCGATGACACGCCCGATGTGGTGATCGGGGGGATAGACGATGCCTTTGCGCGGCGTGAGCCCAATACCAACACCAAAGCGCCGCCGCATCTGGCCCGGCATTTGTCTGATCTGCCGGTGCAAGCGCCAAGCAGTGACGAACAAGCCGCCGCCAATGCCGCCGAACGCATTGCGGGCGACCCGGTTAGCAACGGTCTATTCGGGCTGTGGGAACGCGATGTGCGCGCCAAAGTCGAGCGCATGGGCGATATGAATTTCCCGAAAGACAAATACGACCGACCGATCTTCGGGATTATCAAATTCCACCTGGTGGTGAATTACGACGGCACGATTGCAGCCGTCGCCATCAGCGAAACCTCGGGCAACCCCGAACTGGATGCCAAGGCGTTGGGCATTCTTAAAATGTCCGTGCCACTACCTCGGCCCGCCCCGGCACTGCTGGATAAACGCGGCCATATCACGCTGGATCGCTACTATCAGTTCCTCGACGAACGCGTGCAGTGGCGCCGTTAAGACGCAGGTTGCCAACGCAAAAAAAAGCCCGGCCTGTGAAGGTCGGGCTTTTTTATTGCAGGATTGATTACTGCCCCAGATCGCTCACAAAGCGGTTGGTAAACGACAGATTGCTCTGGCCGTTGGTGCCGGCAATATCGCGATCAAGCGACCAGTAATGCGCACCGACCAGGCCATTGGCCTTGATAAAGGTGGACATGGTATCGACGTCGGCCAGGGTGAAGGTTTCGCCCGAGGTGTCATTGGCGGCGATCATCGGCGTCAGTTCGATCTGGTTGTACGGCAGCTTGTAGAAGTTATGCAGATCCATCGCTGCCTGAATGGCCGATTGGCCCATCTGGCAGGCGCCGCCGCTGACCACACACACCGCGCTGCTGGCCGGGTTGCCGTAATCCATCACCATCAGATTGATCGTGTATTTGGTCAGACCCGCGCTCTGGATTGCGCTCATGACCATCTTGCCCATATCGCCCAAGGGGTTAGGCGAACTGGCGCCCATGTCCACGGCCACCGCCGAGCCCGACTGGCTGGTGGCCAGCGTGGCGATCGTGAAGCTGTAGCGCAGATTAGGGTAGGTCTTTTGCGCGGTAATCACGCGTTGCACCAGCGCGTTGATTTGCGCCTGGGTCTGGCCGGCTTCGATATCGAAATCGATGCCGATCATATTGGCCGAGTAATAGTTCTTGATGAACTGGGTAAAGCCGGCATCGGTACCGCAACTGAACACGCCCGCTGCGCCGCCGGTAGACACCACGTACTTTTTACCTGCGTTAACAAACAAGGGCACGTTGGTTGCAGCAAAGGTGGACGGCGTCATGCCGCCAAGGTTTTCCCCGACCGGGCTGGCGGCGGTGGAGCCGCATTCGCCCGTCACAAACGCCCAGGTCAAAGTCGACAGATTGCTCGGCATGGCACTGGTCACCGCCACCACGGTGCCAGCTGCGTTGCGGCTGCGCATCTGATCGGTGTTCCAGTCGGTGTTGACGGTGACATCTTTGTACGGGCTATCGATAAAGGCCGGTGCGCCGCCGCTCGGTGTGGGCGTCGGAGTGGGTACGGGGGTGGGTGCAGGCGTCGGCGTGGGGGTCGGGACCGGAGTCGGGGCGGGCGTCGGCGTTGGGGCAGGTGTGGGGGTAGGGGTCGGAGCGGGTGTCGGGGTGGGCGTCGGTGTCGGTGTGCCGCCGGTATCCGCACCCAGATCCTGCCACAGGCTAGGCGTGGCGGCCGGGTTCCAGCCTGCGCCGGCGTAATCCGTTTGCGTGACCAGCGCTTTGTAATCGTGGCCGTTGTAATAAACGATAGTGCCAACGGTGTAGGTGCCACCGTCTTGCCAGGTCGGGTAGGCGGCCAGGGCGTACGACGCAGCCAAAGCTGCGGGCAGGATGGCCCATGCCATCCGGTTGATGCGCTTCATAAACATCTCCATCCATAAGTTGATTTGATATCGAACGGGCGCTTTTGCGCCTCTGGGTACACGACCAACGCCTTGTTCAAGGACGCTGGCTACAGCGGTTGACACGGTTTGCGTAAAGCACCACGAACGGATGCGTTGGCGCTTATTAATGAGGACGTAACGACTTACGTCAATGTTGCCTTGTGTTGCGTTGCGATGACGCGACGGATACGCAACAACACGATGGCATCCTTGTTTACGCCGCCGCTGGGCGAATGCAAGCACCAGGGCAATCCAGGCAAAAACAGCTGCCAGACCCGGCCAGAAATTTTTCAGAATTACCTTAAATACCCCTCCGCACGCCCTTGTTAGCCTTCCTCGTCCTGCGGGAAGACCGGGCTCACCCGGCACCGGTTTGCGCTGTGCTCACAGGCAGCCCGGGCCCACGCGGGATATGGCAGAGGCTCCCGTGTTCCGCCCTCCGACTTGCACAACTGGCACTGCAAGGCGGCGGCAAATCTCAAGAGAATTCCCATGATTCTGAATGTTCGTGCTTTGCGTTTGTCCTTGCTGGCCGTGGGCGTGCTTGCCTTGTCCGCATGCGGCGGCGATAACGATAACGTCACTGTGGTCAAACCCACGCCTAAGCCCACGCCTAAGCCCGTGGTCGTGCAACCGTTTGTGCCGGGTAAGAATGCGGGCTATCTATTGCTGTCCGGCAATCTGTTCAGCATGGGCGTGTTAAGCACCGCGGCGCAGGACGCCGCAGGCGGCTACCGCGCGCTCGGCGATTACACCATTTCGACCCAGACCCGGGTCACTGATGTCGCCAGTACGGCCCAGTTTGCCTTGGGTCAATGGCTGGATGGCACGTACACGTTGAAGGGGGATACCCGCGCCATCGGCGACGGCATAAGCTATGTGACCTACAACAAGATATCGTCGTTCGGCGCCAACGCCGTCCTCACTTGCGCCCCCAATTTCACTACCCCTTGGAGCAACAAGGCGAAAGGCAGCATGACAGGCACCGCCAAGCTCAATATCAATGCCGGCGTGGCGAATGCCGAGGTGCAGCTGGCGCTGGTGGGCGCCGATAAAGCGCGCGTGACCATCAGCGGTGCCGCCACGCTGGCAGCGGACAACCCGGCCAACTGGGGGCAACTCCTGGGCGGGGGGAATGGCACTACCGCCGGCCTGATCGTGGCAGAAGGCGTCGCAGGCGGTTACACGCTGGTGGCACCGTGGAAAGGCGTCGTCGGCACTGCCCCGTATGCGGGCATTGCGGTGTTTGCCTGCAAATAAATACTGACTGGAAGGGCGCTGCGTGCGCCGCACTCGGCGTGGCACCAGGCGACCCTGACCGCACCGCAGAAAACACAAGGCCCTGACTCCCATCAGGGCCTTGTGTTTGGGTCTAGCCTTGCAGCGGCCGGGCAGACGTCTTCGCTATCGTTGGTCCGGCTGGGCGCTTGGGCCGGATGCCGGCTCAGCAGCACAATCCGGTCCAGTCATCCCGCTTTTAAACGCGATGACCAGCCTGCGGCGCAACAGTCGGGCCCCGGTTATTTGCGACGGCGCATCCGTGCTGCGGTGGCGACCAGGCCCAGTCCCAGCAGCGCCCAGGTTTCTGGTTCGGGCACCGGGTCGGCCGCTTGAAACCACTGCGAGGACGAAACGCCGAAGGTGTACTTGTCGCTACTCTGGTTCAGGGCTGGCACATCAAACACCCACCCGCCCTGTTCCACCGCATTGAGCGGTAAAAAGGTGCCGATTGAGCCGTTGGGGAAGTCGATATCGATCCCTTCCACCCATCCATTGGGTACGTAGCCCGACAACAGAACCTCACCCCAAGGATGGTCGCCGGGCGCCGCTGTGCCGGTTAGTGTGCTGTTAACTTGATAAGTCAGCGTTACTTTCCCTGCTTTGCCGCCGGTATGCAGGATCTGTTGGACCCCGCTGGCGAGCTGAGTACTTCCCCCGGTACTTGTATAGGTCACATCAAAGCTGCCGCTTAGCGCGTTTGCGTCAAGTTGGTAACTAAGAGTTGTATCGCCGCTTACATCGGTGATGCTGTCGGGTCCGCCCGTGTGGTACGTGCCGTCATTGTTCCACACCACGTTGGGCGCGCCTTCCGTGGTCAAGTCTGGCGTGAACGACCACGTGAATTTGATTTCGGTGTTGGCGGTCAGGACCTGGGCGTGGGCAGAGGCTGCCGCCAGCAACAACAGGGCGGCGGATACTTTGGCAAGTCTGGACATTTAAATCTCTCCGGTTCAATGATTGCTGTCTGCGCAAGTAAACAAAAAATGTTTACCGGGTAAACAATAGTCAATGGAGGGAAAGATGCAGGCAAAAGTTAGTAGCTTGCCTGACGCCGTATCGACGGATCATGCCCCTTGCATCGTCTGTGGCTACACGAGTCGTGGCGGAATGCCGGGGCGGCAGTGACGATGGCTAAGCGGCACGCAGACCGGGTTATTGTTGCAGCCAGCAGAGCGAGCCCAAACAAAAAGGCCACCTCCTCGCGGAGATGGCCTTAAGCATAACTATTTGAATCAACTGCATTATTTCTGGTGCCGCCGGCAGGAATCGAACTCGCGACCCCCTGATTACAAGTCAGGTGCTGTAATCAAAATAACGCTCTGATAAATATCGCTTTTATCAAAGTGACCCCTCTAATATGGTTGAAGTCCGGAAAGCCCGTGAGCAAGCAATTCCGTGTGGCAAAACGCACTTATTAGAAGATTTTTGCAGGGCACGCCCCGTGAGGAAAGATGAAAAAAAGCGAGGATTCGTCCTCGCTTCTTGTTTTTTACGCTATTCGTTCGCCGTGCCCCGTCGCACGCGCCGGCGATCGTAGGTGCTGTTAATGGCATGGTCTGACCGGTGTCCCGAGATATTCTTGGGATCCTCGCCACGATCCAGCTTGGCGGTTATCGCCTTCGCGCGCATGTCATGTAGCGTAAAACGAATATTGCCCGCTGCAACCCATGCAGCCATCACGCGTTGGATCAGCGTTTTGAAGCCTTCAACTGCATAGGGCTGACCATCGTGTCGCGCAAAAAGTGCCAGGCTGCGAACCGGACGCGGCAATGCCTTTGCTGCAGACACCGCGGCGCGCAGGCGCGGTGTCCATTGGACTTCCACCTGTACGCCGGTCTTCTGCTGCCGGAAGAGAATACCGCTCTCGGAAATGTCGGCTAATGTAACTGCTAAAAGGCTTTGCCGCCGTTGGCTGGTCAAGTAGCCGATCTCGACAACGGCCGCGACCAGCTGGGCACTATAAAGCGGTTCTTCTGCCACCCGTTTCCGCGCACGCGAAGGATCTTTATGAACCGCCAGATCGCCGATCTTTAATGCTCTGGCGAATTTCAGGAACCGGTCCAGCTCATCGTCTGAAACCAGCCTGTCACGGGGGCGTTCCTTGTTTCGGCCAATGCCTCGGCAAGGATTGCTTTTAACAATGCCATGCCGCATGGCATGGGAAAATGCAGCGGACAACAATGCCTTTTCCCGATTCCCGCTGACGGGGGCTCCCTGCTGCTTTCGGCTCTGCAGGTACTGCCACACGTGATGAGGCTCTACTTCTGCGGCAGCAAAGCCGTCGAAGGCGGCCTGCAGCAAAGGCGAGTAGCGTTCGTATTCTGTCCGCGTTTTCAGCGTCAATTCGGTGTTGTCGGCTAGATATTTATTGATGATGCCGGCTACGGTGGCCACGTTTGCCTGGCAAGGCGTCACCAGCTCAGCATATTTTCGAAGTGCATCGGTGTAATCGCGAGACAGGCCCACCCATTTGTTTTCCGGGGTCACAAAATAATAACGCCCGGATTTCAAATACATCCGTTCAGGTAGGTGTCTATCTTTAGATCGGGCTCGGCTCATGATTTCTTGTTGCGTGAGGCCACAAGTGACAACTGACCGACGTTGATCTGTCTTGGTGTCTCTTTAGCGTGTTCGTCGGTAGTCAGCGGCAAGCCGCACATGGCATTCTCGATGGCCTTCCGGCTTACAAGTGGAAAGCCCATGCTATTGAGCAGAAACGGCACGCGGTTTGCGTCAAGCCATCGGCACAAGCGAGATTTGTTTTTGTAGCCCACAAGCCGACGAAGCTCGTCGGCTTCCAGCCAAAGCATCTGCGTGTCCATCACGCCCCCGGCCTTTTCGCGCGCTTGCATTGATGAACTGACACGCTTGTTATACAAAAGGTAGCAGTTGTAACGGTCATTGATATACCTCACGGTGTTGGCGCTCGATGGCCCGGTCTTCGTTGTTCCAGCGTGCCAGTCGCCGCGCGCGTTGTTCGGCTGTTTCGATGGGGCTGGCGGGCTTGGCCTGCCGCGTTTGTTTCAACGCACGTTGCCAGTCCGTGGCCGCGAGTCCGGCCGATGATTTCGTTTTGCTCATGCGGCCTCCAGTGCCAGGCCATGTTGCCGGGTGCGATCCGGCTGCAGCGCCAGATATTCAGGGTTTAGCTCAGCGCCTAACCAGCGCCGGCCGAGTTGTTGTGCGACGTGCGCGACCGTGCCTGTGCCCATAAAGGGGTCGAAGACGATGTCGTTCGCTCGCGATCCCGCAAGTACGCACGGAATGACCAGCGCCTCAGGCATAACAGCAAAGTGGGCACCGGCAGACCGCGCAGTGGGTACCGACCAGACGCTTCGCTTGTTCCGGATCTCGGCCGCGCCAACGGCCCGCATCGGCCCGTTTTTCTTGGCTCCGCCATTCGCGCGGATTGAGCCCGTTTGCTGATCAATTTCCTGGGCTACTCGGACAGCAGTGCTGGTGGCCACCGGCTCGGCAATGGCGCGCTGATCAAAGTGGTACCGCTCGGACTTAGTTAGCAAGAACAAGTATTCGTGAGCTTTCGTGCAGCGGTCGGCAACGCTCTCAGGCATCGGATTGGGCTTGTGCCAGATAATGTCCTGCCTTAGCCACCAGCCCGCCTCTTGAAGCGCAAACGCGAGACGCCAAGGCTGGCCAATAAGATCTTTGGCTTTGAGTCCGTCGACCTTGCGATCGCTACGCGGGATGATTGCGTCATCGCGTCGGCGAGATGCAACCATGGACATGCGCGCTGCTTTGGCCGCGTTCTGATTGCGCCTGCTGCCTTCCAGTGTGCTGCCCGAGTCGGGGCCGCTGCGGCTGCCGGCGTAACTGTCGCCCATGTTCAACCAGAGCGTGCCATCGTCAGTGAGCAGCTCTTTGCAGAGGTCGAAAACCTCGACCATGTTCGCGATGAAGTCGCCAATGGTGGGCTCCATGCCGAGCTGGCCGGGCATGCCGTAGTCGCGCAGCCCCCAATAAGGCGGGCTTGTGACAATGCATTGAACGCGAACACCAGCCTCAATAAGAGAGCGCATCACGTCGCGGCAATCGCCTTGAAGGCAGACGTTCATTGCTGTCCCTGTGTCGAGAGCGGCGCTCATGACCGATGCTCCAGGGTTAGCTGGTGCATAAGGGCGGCGGCTTTTTCCGCAGATGATCCGACGGCTTGAGACAAACGCACCTGGCGGCCAGCCTCTTGGCCGGAACGGGCCGCTGCATAGTCGGCGCTGCTTAATTCGCGCTCTGCATTGCGATCCTTTGGGTCCAGCAGGCCGCGCACGGGGTAATGAATCGCCTTGTATGCAGCAATCGCATCGGTCTGCTGGGTGCCGGCGAATTCACGCACGTGCTCGCGCAGGCCCACGACGAATTGCTCGCAAAACAAATCGGCTCGCGCCGTCTTGCGCCTTGGACGGAGCCGGGCGCACAGCGGTGATCGGAGCAATTCCGTTCTCGCTAATTTGATTTTTCTGTTAAGAACTGCAAACGCGTAGGTTGCAATTTCTGCCTGGATAGCCGGCCCTATGAAGAGCCACGCCCCGGGTTTTCCTCGCGTATGGCTGTGGACGGCGTCGCATGCGAACGCCTTGCCAATGGTGGACGCCAGATAACTTTCCCAGCGGGCCGGGTTTTTGCGCGCGTTTGACGGGGTGCTCATTTCCGTGACTTCGGCCGCAAGTAAGTCGGCGTCATCAACGCCAAATTTCTCCATCAACGCTTGGGCCTGGCGCAGTGCCACGCCGGCTTCGTTTGCATTGCCGCCCTTCGCCAGCGCCATGCATTTGCGGATTTTTGCAATTGCCGATTGCTTGTCCATTAGACGACCTCCGCCGTGACGAACAGATCAGCCTGGCGATGCAGGGTCTCGATCGTTCCGTAGTTCATGACATTGCGATCAATCAGATTGCGTGCGAACGCATGCTCTGTTGCGTGGCCACCGTGGCCATGACCGGGCCGGGTCAATTGCCAGATTTCACCGCCAAGGGCATGCACAAAGTGCGCTTCGGCGTTGGCCACGTTGGCGAGCTCGCCCGGGTTTACGCGCACGTCGCTGATCACAACGGCGCGGCCGGGCAGTACATCAAGGCGGTCTTGCATGGCATCGATGAAGTAGTGGGGGTTCGTGGCGCGGCGGTAGTCGCCCCATGCCTGCATGGTCTCCCGAGGGGAGCGAGCGTGCGGAGTAAAGAGAGCGGGCGCTAACCCGCCGCCATGCTTCCCGTAGATGTAACCCGTATGTAGAAACCAGTCGATGAACGCTTCGTCGCGGCAATAAACCAGGGCGAGCTTGGGTAGCGGCGTGTCTTTGGTCTGGCGCTCCAGTAGCAGCTGCACCGGCACATCGTATGCGTCGCAAATTTCGGCGCGCAGCTTGTCCGCAAAAGCGAGCTTGGTGAAGCCGTGCTTAGCCACCAGAAAATCGGCGACAGTGTCTTTGCCGCTACCGGCCGGGCCAGTCAGGCCGATCAATTTAGTCATGGGTGATTTCCTCTTCGCTGTCCAGGGCATTCCACGCGGCGCGCCAGAACTTTTGCTGCACGATGGCAGCGACCGCGTATACCGCGAGGATGTAGGGCGCTTGCATCCAGCCAGTTTGTGTTTCGTGGATCCAGTTGAGGCTGGCCAGCACGGCCAGAACCAGTAATGCCTGGATGGCGACGCATCGAGCGGGGCTAAGAAGGATGTTCATGCGGCCGCCCGTTCGCCATCGTCTTGCGGCGGAAGCTGGATCGTCTTGCGCGCCTCGTATTGCACGCCGTGCCGGTCCATCGGGTGGATCGTCCAGCCGCGCTGTTTCCAGCCGCCGAAGTCAATGTCAAGCAGGCCGTCGCCTTCGCTGCGCAGGCGCACGCGGATCGTGTGGCTTGTGGTCATGCCTCGGTTCTCCTGATCGGCATGTCTGCATTGCCGGCGGTCTGGATCGCGACGATTGCACGCGCCAGCTCATCGCGAACGGCGTTCGTTAGGTAGCCGCCGTCATCCTGTGCCAAGTATCCGATGGCGGTGCCGATCCGGCGTTGTGCTTCGATAAGGTCGCAAATGTGTGCGCAGTTGGGATGGTTCACGGCTTGCTCCGACGGGAGTGCGTGGGTAGCGGCAAGGGTCGTTAGCTGGGAGTGCGTCGTGTCACCGAAACCGGGGACCCTTGCCGCTGGCTTGGTGACGGATCGAAGTATAGAAAATCTATACTTTTAATGTCAACAAAATCTATACCTAAAGACTGCAGACGTTAAAAAGCCCCGGCGAGGGCGGGGCTAGATGTTGGGGGTCAGAGCGGGGATTCGGCCGGCGACGAACTATTGTTATTGACGGTCAATTCAAGCTCTTCAGGGAGTAACACATCGGGGCGATGAGCTTTCGCGTGTCGCGCGAGAAGGGGATGAGCTTTTGGCACCGGTTTAGGGTTTGAAACCGCCCAGACCGGGAGAGGTGTGCCGGCAACGCATAGCAGCCGGTCGCCTGAGGAACTGCGGATCGTAGCGCCTATTGAAAATTTATTGTCACCCAAATGGCAATAAGCTTGCGATATATCAGACTCCAGACTGCGTGCGGGTCGGGCCGAAAGATAAGCCCCTCCCATTCCACCCAGACACAGAGCAAATGTCCCGATCGAGAGGAGGCCGGGCCAGCTTCTGCGCGGAGGGTGCTTGCCAAAGCTCAAGGTGGCCGGGCTTGGTGGGGCAGGCAGCGCGATTCTCTCAAGCTCGTCGTGCAAGAAATCTTTAGCGGGCCGGAAATGGCGTTTCTGGAATTCTCGCATGTTTGCGAGGCCCAGATGGTTGAGAAGCGGCCCGTATCCTACTTGCACGGGGCAGCCCTTAGCTGTCGCCAACTCTTCAACAAGTTGCCTGATTTCCCGGCGCTGGTGACGGCTAGCGAGTTCTGTCCCGGAGGCATCGAAGCCGTCGGCATAGAACGTTACGGAGTTTGTGGCATTGGCTGTATTGCGAGGGGCGTGGTCATAAGAATTCCCGTTTACCAATTGACCGACGTCGTTTACCGCTTGCTCATTAATCATAATGCTTACAACGAAGTTTACTTTTTGCTTTTATCAAACGTGAATGTAGGGTTATGTACATTACCGGTTACAACCTGCCCGACATTGCCAGCTACGTGCTGAATGCCGATTGCACCAGCGATTGGCTGCGGCGGAGACAGGCCCGGTGGGAGCAGGGTTGCCCCTGAAATTCTATATATCGCAACGATTTGGCCGTAACTCGGCTGGTGGCGCCCATTTTCCCACGCAGAGACGTTTGCCTTCGTTACCGAAAGCATGTCGGCCAAACCTTGTTGCGTAAGGTTAGCTTGCTGACGGCAAGCAAGTATCCATTCATTAAGTTCCATGCCGTAAGCGTAAAGATTTTCTAACCGCGCGTGGTCTAGGTTTTCTTTACTTTCAGCATGCGCCTCCAATTTTCTCTCCATGTATAGAAAATGTTGACCTTGCTTGTATAGTTTTTCTATACTTCGCGAATGGAAAATCCGATTGATACCGCGACCCAAATTATGGGCTGCTCGGCGGCAGCGCTGGCGAAAGAGCTCGGCGTTACTAAAAGCGCCATATCTCAATGGCAACAGCCTGGGCGACGGGTGCCCGCAGAGCATGTGCTTCTGCTTGCGCGCTTTACAGGCTTTCGCTTAACGCCGCACGAAATTCGCCCAGACCTCTATCCCAACGCTACTGACGGGCTGCCGCCCGCCCCTGATCTCGCGTTATTGATGGCGGAGCGGAGAGGCTTTGCCGATAGACGACAGGGGGTCCCGGAGCGGCGTCGCGCCGCCCGCAGATCTTCAGGGTCGTGATGCAGTTACCTCCGTGAGCGCATTACCAGGTGCGCTGACGTTTCGCCGGGTTGCCGCCCGGTGTTTTTTATGACCGCAAGGCTACCTCCCTCAGGTAGTGCTGCAAACACACAAGAAAACCAAAAGGTGTAAGGCATGAGTCTTTCAGAAGCGGCGCGTACCGATATCGCGCTCTGGCCGGGCAATCAGGAGAGTCTTTCGCAAGCCATGTACGGCAGCGCGCACACACTGCGCCACAAGTTGTCCGGCTACCGTGGGATGGTCTTCGGCCTCAATGAGGCGCTGGAGCTTATGCAGCTTACTCAGGGTCGCGAAACCATCCGGGCGTTGGCGCGCGAAGTGGGAGGCGTGTATCTGGATGTGCCGGGCGCCGAGATGCAGGTGGGAAACGAAGAATTGCACGTCGCGCTATTGCGAGTAACTGAGCGCATGGCGAAGCTGAGTGTTGAAGTGCATAAGGCGTTGATCGACGACGCCCAGATCGACTCGGATGAGAAGCGGCGCATTGATGCAGCCATGCACGAGCTGACCGAAGAAATCCTGCGCTACGTCGCTTTGGTTTACCGGGTTTACGGCAATCGCGATGTGCAGGACGACATGTTCAAGGGGCAGCGATGAAGTCGCCTTATTACTGGGAAACGCAGGCGCTTGAGCATTGTGGCCCGCTGGCGGCGCGGCTCTACCGAAGCGGCTTGTTGAAGCTGCTGGATGCCAGCGATGGGCACGTTCGGGGGCCTCGACGTCTGGTGCTGACCATGCTGGTCTCGGAAGTGGGGCCGGTGGCGCGGCGCGGGCATTTGCAGCGCCCGTTACAGCATGGCGAACTGGTGCGGTTACTCGATCAGCTCGCACTGGCTGGACTTCTGGAAAGCCATGGCGACGCGGAAGAGCTTGACCTGCTTCTGGTGCATCGCGCGCCGTTGGTGGCCGCATGATCGACATCCTTTTAAATATCGAAGAGCAGGAGGCGCTTGCCGAATGCTCGCTGGAGGCTCGCAGTTTGTACGTGCTGGGCCTGCGCTCTCGTATGGACATCAGTAGCGGCATGGTGGGAACCCGCAGCGCCGTGTCCTATTTCAGCCTTGCCACCGATATCCAGTACAAGCCGCCGCTGGGTTCAAAGCGTCCAGGGTTCTTTCCGAATCTTCGGCAGATGCGTTCTTTGCTGGACGAGCTCGAACGCGTGGGGCTGGCCAAGCGCTATTCACTCGTTACCAAGGATGAAAAGCAGCTTGCTGTTTTGCTATGCCTGGCAACTCGCGGACAGCCACGTCCTCTGGATGAGCGTCAGATGAACGCCAACCATGACCGCCAGCCGCAAAGTGGCGTGGAATATGGCTTTCAAGGCAGTGACCGTCACGCTCGCCCAACCGATGAGCGTCAGATATCTGAAGTTCAGAGTACTTCTATTACACATTCATCTCTATCAACAACTGCAGTAGAGGAAAACAGCTTTTCTGAGAGAGATGAAAGCGTAATACCTGAGCTACCGAAAACGCAGATGCAATGGGCTCGCTTAATGAAAATCCTCGGGTTCGAGACGAGCGCGCTGTCGGCAGGCTCGCTGGCCATCTACGACCAGTGGATCAAAACCGGTATCCAGGCAAAACAGGTGCAGGCGGCAGCGGCCGTCACCGCGAAGCGCGGTGGGCAGTCCGTCCAATACGTGGACAAGGTGTTGCAGACGGCGGCACAGCGTGGGCGTGAAATGGAAGGTGGCGCCTATGAAGAAACACCGGGCAAGCCTTGGTTCATGTCGCATGCGGGCGTTCAGGACTTTGCCATCCGCAACGGCATCACGCGGCTGGACGATGAGCAGCCGCAAATGTTTTTGCAGCGAGTCTACAAGGCCGCCAATCTCGGCGAGGCTGAAATACGAATGGCGACGCAGGGCTCGCCTTTTAGCGGGAGGTAAACAGAATGGCGCGACGCAATCCTTGGCTGCGCCCGGCCGGTGCCGACGGCCTGATTCCGGTGGTGGTGCTGTGGAATCGTTTTGCGAGTCTGTACGGCAGCGCCTGGCGCGAGCTCTTTGCGGAGGAAGCAGCAAAGGTGGCGTGGCAGGAAGAGGCGGCGGCTCTGTTCTATGAGCGCGGCATCCGTTGGAACATGGTCAAGACCGCACTGGACGCCTTACGGCAAGAGGTGCGCGCCGGATCGCAGCCGATAGGGCTTGCTGAATTTGCAGACCGCTGCCTGCCTGTCTTCGACTTTGAAGGCGCGTTTTACGAGGCGCAGCGCCAGTCCGTCAAGGTGGCGTATGGCACCTCGGTGTGGTCGCATCCGGCCATTTACTGGGCGGCTTATGACCTCGGCTTTACAAGGGTGTACGCAACAAAATGGTCGCGCCTGAAGGGAGAATGGGTGCGGGTATTGAGTGATCGGCTGCAGGGCGCATGCCCGGCAATCCCGGATAAAAAGGAGGAACCTGTATACCGGCGCGGCGACGCCGGCGTGGCAAGCGCGGCAGTAAACGATCTACGCAAAATGCTCGCAGCAGCTGGCGCCTAGATCGATAAAACAAAGCCTGGCAATGACCGGGCTAGGAGGCCCTCTGGTAAATAAAAAGTTGTTGGGGGCGCAATGCAACAAGCTGTAGAACTGTTAGAAAACTGGGCTGCTCATTTTGGTTATCAAGGTGGGCGTACATATGGTTCCATCGGGCAGTATCTGACCCCGGAAGAACGGGCGCAGGCGAGCAAGACATGCAAGCCGCAGCGGTTAAGCGAGGCGGACGCGCTTAGGGCTGATGCGGTGATCGCGACATTGCGGCAGAGCAATATTTACCAGTCGTTCGTTGTGCTGCTGGAAAAGCACTTCATGTTTCGCGCGGATCAGCGGCGTACGTGCCAAAAGGCGGGCATCGGGATGGATGAATACCAGCCGCAGGTAGACAAGGCGGTTGGGATTTTTTGGATGCAGTGGCAAATCTTCGCTGAAGTTCCGACCAAAATGATTCGCGTAGGTGTCTTGAACAATCGCTTGACAGCGAAAAAACCGATCGCTAATCTTGCCGCCACAACTTGACCACCGCTTCGGCGAGATAAGACCCGGCTTCGGGGGCTTCTCTACGTCCAAAGCAGCCAAAGCCTCGCAGCGAAAGCTCCGGGGCTTTTTCGTTTTTACCATTTGCTTCTGCGGCGCGGCCGGTGACTTACCAAGCCGGCAGCGCCGCGTGATGGGTTAGCACATGTTCTTGCCGAACCAATCGCCTTTAGCGAGGTATCGAATCACCACGCCGTCCTTGATCAGAATGGCATCGCGGTGGAATCCGACATATCCGCCGTAGGAATTCTTTGCGTTATATGTGTAGCAGACAAGGTAGCCGGCTGTCATTGGACTGCCAATGCTCTTAATCCACGCCTGTTTGGGGTGGCTGATTTCCCGGTAGATAACGGAGGCGGGGTCTTTCAAGGTGGCTTCAAGATAAGACTTAGTTACCGATTCATAGTCATCCGGGAAAAAACCGTAGTCCAGATTGGATAGTTCTTCGGCGCTTGGTTGAGCGCAGCCCGCCAATGATGCAACCACCAGAGCCGCAAAAAAGATTGATCGTTTCATTTTGAATTCCGCTTTTTTTAATAAGTACACATGCCTTTTTTAAGACGGGCGCAAAACTAACGCGGATGGGCGGCGGCGCTCAATAGCGGACGTGCAAAAGTTCGCCGGGTGTTGCGCCTAAGACACGCGAGCACAAATCGTATAAGGCCCCGCCTGGAGCGGGGCTTTTGTTTGCCTGCGATCCATCAACAAGGATGCCTATGAATAACCACCAGATCGAAAGCGAAATCAACGCCAAAGGCCTGACCGCGCCGCGCGTCACGATGGCGGACATCGAAAGCAACATCGTGGGCGAAGCCTTTTTTACTGCGAAGCAGGGCGCGACGGCGGCCGGCACTATCAACTTCAATCAGCCGCTTGTAGCGCTGGAATGTCTGACCCTATGCGTGCTGACGCTGCAAAACGGCTTCACTGTTACCGGCGAGTCGGCCTGCGCCAGTCCGGAGAACTTCGACGCCGAGCTGGGACGCAAGATCGCGCGTCAAAGCGCGGTAGCAAAGATCTGGCCGCTGATGGGTTATGCGCTGCGTGAGCAACTGCACGCCGCCTGATTTGCCTGTCTTCGCCCTCAGTCTCAGCCCCGCATGCTTAAACAATGTGGGGCTTTTGCTTTCCTGGCGTCATCGGGAAGCGTTGCAGGTGAACACATAAACCGCCATTGGGCGCTCACCGTTCGCACGCTTCCCCATGACGGCCGCATGAGCCTTGCCGCTTTCGGGCGGCTTTTTTATTCCACCTGCTTGAAAGGACGTCGCAATGCAGGCTTTCATCATTACCGAATCATCGCTCGCAAAGGCATTGGCCGAGTGGGAGCGGCGCTGCCGCGCTGATCCGGATGCGCATAAAACCGAAGCCGAGCGGCGCGCTCTAACGGTGGACGAGCATGGTGCCTGCGCCGCCGCATATCTGTTGTCCGTCCTGAATGAACAGGCGGATCAAGCGGGTAACGAAGCTTCCGATGCGTTCGCTTCTCTGTTGCGTGCCGCCCTCGCTGATGAGCTTCGTCCTGGTGGCATCCTTCATCGCGCGATTTCTCGCTGAGGTGCCCGGTGCCGTACAAGTCAAAGAAGCCGTGTCGATATCCCGGATGTCGCGCGCTGGTCGATAACGGCTGGTGCGCTGCGCATCAGCCCAAGCGCGAGCCGACGAAGTACGAAGTGGAGCGCGGTTCGTCAGCGCAGCGCGGTTACAACGGCCGATGGCAGAAAGCGCGGGCGACGTTCTTGCGCGAGCATCCGCTGTGCGTTGCCTGTCTGGCCGAGAGCAGCACGACAGCGGCGACAGTCGTCGATCACATCAAGCCGCACCGACTGCATGACGCGTTGGCCGGGAACGATGACGACGAGATCAGGCAGGCGCAGGCGCTGTTCTGGAACACCAGCAACTGGCAGGCGTTGTGCAAGCGGCATCACGACGTGAAGACCGCGACCGAAGACGGTGGTTTTGGTCGTCCTCGCGTGCGCGAGGCTGGAAAATCGCCCGATTCGTAAGAAATCGGCCGTTTTTGATCGATTTTGTAAGGAAGGGCGGGGGGAGGGGCAAAAGTCCGGGTTCGACCGTTCTAGACCGTTCATCTCAGCTTCCAAAAATAAATCCCTGAAAAAAGGTAGGGGGGGGTCTGCGGCCTTGCCTGGCGCACTGGCGCCGCTCTCTGTCTTTTTTCGATCCAACTCAGGTAAACGGAGCGCTCTATGGGCCGGGAAACCGCACCTGTTACGGGCGCTGCGTCGAAGTTGAAGCCGCCCGCCTTTTTGAAAACGCGCCGGGGCCGCGAAGTCTGGCGGTATCTGTTGGAGGCGCTCGACGCCGCCAAGCTGGACTACCGGTCGGCGCAGATGTCCGTGGCGATGCTCGCGGACAAGGTCGAAGTCTGGCGAACCCACGCGGACGCCTTGCACAAAATCGGGCACCGCTACGAAGACGACTCGAATGGCGGTTCGCTTGAGCTGGACGAATCCCGCGCGGAACGCCGGGCCCGCGTCGAGATACTGAAAGACCTTGACGATGCTGGCCTGACTACGTTGGCCGTGGCGCAGATTCGCGTTGTCGATCGCCTGACCAATCAGGGCGAATTGTTCAGTCCCTTCGAGCTGATGAACCAGATCGGCGAAGAGTCTAAACGCCTGCCGGATGCCCCTCCGTGGACGATGCGGCCCACTGAGAAGCGGATCTGGAAAGACCTGCTGAAGAGCCTCGACACCGTCGGCTTCGATTTTTCCACGGCCGGGCTGTCACTGGGTTTGATGTGTGCCGCGATCACCGACTGGCAGGACTGCAAGTCCTGGATTGATGACCACAAAGGCCGGGTGTTCGCCACCAGCCAGGACACCGGGCGCACCTACGAGGTAAGCGCCAGTTACAACAGAGCAAAGATCGCCAGCCAGCTGCGCGTGCTGTTCAGAAAAAACGGAATGACGGTGGCGTCGTGCGCGAAAACGAAAGCAATCAGCAAGGGGCGGGTGATCAGCGAGGAGCTGGAGGAAATCCTGAGCTTTATTCAATCGCGGCCGGACTAGTTCCGGCTGTTTACGTGCCGCAGCCGTGGGACGCCTACGGGCTGGCGGTGCTGCGCGGCGACGTTACGGTTTGTCGGCTGACGCGGCTGGCGATCGAACGCCACTACCGCGATCTTGCCCACGGCGGCGGGCGCGGCCTGGTGTTCCGGCTGGACATGGCCAGCCATGTGCTGTCGTTCTTCCCGCGCTTCTGCCGGCACTCGAAAGGTGAGTGGGCCGGCAAGCCGGTTGACCTGGCTGACTGGCAAGCATTCTGGCTTGCCGTTGAGTTTGGCTGGTACCACACCACCGGCAAGCGCCGATATCGCACGTGGTACGAAGAGGTTGCGCGCAAAAATGGCAAGAGCACCAAGCTGGCCGGGCTGGGTATCTACCTGTTTGCCGCAGATCGTGAACCCGGCGCCGAGGTCTACACCGCCGCGACCAAGCTGGAACAGGCAAAGATCACCCACAACGAAGCGCAGATGATGGTCGGACAGTCGCCGGCCTTGCGCCAGCTGGTGACGGCGCAGCACGAAAAGCTGTTTATTCCGGGCACATCTAACAAATACGTACCACTTGGCGCCGATGCCAAAACGTCGGATGGCTTGAACGTACACGCGGCAATCATTGATGAGCTGCACGCCCACCCGAGCCGTGACCTGTGGGACGTGATCGATACCGGTCGCGGTGCGCGGCGCAATTCGATCATGCACGCGATCACCACGGCCGGTTTCAACCAGGAGGGCAGCATCTGCCTGGAGCAGCGCCAGTATCTGGTGTCGGTGCTTGAAGGCACGCTGGAAGACGATTCGTTTGGCGGCGTGGTCTACACGCTTGATCCGGAGGACGACTGGCACGACGAATCGGTCTGGTGCAAAGCCAATCCGAATCTCGGCGTCTCGGTGTTTCTGGATGAACTGCGCTCGCAGGCCCGCAAGGCGGCGGGCGTACCGGCCGCGCTGTTCAACTTCCTGACCAAGCGTCTCAACATCTGGACGCAACAGGTCGACGCCTGGTTATCGCTCGATGACTGGGACAAGGGCGGCGAAGTCTTTGACCATTCGCTGTTGCTTGATCGGCCCTGCTTTGGCGGGCTTGATCTGGCCAGCACGACCGATCTGACCGCGTGGATTCTGGTGTTTCCGCCATGCCCCCACGATGCTCACTGGCGCGTGTTGCCTCGCTTCTTTGTGCCGGAGGACAACATGCCGCTGCGCGAGCGTAAAGACCGCGTGCCGTATCAACTGTGGACGCAGCAGGGCCACATCATCGCTACGCCGGGTAATGTGGTGGATCAGGAAATGATCCGCCAGCAGATTCTGGTTGATGCAGATGTGTATGACGTCCGCGACGTGGCGTTTGACGAATGGAACTCGGCCAAACTGGCGACCGAGCTGGGCGAGGCGGGCATCTTGATGGTGAAGATTCGGCAAAACTTCGAGGGGCTGACGGCGGCTACCAAGCACCTCGAAGGGCTGGTGCTGGCCGGGCGGCTGATGCACGGCGGCAACCCGGTGCTGCGCTGGAACGCCGGCAACGTGGTTTTGCTGCGCGATACGAACGACAACTATCGACCGAACAAGAAGAAATCACGCGACCGGATCGACGGCATTGTGGCGCTGTGTATGGCGCTGAATCGTGCCTTGTTCGGGGGTGAAGAAGAAATTGAACCGGGGATCATCCTGTTATGACGCAAGCAACGTGGTATGACACCCAGCGCGTGAGCCAGTCCGGATCGGTGGTGCTGGCTAAATGGAATGCCGAGCGCCAGGCCGTAAAAAACGAGGCGGCGCACTCGATCAGCACGGCGCGCCCCGGTACCGAAGTCTACGAATGGCTCACCGGCGGCGCACAGCAAGCGGTGGCGGGCGTTGCGGTGAATGAGCGCACCGCGATGCTGGTATCGGCCGTTTACGCGTGCGTGTCGCTGATTGGTGGTGCGGTTTCCAATATGCCGCTCGACATCTACCGGCGCAGTGGCGACGCCATCATCAAGGTGAACGAAGACAGCAATCTGTTCTGGCTGTTCAACGAGGAACCGTCGGCAGTATGGTCGGCGCCGGTGGCGTGGGAGTACGCCATGTCTTCGCTAATGCTCCATGGTGATTCCTTCTGGCGCATTGTGCGCCAGTCCCCGGTGAGCCCGGATATCGTCGCGTTCGAGCCGTGGAACCCGCTGGCCGTGGTGGTACAGCGCGTCGCGGGGCGTCTGGTTTATACGATGGTCGATCCTGACGGCAATGTGTTTGTACTTGATCAGGATGATGTGTTGCATGTGCCGGGTGTCGGTTTTAACGGCCTGCGCGGCATGAGCCCGATCCGGCATGCGGCGCTACGCAATGCGGTGGGCGTGGCGCACGCGGCCGACGGCTTTGCGGCCAGCTTCTTTTCAAACGGCGCGCGGCCCGACTTCGCGCTGACCACCGACGGCAAGTTGACCGACGAGGCCGTAAAGATATTGCGGGATACGTGGGAGGCCCGGCACAGCGGCCCGAACAACGCCCACAAGCCAGCGGTGCTGACCGGCGGGCTCAAGGTGCAGCAGCTGACCATGACATCGCAGGATGCCCAGCTACTGGACACGCGCAAGTTCCAGATCGAGGACATTGCGCGCATTTACGGCGTGCCGCCCCACATGATCGGATCGATGGACAAAACGTCGGCGTGGGGCACCGGCATCGAGCAGCTATCCATCAGCTTTGTACGCTTCACGCTCATGCGCCACCTGGTGAAATTCCAGGCAGAAATCAACCGCAAATGTTTCAGAACGGCGCGCAATTTCGCCCGTTTCGACGCGTGGGCGCTGGAAAAAGGCGACTTGAACAGCCTGTTCACCGCCTTGCGCGTGGCGGTCGGTCGGGCCGGGGAGCCGGGACTGATCACGGTTGACGAGGCGCGGGCACGCCTTGGCATGTCCCGCGTGCCGGGCGGCGACAAACTTTTTGACGGGGGAAACGGTAATGCATCAACTGATGCGCCTGATGGCGCTAAACAAAAGTAATTCGCGCCGGTTTGAGGTGGTGGCTAGCGCGGCGGATGAGGCCACCATTTACCTGTATGACGTGATTGTCGCCAATCAGGCCGAAGCGGACTGGTGTGGTGGTGTCGCAGCCGACAGCTTCGTCAAGGCTTTGCAGGGCGTGACCGCCAGCACCATCCACCTGCGGATCAACAGCCCCGGCGGTGACGTGTTCGGGGCGCGTGCGATGGAGCAGGCGCTGCGCGAGCATCCTGCGCGCGTGGTGTCGCACATCGACGGCGTTGCGGCGAGCGCGGCCAGCTTTCTGTCGCTGGCCGCTGACGAAATCGAGATTACGCCAGGCGGGTTCTTCATGATCCACAAGGCGTGGACGATGGCCTATGGCAACAGCGATGACCTGACGCGTACGGTCGCCCTGCTGCAGCAGATCGATGAGTCATTGGTGGCCAGCTATGCCGCCTCCACGGGGCAGGCTGCGGACGAAATTCGCGCCTGGATGTCGGCCGAGACGTGGATCGGGGCCGAGGACGCCGTCAAGCTGGGCTTTGCGACGCGTATTGCAGGGCAGGCGCCCACAAATGCCGGGCGCTGGGATTTAAGCGCCTATGACAATACGCCAGCGCCTCTGGCCAGCGCCGCCACCGTGGCGACATGCGCCGACGCGCTGACCAGTAGCGTGCGTGCCGTGCTGGCTGAAATGGGTATCACCTCGCCCACGGCGGCTGTAGCGCCTGACCCCGGCGAAGTCGAACGCGAGCATCGCCAGCGCCTGCTGGCCTTGCATCAACGAATCTGATCAACGCTCCCGCGCTGATCCATGAAGCCACCCACCCGGGTGGCTTTTTTATTTCCTGACGGAGAAAAAGGTATGTCTATCCAAGCACTGCGGGAGCGCCACAGCGCCCTGGCCAAGTCCATCGAAAACCTGCTGGACAAGAATGTAAACCCCACGTGGAACGGCGATCTGGAAGCGCAGTACAAAGCGCAGCTGGCCGAAATGGACACCATCGCGGCCGACATCTCGCGCCAGAACACCTTCCGCGCGCGCATGACCGAACATGCAAACGCCGGCGGCGGCCAGATCAGCGACGACGTGCGCAACCAGTTCACCCGCACGCCGGGTGCGCATAGCGATGACGTGGCCGGCATGCGCGCTTTTCTGGCTGGCGGCGTTGCCAATATGAGCGAAGAGGCGCGCAGTCGTATGCAGGCGCGCCAGTCGCACGACATTCGCAACGCGATGTCGACGACGACCGGTTCTGAAGGCGGCTACACGGTCGCGCCGGAATATTTCGGCGAGTTGACCGCAGCCATGCGCGCTTACGGCGGTGTGCGTGCGGTGGCGCGCACCATCCAGTCTGCCTCGGGTGCGGTGCTGAATTTCCCGACCGCCGACGCCACTGCCGAAGTCGGCGAGATTGTCGGGCAAAGCCAGTCAGCATCGGCCGCAGATACCACATTCGGCAACAGCACGCTGGAGGTGTTCAAGTACTCGTCCAAGGTGATCGCTGTTCCTTTCGAGCTGATTCAAGACTCCATGTTCGACATTCAGGGCTACGTGCAAGCCCTGCTTGCCCTGCGTATCGGTCGTATCACGGCGCAGCATTTTGCCGTCGGCAGCGGCGTCGGCCAGCCACGTGGTCTGATCACTGCTGCGGCCGTGGGTAAAGCTGCGGCGTCTGGTCAGGTTGCGTCGATCACTTATGAAGACCTGGTGGATCTGGAGCACTCCGTCGACCCGGCGTACCGCACCGCTGCAGGCTGGATGATGCACGACAGCACCCTGCGCGTGATTCGCAAGATCAAGGACGATGAAGGCCGCCCGATCTTTGTGCCGGGCTATGAGCAGGGCAACCCCGGTGGTGCGCCGGATCGTCTGATGGGTCGTGCCATCCAGATTTGTCAGGAAATGCCGGTCATGGCCGCCAACGCCAAGTCGCTGGCGTTCGGTGATTTCTCCAAGTACTTCGTGCGCGAAGTGATGGATCTGACCCTGTTCCGCTTCACCGATTCGGTCTACGCGAGCAAAGGTCAAACGGGCTTCCTGGCATTCAACCGTCAGGGCGGCAACCTGATTGACGTGGGCGGCGCGGTGAAGGTGTACCAGAACTCCGCGACCTGATCACGCACAGGGCGGCTTTGTGCTGCCCTGTTTTTCCTCACGCAATTGATAAGGGGGCCTCATGGCCACGAAGAAAATTGATGCGGCTGCGCCCGAGCAAACTGCAGCCGATGACCTGACCACCACCAGCGAAGAGGCAGGTCTGAATGATGCCCAAGGCGCGGACGACGGCTTTGCCGATGTGCAAGACGAACAATCGTCGGCGGCCGATGCGTCTGCCGAGCCGGAGCAGGGCGCGTCCGAGCTGGTGCCGGACGCCGTTGAGGCGCCAGCGGCACTGCCGGAAATGGTCGACTGCCGTGTGTTGTCGCAATGCCAGTACGGCAGCGTAAACGCCGTCGTCAGCCTGCCGTGGGCCGAGGCGCACGCGGCCTTTAAAGCCGGTCAGGTCGATCCCACCCCGGCCGCTGTGGCGTACGCACGCAGTCTGTAATCAACGCTGGCCGCCCCGGCGGCCGGCTTTCGGAATGTCGTTACTGCAGCGCCATTCCGAAAGCCCAAGGAGCAACCCATGTTTACCCGCATCGAAGCGCCGGCAGAGATGCCGGTCACGCTGGAAGAAATCCGCGCGCATTGCGTTGTCGATATCAGCGACGACGACGCGTTACTTGAGGCACTGGTCGCCGCCGCATATAGCCAGGCCGAGCATCGCACCGGCCGCGCATTGTTGCCGCAGGTCTGGACGCTCGAATGCAGCGCCGGTGCCATCGCGAAAAGTCACGCCATTCCGCTGCGGCATGACACCACCGACGTGCTGTCGGTGACGTGGATCGACAGCGCGGGCAAGCAGCAGGAATGGCCATCAAGCAACTATCGGCTGCAGGGCCGGTACCGGCTGGTTCCGGTCAGTGGCTGGCCCGATACCGGCGGCGCGCCGATGACCATCACCTTTCGTTGCGGCCGCTTTCCGACGGTGGCTACGTTGCCGCAAGACATCAAGGCCTGGATCAAACTGCATGCAGCCACGCTTTATGCCAACCGTGAAGCGGTGCAGGGCGGCCAACAGGTGGCGCTGCCGCGTTCGTTTGTCGACGGGCTGCTTGATCCCTACGTGCTGATCGAGGTGTGACATGCGCGCAGCCCGATTACGTCACCGCATCAGCATCCAGCGCAAAACCATCACGCGCTCGCCCAGTGGCGAGCAGCTGCACGAATGGCAAGAGATTGCCAGCGTGCGCGCAGGCGTCGAGCCTCTTCGCGGTAGCGAGCGGATCGCTGACGGGCAGGTACGCGCGTCGGTCGATACCTTGATCGTTATCCGTTACCAGCGCGGGCTGAAGGTCGGCGCCGATGACCGCGTGGTACATGGCGACGATATCTACAACGTCGCCAGCGCCATCGATGTGCGCGGCGAGCACGACACTATCGAAATCATGGCCACGGCCAACGGGGTAAGTGATGGCTAAGACCGTACAAGTGCAAACGACCGGCCTTCGCGAGCTGGGGCTGGCCATCCAGAAGCTGAACCGCAAAACGCAAACCACCATCGCCCGCTCGGCGCTCGCCGCCGGCGGCCGGGTATTTGCCAAGGAAATGCGCACGCGCGTACCCATGCTCGAGGCCGACACGGCGCAGCGTAAGCGCGGCACGGTCAAGAAGAACATCCGCGTACGGGTGTTGCGGCCGGTGAAGGCGGGCGAGCTGCAAGCCGTGATCGGTGTGCGCCGGATCTCGAAAGATCAGGCAAAGCTGTGGCGGGCGACGTCCGGCCAGCGCGGCGCCGCCAATCCCGATGATCCGTTTTACTGGTATTTCGTCGAATTCGGCACGCGCAAAATGGCCGCCCGGCCTTTTGTCCGGCCGTCCTATGAGGCGGCGAAATCCGAGGCGGCCGAGCGCACCAAAGACCAACTCAGAAAACGCATTACGCAGGAGGCGGGCAAATGAGTTTCCGCGAACAGGTTTACCAGGCGCTCGCGCCGCTGGTGGGGGCCCGCTGCTATCCCGAGTTGCTGCCGGAAAACCTGGCCGACTATCCGGCCATTTACTGGAGTTACATGGCGACGCCGGATGCCACTGTTGGCGGCGAGGCCGACGAAGAGTCGATCCGCCTTGAGATCAACGTCGTGGCACGCACCACCGATGCGCTGGCCAGTCTGCGCGTGGCGGTCAGTGATGCGATGTATGACACCTTTGACACGGCGCAGCGCATCAGTGACATGCCCATGCCGTACGACGACAGCGGCGGCCTGTTTCGCCGCGTCATTGAATTCAACCTGCGCGCCTGACCCGCCGCGCGCTTTGTCCACGACCCGCTTAGGCGGGTTTTTTTACGCCCTGAGGAAACTATGGCCAAGAGTCAAACTACGCCGTTTCGCGGCTCTAAAATCTCGATTCTCTCTGGCGTGCTGGCGGCCAAAGCCGTCACCGCGCTTTCCAAAGCCAACCCCGCCGTCGCTACGCTGGCCAATCACAACCTGATCCAGGGCGACGTGGTGCGCCTGGCGGGCTTCGGTGCCGACATCGATGGCGACTACGCGGTCAATGTCGTATCGGACAGCACGTTTCAGGTGCTGGGCCTTGATACCACCAATGCCACCTTCGCCGTGTCGGCGACCACCACTGTCGCAGAGGCGACCTGGCTGGACATCGCTGAAATCACCAACTTTCAGGAGGCAGGCCGCTCGATCAGCCAGATCGAGACGACGACCGTCGCGTCTGAAGAAACCGAATCGGAGCCGGGTTTGCCTTCGGCCGGCACGGTGCAGCTCACCTTCAATGCTGCCCCCGACGTTGCATCGCAAACGCAGCTGGCCGCCTACGAAACCAACGGCGAGAAGTTCTGGAGCCGTCTCACCTTGCCGCGTGGCCGTGGCTACAAGCTGTATTACGGCTACATCTCGACCGGTGCCGGTCTGGATGGCGCTGTGAACGGCGTTTACACCTCGGGCGTCACCATCCAGTTGTCCGGTCCCAAGTACTACGTCAAGCAACAGGTGGCTTAAATGGATAAAGAAGCTCTTCGCGCCGCGCTGTGCGGCATCGTTTCCAATCTGACCCCCGTCATCCTGAACCGCGACATGACGGTCTATTTACGCGCCACCACGGTCGGCGCCGTCAACTTTGATATCAGCCTGGGCCTGGCCCACATGCTGAAGCTCGCCGAGCAACAAGGCGTTCCGGTGGATCTGGATGACTGGCCGGACGTGGACAAGCTCAAGGCGTTTTTGCGCCGCCGTGTCGGTGATCCGTTCATGTTGGCGCGCCGCCTGGCCGTGCGCCTGTGCGATGAAGCCGGCGAGCTGCTGTTTGACGCCAGTAACGAGGACGACCTGAAAGCGATCAACGCGCTCGACGGTTCGGTGCTGGATGTCTTGCGCGTGGAACTTGACCGCGAGACCGCCGCAAAAAACTCGGCGCCCGGCGACGCTTCCAGCTCCAGCTGAGCTTCGCTCTGGGCAAAACACTGGCCGAAATCGAGGCCATGCCCGAGGCCCACTATGCCGAATATGAAGCGTTTGCCGCACTCGAGCCCATCGGCATGCACCGTGCCGACTTCAATACGGGTCTGATGGTGGCAAACATCATGTCGGCACTGGCGGGCGGCAAGCATGCGCCGCGTGACTACATGCCGTTTCAGCACCGCCGCGAGGAGATGGAATTCGTAGACGAGTTCCTGATGCAGGGCGATGTCGTAATCGGGTAGAAAAAGGAAAAAGGCATGGCAGGCGATCTGGGTAGTTTGAACATCCTGCTCAGCCTCGACATGAGCGAGTTTACCGGGCCGCTCTCGAAAGCCGAGACGCAGGCCCGGGCTTCGACCAGCAAGATCGCGGCTGGCGTGGATACGATCAGCAAGAGCACAAAGGCCGCATCGGAGTCGATGCACAGCTTTAGCCTCGATTCGATGCAGGCGCGGCGCGAATTGATGGTGCTGGCCCATGAAGCCAGTCAGGGGTCGTGGAAGAACTTCGCGGGCTCGCTCATGGTGCTGGCCGAGGCCACCGACGCTTTGTCGGCGGTCATGAGTCCGGCTGGCCTCGCAATCGGGGCCTTCGTTGGTGCGCTCGCGCTGGCAGGCGCACAGATCTATCACGGCCATGAAGACTGGGTCGCATTAAACAAAGCCGTCACTAGCACGGGCGGGGCGGTCGGCCTGACCGCTGAGCAGATCGACAAGCTAGCGCCCAGCGTGGCGGCAGCCGGCGGCTCAATCAGCGATTCGGAAAAGGCGCTGATCGCACTGACCGCCACCGGCCGCATCAGTGGCGACCAGTTGACCGACTTTGGCCGCATCGCGGTCGAGATGGCGCACGACACCGGCGACAGCATTGAAAAGGTGGCGGAAAATCTGGCGGGCCTCAGTGATGACGCCGTTAAATGGGCCGAGGATTACAACAAGCAACACCATTTCTTGACGGCCTCCCAATATGATCTTGTGAAGGCACTGCAAGATACTGGCGACACCGCCGGCGCCGCAAAAGCGGTGGTCAACTCGCTGGAAGAAGCGCACGCGCGGATGTCCAGCACCGGCGTCGAACAAGTGGGCTTGCTCGAAAAAAGCTGGAACGGACTGGTCGGCACACTTCAGAGTGCAAAGCACTGGCTGGGCGAAATCGGGAAGCCGGATACAACGGCCGACCTTATCAAGGATCAGACGGACAAACTGAAAGATGTCGATGCCCGGCTGCAGGCCGCCCGCGCCAGCAATAACCAGCAGGCGATCGGACAGCTTGAGGCGTGGCGGCAAAGCATACTGAAAGAGATCACGCCAGAACTTGATCGGTTGAAGGCGCTGCAGGCAAAGCAAAGCGGTAATGCGGCTGCCAACGCCAACACGGCCGCTGGTGGTGATCTGGCCGTCAAGCTGGGCGCCTACAACGACGACCGTCGTTATGCGACGCCCGATCAACAGCACCAGCTGGACACGCAGAGCGAAAACAATCGCTGGGCCACGATCAATGCCCAGTACGCCAAATACGTCGCCGGCAATGACGCGATCACCAAACAGTTTGCCGCTGGCACGAAGCAATACCAGACGGCCGTGGCGGATCGCAGCAAGATCGAAGCAGATTACGCGGCCGGGCTAGCCCGGCATCAAGACAACCTCAAGCATATTGATGAGCAGTACGCCAAAAGCCAGAACCACGGCAGTGACAACGCGCTGAATGCTCAGCTGACGAAGCTGGATGCGCAGGCCAAGGCGGTCGAGGACGGGCTCAAGTCGTCGCTGGAGCACATCAAAAGCCTCCGTGATCAAGGCGTCTACTCCGCGCAAGAGGCGCTGGACAAGAGTCACGAGGCTCGCGTCAAGGCGCTCAAAGATGAACTGGACATCGTCTCTCAGGAAGAGGGTGTTGCCGCCGGTAAAAAGCAGCTGTCGGCGCTGGCCAAATACCAGGGCAAGGCCAAGCAGCTGCGGGACGCCATGCTGGATGAGCAGAAGTCCTATACCGACGACACGGCCACGCTGGCAAAGCAGCAGCAGGCCAACATCAATGCCTACTCCGCGTCGCTGGACAAGTTGCTGCAGGCCCGCAAGGCAGCGGCTGATTCCAGCGTTGCCGCCGTTGGCATGGGCTCGTTCCAGCGCGACCAGGCCAACAAACAGGATGAGATCCAGAAAGACTGGGCCGACCGCTACAGCGAATTGACGCTGAAGCGCCAGACCCATCCCAAGGAATTCAGCGACCATGAGTACCAGTCCGAACTGAAGGCGCTGGGCGATTACGAAAACCAGCGTGTCGCGATGGAGCAGGACACCACCGACCGATTGCTGGCCGCACAAGGCGACTGGACGAACGGAGCGAAGCGGGCGCTGGACAACTACGCGACCAGCGCGGCGGACGTGGCATCGCAGACCGAAGGGCTGTTCAACGATGCGTTTTCCGGCATGGAAGATGCGCTGGTGACGTTCGCAACGACCGGCTCGCTCAGCTTCAAGAGCATGGCTGATTCGATCATCAAAGACCTTGCGCGCATGGCGGCCAAAGCGGCCACCAATCAGCTGTTCCAGCTTGGCGCAACGCTGGTTCAGTCCTACTTCGCCGATACAACGCCGTCCGGACTGAACGCGAACATCACGCTGCCCTACAACGCGGACTACGACACATCGTCGGCCAGCGTGGGCGGGACGGAGCAATACCCCTGGCTTGCCGGCGCGCGCGCCACGGGCGGCTCAACCGATGCCGGATCGGCCTATCTGATCGGCGAGCGTGGCCCGGAAGTGTTCGTGCCCGACGTGTCGGGCAAGGTGGTGCCGAATAACAGGCTGTCCAGCCTGGGCGGGGGCGATACGCATA
Organism: Silvimonas sp. JCM 19000; assembly: GCF_054652575.1. Taxonomy (NCBI): domain Bacteria; kingdom Pseudomonadati; phylum Pseudomonadota; class Betaproteobacteria; order Neisseriales; family Chitinibacteraceae; genus Silvimonas; species Silvimonas sp. JCM 19000. The sequence continues at coordinate 16,200 of NZ_BAAIHC010000013.1, read as the reverse complement.
TCAGTACCACGATCCAGCTGAGCGACAGCGGCGCGTCGTCGCAAACCACGGGCGATTCAACGGCCAACGCCAAAGCGCTCGCGGACTTGGTGAATACGCAGGTGCAGGCCGTACTGGCACGCGAGCAGCGTCAGGGCGGCGTGCTGTGGCGCATGAAAAACGGAGGTTAAAGCGTGCCCGAAACTTTTACGTGGAGTCCGCTGCTTAACGGGCAAGGCACAACCACCTTGCGCACGCAAAAGGCGCAATTTGGCGATGGCTACAGCCAGATCGCTGCGGATGGCCTGAACAACATCACGCAGTCGTGGCCGGTTTCGTTTACCGGTGGCGCGGACAAGATCCAGGCGATCCGAGATTTTCTGGAGCAGCACGCGGGCAGCGCGTCGTTCTACTGGACGCCGCCGCTGGGCAAACAAGGGCTGTACCGCGCCGCCAGCTATACGCTGAATCCGCTCGGCGCCGGCAAGTACACGTTATCGACCACTTTTGATCAGAGCTTTGCGCCATGAGCATCACCGCAGACGTACAGAAGCTTGAGCCGGGTGCGCTGATTGAGTTGTTCGAGCTGGACGCGACGCAGATCGGTGGCGATCTGCTGCGCTTTCATGCCAACACCGTCGTCGGTTCGATCTGGTGGCAAGACAACGAGTACAGTGCCTGGCCAGTGCAAGCCGAGGGCTTTGCGCGCACGTCAGACAGTCAGCAGCCGTCGCCGGTGCTGTCGGTCGGCAATGTGCAGGGCACGATTTCGGCACTGTGCATTTATCTTGATGACCTGGTGGGTGCGCAGGTCGTGCGCCGGCTGACTTTCGGGCGTTATCTCGATGCGCGCAACTTTGCCGACGGCAACCCGGAAGCGGACCCGGCGCAGGAATTTCCGCCGGAAATCTGGCTGATCGAGCAGAAGACCAGCGAGACCAGCGAGGCGGTTGCGTTCCAGCTGAGTTCGGCGCTCGACTTCAACGGGATCCAGTTGCCGCGCCGGCAGATCATCGCGAACGTGTGCGGCTGGCTGGCTATTGGCGGTTATCGCGGCACGTATTGCGGTTACACCGGTACGAAGTATTTCGACAGCATGGGCAATGCCGTATCCGATCCGGCACTGGATCGCTGCGGCGGTTGCCTGTCGGATTGCAAGGCGCGGTTTGGCGACAACAACGAGCTGCCCTTTGGTAGTTTCCCAGCAGCGGACCTGACGCGATGAACGAAACAACGATAGCGGCGATGCGCGAGCACGCCAAAGCGGATTACCCGCGCGAGGCCTGCGGGCTGGTGGTGATCGTCAAAGGGCGAGAGCGTTACTGGCGCTGCCGCAATCTGGCTGTCGGCACCGATCAGTTTCGTCTTGATCCTCAGGATTACGCTGCGGCCGAAGATGCCGGCGAGATCGTCGCGGTGGTTCACAGCCACCCCGACGAGGACGCCCGGCCGAGCGATGCAGACCGCGTTGCGTGCGAGGCCTCGGGCTTGCCCTGGCTGATTGTTTCAGTCCGGCCCACAGTCGGTGGCGAACTCGACGCCAGCCAGATCGTACGCTTTGAGCCGGAAGGGTTTGAGGCGCCGCTGGTGGGGCGGCCGTTTGTGCATGGCGTGCTGGATTGCTATTCGCTGGTGCGCGACTGGTACAGGCGTGAGCTGGGCATCGAGCTGAAAGACTTTGCGCGTAGCGATGGCTGGTGGGATCGCGGCGAGGATTTGTACATGCGCCATTTTGCCGAAGCCGGCATGGTGGAGGTAACGGGCGAGCTGCAGCGTGGCGACGTAATCCTGATGCAGATCAGGTCGCCTGAGAATGCCAACCATGCTGCGGTTTACCTTGGTGACGGCGCGATTCTGCATCACCTGCACGGGCGGCTCTCCAGTCGCGATTCTTATGTGCCGTGGCAGCATCTCACACGCGGTGTGCTCCGCCATGGGTATGCCGGCGCTGCGGCCGCGCCGGTTGTATAGATCGACCGATGCGTCAGTGCCGATCCACTTTGTCTCAGGCGTCCTTTTTCGATTTCACGCGAGCGCGGGTAACGATCCCTGCAAGGCCCAGTCCCATTAATGCCCAGGTTTCCGGTTCCGGTACAGGCGCGGCCCAAAGCTCGATTTCTGTGTTGGCGTGTAAAACGAACTTGTCGGTGCCATCGGTGTTGAAAGCGGGCAGGTTAAACGTGAACACGCCCGCGTGTTCCTCGTACTCGCCGTCAAAGGGCGCATCTGCCCAGGTCTCGACGTAGCCTGGCTGTGAGTAGCCGCGTTCCAGAGGCGTATTCAAGGTGGTGGTTGCATTGAGTACGGCAAGTGAAAGGTAAGGTGAACTAAGCACCTTGCCCGGAAGGTTAAGCGACGCGTCTGCATATGCAACGATGTCGTACTGGAAAGTAATCTGTCCCGCAACGCCGTTGGTATGCAACTCTTGAAGTAGTTGTACGAAACTCTGGGATTCGGGGCCGGGGACGCCGGTCTGCAGGATCGAGAGGGAGCCTCCGGTGGAATCAGTCGCGAGATTCATTTCGAAGGTCGAATAGTCGTCAGAATGAGTGATTACGGGTGCTACTGCCAGCGTGGTGTCGTCATGCGAGATAAAAGGCGCCGTTGTCGACGTGAGCGCCAGATCGGGCGAAAAGCTCCAGTTCAGCGAGATAGAACTGTAAAGCGGGCTGGCATGGGCGGGAATGGCTGCTATTGCTAAAGAAAGCACCAGTGCGGACCGGACAATAAGATTCATGATGCTGACTCCAGAAAAGAACAACGAGGGCTGCGCAAGTGTCTGACTCGAATCAGACGTGTGGCTTTCTGATGTTAGAGTATTTCTTTGCGCCTCGGGCGCACGAATCTGACCGCTGGGCAGCGCGCTCGCCCCGTCCGATAGCTGGCCGCGCCAGCCGAATAAGGACAATGTCCTACATACTCGTGTGGCCCAGAAGGACATGCTGTGGCAGTTTTGGTTGGATCAGAATGGACTGATCTGCGCTTTCACTTCTGGAATTTCAGTCATGCCTCTTAAATTCTCAGCCGCGCACAAGGCTGCATATGATGCACACTTTGCTGCGCTGGACGCATATAGAAAGGCTCTTCTTGATCCGGGCGTCGACCCTGAGCACTGCCTGGAGTTACTGGAGGCGCAGCAAACCACCTTTGCGGTCTGGATGGAATTGTGCGAGCACGACTACGGCCTCGCTGACCCACCGGAGCGATAGGGCAAAGCCGGGTCAGCAGGATGACTGACCCGCTCCCGTTTACGCATCCTGATTCGTTCAAGCCCGCATTTGCGGGCTTTTTTATTGGTCACGCTAAATGCAGATACTCCGAAATATCCGTCTCTATGGCGCGCTAGGCGCGCGTTTTGGTCGCGTTCACAAGCTGGCCGTGGCCAGTGTCTCGGAAGCCATGCGCGCGCTGTCTGTGCTGCTACCCGGCTTCGAGCAGGAACTGATGCAAAGCCGCGATCGTGGCGTCGGCTATGCCGTGTTTCACGGCAAACGAAATATCAGCAGCGACGAATTGCACCATCCAACTGGCTGCGACATCCGCATCGCGCCGATGCTCACGGGTAGCAAGCGGGGAGGTCTGTTCCAGATCGTGCTGGGCGCAGTGCTGATCGCGGCCAGCTTTGTACCTGGCCTCAGTGCATTCGCTCCTGTCCTGTTGCACATGGGCCTGGCTATGGTCATGGGCGGGGTGGTGCAGATGCTCTCGCCGCAGGCGACGGGGTTAGGCACCGGCGACACTGGCGATAACGGAGCCAGTTACAACTTTAACGGCGCGGTAAACACACAGGCACAGGGCAATCCGGTGCCTTTGTTGTATGGGCGAATGATTGTCGGGTCGTCGGTGATCTCGGCAGGTATTTACGCGGAAGATCAGACATGAGCGAAGCAAACGACAGCCTGCACAGCACGGCCTATATCAAGGTGCTTGATCTGGTTTCGGAAGGCCCGATCAAAGGGCTGGTGAACGGGCAGCAATCGGTTTATTTCGATGAAACGCCGCTGCAGAACCCGGACGGCAGCTACAACTTTTCAGATGTGACCTTCGATTTCCGGCTGGGTACGCTCGACCAGCCCTATATCTCCGGCCTGCCAGCGGTGGAGAACGAAATCTCCGTCTCGACCGAACTCAAGTCGGATCACGCGTGGTCGCATTCCGTGAGCAATACTCAGCTGTCCGCGGTGCGCGTGCGTTTGTCGGTGCCTTCGCTGATGCAGACCGATACTTCCACCGGAGACATGAATGGTTACAAAGTTGAATACGCCATTGACGTAGCGACCGATGGGGGCGCATTCGTCACGGTAATCACCGCGGCGTTCTCTGGTGAAATCGTCAACAAATACGAACGGACGCACCGCATCGATTTGCCTGCGGCGAAGGCGGGCTGGACTATTCGCGTGCGCCGGATCACGGCAAACCGAAACAATGCCTATGTGTCCGATACAACGACCGTCGAGTCCATCACGGAAGTGATCGACGCAAAATTGCGCTATCCGATGTCAGCGCTGATGTTTTCCCAGCTGGACGCCAAACAGTTTTCAAATGTGCCGGCGCGGGCGTTTGATCTGTATGGGCGTATTTTGCAGGTGCCGTCCAATTACGATCCCGATACCCGTAGCTATGCGGGCATCTGGGACGGCACATTCAAGCTGGCGTACACCGACAACCCGGCGTGGATTTACTACGACCTGGTGCTTAATTATGTGTACGGCCTCGGCCGCTTGCTGACCGCCGCGCAGGTCGATCGCTGGGCGCTGTACCAGATCGCACAGCGCTGCGATGAGCTGGTCAGCGATGGCAAGGGAGGGCTTGAGCCGCGCTTTACCTGCAATGCGTACATCCAGACCCGCGCCGATGCGTACAAGCTGCTGCAGGATCTGGCCTCGGTCTTTCGTGGTGTCAGTTACTGGGGCGGCGGCAGCATCCAGACGCTGGCCGATATGCCGGTTGATCCGGTCTACACGTACACGGCCGCAAACGTGGTCGATGGCAAATTTACCTATGCGGGCAGCTCTCGTTCAACGCGCTACACCGTGGCGCTGGTGTCGTGGAATGACCCGTCCGACTTTTATCGCGCGAAGGTCGAATACGTCGAGGATCGCGACGGCATCGCGCGCTATGGCGTGGTACAGACTGAGCTAACGGCGTTTGGCTGCACCTCGCAGGGCCAGGCGCAGCGGCTGGGCAAATGGACGCTGCTGACTTCGCGGCTAGAAACCTCGGCCGTGTCTTTTACGGTCGGCCTTGATTCGGCACTGGTCGGGCCGGGCAAGCTGGTGCGTATTGCAGACCCGAAACGTGCCGGCCGCCGCATCGGTGGCCGTGTGCGCAGTGCAACGGCCGATACGGTCGTGCTCGATCTGGCGCCGACCATCGCGGCGGGCGACAGCCTGACGGTGGCATTGCCCAGCGGCATCAGCGAGACGCGTACGGTCAAGCTGGTCAGCGACAACGCGGTGACGGTCACGGCCGCATGGTCTGAGGCCGTACAGCCGGAAGCGGTCTGGGCCGTGGAAAGCAGCGCGCTGACCGCGCCGATTTACCGCATCGTGTCGATCACACAGAAAGAGGCGCTGCAGTTTGAAATCAACGCGGTGCAACATGAGCCGCAAAAGTTTGATGCGATCGACAACGGCACGCGCATCGATACGCGCCCGATCACGATCATCCCGCCGTCCGTGCAGCCGGCCCCGGCGAGCGTCACGCTCAGCACGCACACGGTGATCGATCAGGGCATTGCCAGTACGGTGATGACGATGGCCTGGCCGACCACCGACAAGGCGATCGCGTACGACGTTGAGTACAAGAAAGACGACAACAACTGGGTAACGCTGCCGCGCACGGGCGCGCTCAATGCCGAAGTGGCTGGCATTTATGCGGGCCAGTACATGGCGCGCGTGCGGGCGGTCAATGCCCTCGGCGTGTCCTCCGCCCCGACCCAGTCGGTGCTGACCAGCCTGACCGGCAAGACCACGCCGCCGGCCGTGCCGCTGTTCCTGCGCACGACGCCGGGCGTGTTCAGCATCGATCTTGAATGGGGCTTTCCGGACGGCGCGACCGATACGCTGTACACCGAAATCTGGACGGCAACGAACGACAACCTTGCCACCGCAAATCCGCTCGGCAATTACGCCTATCCGCAGACCACGCATACCGTCATGGGTGTCGAAGTCGGCGTGACCTGGTATTACTGGGCGCGGCTGGTGGATCGCAGCGGCAACGTCGGCGCGTGGTATCCATCCGGCGCCGGCGTGGCCGGGGCAGCGACCACGGTCGAGTCGGACATCATCAAGGTCATCGGCCAGATCGGCCCGGAGCGGCTGACGCCTGATCTGCTGCAGCAGATGGACAAGGTCGACCAGCTCGATGACGACGTCGACGCGTTGAATGCACAGATTGCGCAGATCAACACGTCGCTGCCGGACATCAGCGGGCGGCTTGACCTGGTCGACTCGGCCAGCGACGCGGCCGCATCTGCCGCCATCGAGCTCGCGACCAAGGCGGCGGAAGCGATCGCCGGGTTGCGTCGCGAGAAGGCCATCAGCGACGCGACGATCGATGTCGACCCGGACACGGGCCTGATTTCGTTAAAAGTCACCGCGCCGGTGATTGATGACGTGTCGGCCCGCGTGCGCACCATTGAAATCACGATGAACGCGCAGACCGGCAAGCTGACGCAAGTGGTGTCGGATGTATCGGGGCAGGGGACGCGGCTCACCGCCGCCGAAAGCCTGATCACGCAGCTGGCCAACAGCCTGAGCCTTAAAGTCGATGCGGTGTATGTCGACAACGCGTTGAGCGCGGTCAACAGCGGTACAGACCAGAACACCAGCGATATCGCGTCGCTGGCGTCGGGGCTGATCGATGCGCTGACCGGGCAGGCGACGACCCGGCAGCAGGCGCGCGCGGCCGGGGTGAACTTTGCCTCGGCCCAGCAGCAGCTTAATTCCACGGCGGATGCCTTGACGGCAGAAGCCAGCGCGCGCACTGCGCTGGCGGTGCAGCTGGGCGCGACGCAATCGGCACTGGTCGTTGAGCAAACCGCACGCGCCACGCAGGACGACGCGCTGGCCAGTAACATCCTGGCCGCTCAAGTCCGCATCGGCAATGCGGAGGCGGCGCTTTCGTCGGAAACGACGGCGCGCGCTACGGCCGATGCCGCCATCGCGTCGGATGTGTCGACGCTCAAGGCGCAGCTAGGCACGACCAATGCGGCGATCACCTCGGAGAAGTCTGCACGCGCCGATGCTGATACAGCGCTCGGTGTGCGGATCGATTCGGTGCAGACGTCGCTGGCCGGGGTGACCGCAAGCGTCACCAGCGAGACGCAGGCGCGTACCGCTGCTGATAGCGCACTGGCCAGCCAGATCACTGCAATCAATACGCAGCTGGGCACGGCCAATGCTGCGCTGGCGTCGGAGGTCTCGGCGCGGGTGGATGCTGATACCGCGCTGGGCAAACGCATCGACACGGTAACGGCGTCGGTCGCGTCGGCTCAGGCCAGCGTGTCGCAGGAAGCCCAGACACGCGCGACCGCAGATACGGCCAACGCGCTGGCCATCTCGCAAGTACAGACGAATCTGAACGGCGTCAGTGCTTCGGTCACGCAGCAGGCCCAAAGCATCAACGGGCTGTCGGCGAACTGGACGGTCAATCTGACTGCGGGCGGCAAGGTGGCCGGCGTAAGGCTGGCGGGTGATGCTTCGCAGGGCACGTCGTTTGATGTCCTGGCCAACAGTTTCCGGGTGAGTTTGCCGGATGGCAGTGGCTCGACGCAGGTGTTTGCGATCGGGCAGGTCAATGGCGTCAATGCGGTCGGTATCAGCGGCAACCTGATCGTAGACGGCAGCGTCGGCGCGCGTGCGATGGCGGTCGATTCGTTGTCGGCCATCTCGGCATCGCTGGGCAACATCACTGCCGGTTACATGCGCAATGCAAACGGCAGCTTTTATATCAACCTCAACGCGGGGGCGAATGACTCGGTCATTGCCGGGCCGGGCTTTTACATCACGCCGGCAGGTCTGGGTTTCTTTGCGCGTGGCTTGATCGGCGCCAGCGTGCCGGTGGCCAGCGGGCAAGTAAACATCAACATCATCGGCGGTTCGTCGCCGACCGCATCGACGTCAATCAATACCGGCATCGATATCAATCTGGATGACCCGAATTCGATCGTCCCCTATCAGGCGCTCGCGTTCTTCAACGAGCACGACGCGTCGGATTACGGACAGGCCGCCGAAATCACATACATCCAGACATCGAGCCGCGTCGCGCGCATTTATCTCCAGATCACCGGTTCTTCCAACAAGAAGAACGGGGTGCGCGCAATGAACTGGTTCCTGTACCGAAACTAAGGAAAGCAATGGCAAACGCAAACTGGTACCGCGCCGGCACAGTCACGCTGGCGGCGGGGAGTACGGCTGTCGTCGGCGTAGACACATCGTGGTCGACGCAGGTCAACAGGGGAGACCTGTTCCTGACTGATGGCACGCGGGTTTATGAGGTCGATTCGGTCACCGACAACACGCATCTCGTGCTTAAAACCGCCTGGGCTGGCGCCGCGGTGGCCGGCGCAAGCTACGCGATCATTCGCAACTTTACCGGCACGCCGCTGGGCGACTTTGCGTCTGACCTGGCCACGCTGATCAATCGCTACGAGCTGACGCTCGATGAACAGGTGCAGCTGCTGACCAGCACCGCCGCCACCATGCAGATCACCAATACGTCCGGGCTGCCGGTCACGGTGCCGACCTGGGCGGGCATGCTGCAATGGATCAACGGGCGCACGGCCAAAGACGTGAGTGCCGGCGGCACGATCGCACTGACTGCGGCGGATATGCAGGCGGGCATCATTGAGCTTACCGGCTCACTGCCGGCAGCAGTGGCGCTGCAGTTTCCGGCGGGCACGTCCGGCATGTGGATGTTCATCGACAGCACCACGCGCAACAGCAAGGCCATCACGGTTGCGGTGGCCACCGGCGCCGCCTTTACGCTGCCAGCGGGCGCAATCGGCACGCTGGTGGTACGTGCTGGCGTTGTGGTTTCGGCCTTGCCGACGCCGGCGTCGGTCGGCGCGCAGCCAGCCGATGCCACACTGGCCGCGCTGGCGGGCCTCGCCACGGCGGCGGATCAGTTGGTTTATGCGACCGGATCGGATGCATTCGCCCTGACCGCGCTGACCGCGCTGGCACGCACGCTGCTGGCGGGCGCCGACACGGCCACCATGCGCACAACGCTGGGGCTGGGCACGATGGCCACGCAGGCCAGTAATGCAGTGAGCATTACCGGCGGCAACATTACCGGCCTGACGGTTTCACCGAACGGCGGCGCACGGGCCGACGTGCTGGATTTCAACGCGCTGACCTCGCCCGGCGTCATCGAATTCACCTCGGCCGCCAGCCTTTCCACTTCGACCAATGCGCCGCCGCTGTCCGGTGTGGGCGTGCTCGAAGTGGTGCGTGCGTTGAGTGCCACCACGGCGCGCCTGTTGCAGCGCTGGACGACCACCACCGGCGGCTTCGCCTGGCGCTTTCAGGATTACAACGGCACGTGGTCGGCCTGGCAGGTCTTGAGTTCGATGGCCCAGCAGTCGGCCGGCGCCGTGGCCATCGCCGGCGGCGCCATCGATGGCGCGGCGATCGGTAATACCACGCCTTCGACGGGCAAGTTTACGACGCTGCAGACGACGGGCATCGCGACGATCGGCGGCAACCGCCTGATTCTCGGGACGGATGCGCTGGGTGGGGCACGTGAAAACGGCGGCTCGGTGACGCTGCTGCCCGGCAACGCCAGCCAGTACTGGCACTTTGGCAACTACGGCGGCGCGCTCAGCTTTCGCCAGGGCGCGACCTTCGCGGCTGGCACGCAGACCCTGAGTCTCAACGGCACTACGGGCCGCCTGGTGCTGGGCGCCGGTACCGATGATGGCGTGCATCTGTTGCAGGTCGGCGGGCCGCTGGTTTCTTCGGGCCCCGCGCTGCACGGCGTCTACACGCTATCGACGCTGCCCAGCGCGGCGGCGTACGCGAACCACCTGATCACGGTTTCCGACGCAACGGGCGGCCGCAAGGTCTGCCAGTCGGACGGCAGTAACTGGAAGCTCATCAACACCACAACCACGGTAAGTTAAAAATGACTCTCGAAGAACGCACCCGCCCTTATGAAACACTGATCCGCCATGCCCTCGCCGGCATCGGTGGCGCGCACCACCAGACCATTACCGAGATTCTCAAAGATGGTGTGGTGATCAGCGCGCAGGTCAATGACCCGGTTTCGCTGTCGCTGGCGGATGGCCAGAATGGTTTGTCGCTGGCCAGCGTGCTGGGCGACACCGCAGCGGCCGCACTGACCGAAAACGAGGTGGTGAAAACCGCACTACAGGCCGAGCAGGTCGCGCATGCGGCGGCGGTCGACACGCTCACTGCGCAAACGGCAGCACTGACCGCTGCAGAGGTGGAAAAGACGGCGCAAGCGGCGGCGCTGGAGCAGGCGACTGACGCGCTGGAGCAGGCCAACGCGACGCTGGCCGATCTGCAAGAGCAACTGGCGCAGCGCACGGCCGATCTTGCGGCAGCCTCGCAGGCGGCGGCCGAACTCCGTGCTCAGCTGCAAACGGTACAAGATGGACAGGCGGCGGCGTCCATTCAAGACGACGAGCCAGAGGCATAAAAAAATCATCCGCCGGCGGAGCTCTCCAGACCGGCGGACTCAAGACATTCCGGGGGGAGTGTCGCTTTAAGCATAGATCGCTTTGCCCCGATTACAACCAGCGAGGAAGGAGTCACCGTGCCGTATGAAAACAAATCGCCGACGCTTGCCGAGGTCATGAGCTCGCTGGAAGAGCTGAAAGCCAAGGTTGATGAAATCCGGAGTGGCTTCCCGAGCGGCGATCCGTCTGGCCATCGCGAGTATCACGACGCGCTGATCCGGCGCGAAGAAGAGCAGCACAAGCTGTATCTGGAAGTCCGGGCCCATGTCGCGAAAGGGACGGTGTGGGCGGTTCTGGTCGGCCTGGCGGTCTGGTTTGGCTGGACTGTGAAACACCTCATGCCGATTCCGCATTAAACGCAAGCAACAGACGAACCCGGCTCCGGCCGGGTTTTTTTATATCTCGGGGAAAGCAATGAAAAAGACTTTTGATCGTTTCAAGTGGCGCGTTGGCCTGGCGCTGTTGTTTACCGTGCTGGCCTTTGCGCTGTTCGAGCCGCTGACGCGCGCGACCGGTGTCCCGGAAATCGCCCGGCTGCTGCCCGCGCTGGCGGTGGTGTGTTGGGTCGATGTGTCGTTGCTGGTGCAACGCGTGGTGTTTCATCCGCAAGTGGATTTTCAGTGGCTGGTGCATGGCGGAAGTGACGGCTTCCCGAATTCCGCCAGCATGGCCTGGATGTTCTGGCTGGGTCACATGGTTCGCATGGGGATGGTGCTATGCATCGTTTACTTGAGCTGATGGCGGCGCTGATGCTCGCCGGCGCCGCCATCGCGGCACCGCTACCGGGCGATGCGCCACTGCTGATTCCCCAGCTCAAGGTCGAGCTGGCCACGTTCTGGCCCGCTGTTGCGCCGCGCGCCTGGGTGCCGGCGCTCATCGAGCAGGAAAGCGGCTGGAAAACGAACGCGCAGCTTAAAACCGGGCGCGAGCTGGGCTGCGGCCTCGGGCAATTCACCGTTGCTTATGACGCCGCCGGCAGGGTGCGCTTCGACGCCCTGGCGGAAGCGCGCGGACTTGATCGCTCACTGGCGGCATGGTCGTGGCGCGATTGCGCAAAGGTGCAGTACCAGCTGCGCGCGGTAGTGCTGAAGCTTCGCACCAATGATCGCCAGTGCCAGCCGCTGATGGCCGACAACCGCAGCGTCAAGGCATGCGCGGCGGCCATGTACAACGGCGGCGCCGGTTCGGTGGCGAAGCGCATCACGTCGTGTCGGCTTGCCGCTGGGTGCCAGCCCCGCGTCTGGTTTGGCCAGCTTGAGCGCCAGTGTCCGCAGGGTAAGGGCAGGGCGGCCGGCTATGGCGAATCGTTCTGCGAGATCAACAGCCGCTATCCGGGTCGGGTTGAGGCCCGCTTGCCGCGTTATGTCGAGGTGATGAGATGACGAGAATTCTGCCGTGGTGGGTGCGCTGGGTCGCGCTCGGTTTGCTGGTGGTGGCCGTGGCCACCTTTTTTTATGTTCGTGGTGCAGACGCCAAAGATGCGGACTGGTCGCTACGCGACAACCAGCGCGTCGCGCGTGAGGCCAGTGCGGCCGCTCACCTTAGTGAGCAGCGCCGGCGACAGGAAGCGTCGATGGCCAGCGCCGTCGCCGCGATCGATCAACAACGTTATGAGGAAATGAGCCATGCCAATCAAGAAAACCAACGCATGCAGCGCGCTCTTGCTATTGGTGCTATCCGCGTGCGCATCGCAGCCCGTTGTGACGCCGCAAGTGGAGTGTCCGCGCTTGCCAGCGCCGCCAGCGTGGATGATGGAGCGGCGACAGCCGAACTTGACCCAGCGACTGCATCAGACCTGGAAGGCATCGCAAACGACGGCGACGCTGCGATCAGGCAGTTAACGGCGTTGCAGGAACTCTACGAGAGCTTGCTCCGCCGATAGGTATGGGAAGCGCCTATAACAACATATCGTCCGCATTCGCCTCTCCACCGCGCGTGCCGCGAAATGAGCACTTTTTCCGGAGGTTTATCCGTCTTTCGGCAGAGAAAAAATTGCCTTGTACAAATAAGTGACCGCACTTCGTTCCAAATATTCTAAGGTTTGTACGTGTTGCAATAAGTTGCCCTTCTTGCCCCCTCAATTCCAATAACAAGTTTCCGCGTTCGGCCGCAGAGCCGGGCAAACCTGTACTCATTCATGGAGTTGATCATGGAAAATACTTTCTTTTGCAAGACCGCGCTTGTCGTTAGTTTGCTTCTCGCTTTCTCACCGGCTGGTGCCGAAGGGCCGAAACCTGCGACGAATTTCACCAAATCCGCGAACCAGCAATTGCGCGACTACTTGCCTTTTAATAATAAGCAAGACTTCGACGATGTTCAGCGGGGCTTTATCGCGGATTTACCGAATCCGGTTATTAAAGGAAGTAGTGGAAACACAGTCATTGACCTCTCTCAGTTTGATTTTCTGAAACAGCAAGGCCCCGCGCCCGAAACGGTAAATCCGAGTCTCTGGAGGCAAGAACAGCTTCTTTCCGTTCGTGGGCTATTCAAAGTGGTGGACGGCATTTATCAGGTTCGGAATATCGACCTGGCAAATATCACCTTTATTCGCGGAAAGACGGGGTGGGTCGTCATTGATCCCCTCACTTCTGTTGAAACAGCGAAGGCGGCGCTTGACCTGATCAACAGTAAGGTAGAAAACCTGCCCGTTAGCGGCGTCATCTTTACGCACAGTCATGTTGATCACTTTGGTGGGATCCGCGGCGTGGTGAAGGAGGAGGATGTGCGGGCAGGCAAGATACCGGTCGTTGCACCGGTAGGTTTCATGGAAGAGTCGGTGAGCGAAAACGTTTTTGCCGGGAATGTCATGAGCCGGCGCGCCTCTTACATGTATGGCAATCTGTTGCCCAAAAACCCTCAAGGCGCGGTAGGCGCGGGCCTTGGCCTGACCACGGCGGCTGGCACGATCACGCTGTTTGAACCCAGCAAATTAATAAGCAAAACCGGCGAACGAATGACGATTGACGGCATTGATGTCGTCTTCCAGATGGCGCCCGGTACTGAAGCGCCTGCGGAAATGCTCTTTTACTTTCCGCAATTCAAAGCGATTGATCTTGCCGAAGATGCGACGCATACCTTGCATAACATATTGACCATGCGCGGCGCTAAGGTAAGAGATGCCGGGAAATGGACCCGTACTCTTGATGAAACCGTCGATCTTTGGGGGAAGGATGCGGTTGTCTCCTTCAGCAGTCACCACTGGCCGCAATGGGGGAATGACCGCGTGGTCGAGCACCTCGAAAAGCAGCGCGACTTATACAAATACATCAATGACCAGACGCTCAGGATGGCCAATGAGGGATTGACGATGCACGAAATCGCCGATCAATTCCAGTTACCAGATAGCCTGGCAAAGGAATTCTACAATCGAGGCTACTATGGCGATCTGAAGCATAACGTCCGGGCCACGTACCAATTCTATCAAGGTTGGTGGGACGGCAACCCGGCCAACTTGAATCCGCTGTCGCCGGCCGACGAGGCCAAAAAATATGTCGAACTGATTGGCGCAGATAAACTGCTCGCGTCTGCACGCACCGCATTCGGGAATGGGGAATATCGTTGGGTTGCCACCATTACCAACAAGCTGGTTTTTGCTCAGCCGGATAATCAGGCGGCAAGAAATCTGGAAGCGGATGCGCTTGAGCAAATGGGTTACCAAGCGGAGTCCGGCCCCGCACGCGATATGTACCTGTCCGGCGCTCAGGAGCTTCGACACGGCGTGCAAAAAGCCGCGACACCCAATACTTCCTCGCCGGATATCATTCGTGGAATGACGACCGAAATGTTCCTCGATTTTCTCGGTATCCATTTCAACGGTCTTAAACTCGGCGACAAAACGTATCACTTCAATCTGATCTTTCCGGACACTAAAGAGAAATTCACTTTGTATGCCGAGAACGGGGTTTTGGGCTACGGCAAATCAAAGCAGTATCAGACTGCAGACGCGACGATTACGCTTGATCGCAGTACGCTAGACAAAATCGCGCTCGGCCAGTTGAAATTGGGAGGACTCTCAGAAAGCGGCGAGGTTAAATTTGTCGGGAGCAAAGCCAAATTCAACGAATTGATGGCGCTCTTCGACAAGTTCGATTTTTGGTTCCCCATAGCTTCGCCGTGATCTTGTTCGACGGAGGGCTGGGTTAGGGCTTTGAAGTTAAAGGTACATCCAGTTTCATGTAGCACGCTCTTGAAGGCCCTCCATTTATTGGAAGCCGCCGCGAGGCGGCTTTTGCACGTCGCCTGATATCAGACAGGCCGAAAGGCCACCCCAATTATGGTTGGGTATGGTGTCTCCTCGCCACGCTTGCCATCTGCACCGGGCGTATCTTTTGCTGGCTCGGAGTTCGACGGCGGATTTGGCATGAGCGGCTGCGCGGTCAGTTTTGATGCAACTCGCGATTCACACGAAACCTTGTAGATTTTGCGGTTTCCTAAATGGTCTATACACGACCTTTCGATGCCTCCCTTTAGGTTGGGTATAGAATTCACTAACAAACCAGAGACGCCGTGGGCGCCTGTATCTTGTGTCGACAACGTCTTTAGCCGGGTTGCCATACCGCGATGTTGCTTCTTATGCTTTTTCGGACATGATTCGACGGCAAGCCGCGATAGCCCCCCCGAGCCAGCCACCCTCCTGAAAAAGCCGCCGGCTGCGTTCAATCAGCCGGCGGAACACAAGGTTGTCAATGAGAACATTGACAAAGCACTATATGTCTTTGTCAGGATTTCGCAAAAAAAGTCAGTTGTTTGGTTGGGTCCAATGTGTTGATTAAATGCAACTGACGCCAAATATCCTAATGGTTTCATGAAACTGATACAGATTACGTATTGAAAATGTTATTGCTTTCGCATAAATTGCAAAGTGGCTACCCCTTACTGGCAAGTCTGGGGTGGTTGTTTTGCGGGAGCCCCACTTTTGTGGGGCTCTTTCCATTTTCAAGGGTCGAAGGTGCCGCCTGTCGGCACCCTTAAAACCAGCTTAAATATCTGTTTACTTACTTTTGGCAAAAGCTATACTCCTCATTGCAGTCAGCACTATCCTTACTACTCACCCATGAACGGAGACTTGCCAAATGCGTTCCTTCAAACTTCTCGCCGCCGCCGCTTTGATCGCTGCAGCAGCAGGCGCCCAAGCCGACACTATCGACTGGGGCACCCTTTCGGTTGACGGCTTCTATAGCAACTCAGCTCACGTATCCGGCTTGTTCAGCGACGAATATGATTTCAAGCTGGACGGCACCTTTGACAACACTGCTCTTGCAGTGTCTGCCAACCTGGCAAACAAGTTCGACATCACTAACGGCCTGATTACCCTGTTTGCCGCTGGTGGCACCGAACTGGCCAGCTACACTTTCGACGGCACGACCGGTAGCACCACCTATGATTTCGGCAGCCTGGGCATCGGCTCGTACTACTACGTGGTGACTGGCTTGGCCGATGGTCCGAAGGGTGGCTCGTACACCTTCCAGGCTGCTATCAACCCGGTGCCGGAACCTGAGACTTATGCATTGATGGGT
>NZ_BAAIHC010000012.1:0-125642 GCF_054652575.1 Silvimonas sp. JCM 19000 | reverse complement strand
CCACGGCATAAATGCATAGGGTGGGTCTGGACCCACCTCCCAAAGTGGTATGCCAAGCTCACCGTACGTGGCATATGGCATTGAGTGGTGGGTCTTGACCCACCCTATGCCACGGCTTTAACGCAGCCCGAAGCGCTGGTTGCTCGGCACCACAGTCTGGCCGACCGGCGCGAGGGCGATCAGCGCCAGCTTCAGATGCTGGATGCCAAACGGGATGCCGATAATGGTGATGAAATTGGCCAGCGCCGCCGCCACGTGGCCCAGCGCCAGCCACCAGCCGGCAAATACAAACCAGATTAGATTGCCGATAAAGCCGAGCGCGCCAGTGCCCACATCATGCCGCCCGGTAATGTAATTGCGCTTGACCGCCTCTTTGCCAAACGGCCAGAACGAAAACGCACCGATCACAAAACACGCGCGCGCCCACGGGATGCCGACGATGGTAATCAACGCCACCAGCCCGGCCAGCCACCAGCCCAATCCCATCCAGAAACCGCCCAGTACAAACCACAGCACATTGCCGATAAAACGCATCAGGTCGCCTTTTATTTGGGTGAAACAAGCAGACCAGTTTAGCGGGCAAAAGATTGCATGGCGTAATAAAAAAGGCGCCCGCATGGACGCCTGTTTTGCATCAGCGCAGCGAGCTTGCGCCCGCGCGATGGCTGCTTATTGCTTCGGCATGATGTTGTTGGCGACGTAACGCACGCCCTTCACTTTTTCGGCCACCATGCCGGCCTTGGCCATTTGCAGACCGGTATCCACGTTGCCATTGATGGTAACGTCGGCATCTTTGCCGGTCACTTGCAGGTTGAACGGCGCCAGTTCGCTATCGGCGTCCAGCGCAGCTTTGACGTTGGCGGCCAGCGCGGCGTCTTTCGGTGCGGCGGCGGCGGCCGGTGCGGCAGCAGCCGGGGCAGCGGCTTGCGGAGCCGAGCTGCAGGCGGTGTTGAACAGGGCAACTGCGAACAGGGCGGCGAGTGCGGCGTTTTTCATTTTGATTTCCCCAAGGTTTGCGGTGGCGGGCGTCGCACAACGCAACGCTGCCGATGGTTTCCGGGCGCATAGGCGCCGGGGCCTGGATGCGGCTCGGCAGCGATTGTTACTGCGCGATATTGCAAAACCATGACAGACACATGAAAAGTCTGCGTTCGTCCTGCGCCGCGGCGGGGCAGCCACAGGCAAGGGCTATAGCGTCTGCTAGACTGGGCGTTTTGCTGAGCAGGTTTTAACCATGCAACACCTTGAAGTAGAAATTGATAGCGAATTCATCGCGCTGAACGACCTTCTCAAGATTTGCGGCCTGGTGGATAGCGGCGGCGCGGGCAAAGCGCTGGTGGCCACCGGCATCGTCAAGGTCAATGGCGAGCAGGAACTGCGCAAGACCAACAAGATCCGGCCCGGCATGCAAGTGCAGGTGGCCGATGATGTGGTGATCGACGTAAAGGCCGCGCCCGAAGAATAAGCATCGACTCGGCCAGTGCCCAGCGGGTGGGCGGGCCGCCTCTTGTCTGCGGATTGTCACCTTCGGTAACGCGCTGTATTCGCAGCGCGGGCCGGGGGTGCAAAGCTGGGCGCCTTTGGCCTGCCCTGCCTAATCCGCCTTCGAGGACACACAGATGCCCCGTTCCGCCCTGCCCGCGCTCAGCACGCTGACCGCCACCCTGTCGTTGTGCCTTGCGCTTGCCGCCTGTGGCGGCGGAGGCGGTGGCGATGACAGCAGCACCAGCAATACCGTTGCCCCCACCAGCACGCCCACCACCGCACCGACGCCAACCCCAACGCCTGGCGCAACACCAACGCCTACGCCCGGCGCAACGCCCACCCCAATGCCTGGGGCGACACCGACGCCCACGCCCGGCGCAACACCCACGCCCACCCCGGCCGCCAGCAGCAAAAGCAGCAAGCGCGGCCTGGCCTATGATCTGGCCAGCACGGCCGATCTGGCGGCGTTATCGACCGGAACAAGCTGGTGGTACAACTGGAGCGACCATGCCAACAGCGCCTTGCCCGCCAATGCGCAAACGCAATACGGCATGGAATTTGTGCCGATGCTGTGGAACGACAATTTCAACGATGCGGCCATCGAAACCATGCTGACCGCAAATCCGACAATCAAATATCTGCTGGTGCTCAACGAACCCAATCTGACCGACCAGGCCAATATGACGCCGCAACAAGCCGCCGCGCTGTGGCCGCGTTATGAAGCAATTGCGGCGCACACCGGCGTCAAACTGGTGGGCCCGGCCATGAACTGGGGCACGATGGCGGGTTATGCCGATCCGGTGGTGTGGCTGGATGCGTTCTACGCCGCCTACCGCGCCGCCAACAGCAATCGCGATCCGCGCATCGATTATCTGGCCTTTCACTGGTACGACTATGGCCTGGGCAGCCAGCTGGACCGCCTGAGCAAATACGGCAAACCGTTCTGGGTGACCGAATTCGCCAACTGGCATACCGGCGATGGCAGTGCCCAGATCGACAGCGTGGCCAAGCAGGAGGCGCAGATGGCCGATATGGTCCACACGCTGGAAAGCCGTAGCGATGTGTTCCGCTATGCCTGGTTTACCGGGCGCATGAGCAGCGATCCGCATTTTGATTCGCTGCTGGGCGGCAGCGGCCAGCTGACCGATCTGGGCAGCCAGTATCTGGCGCAGCCGTGGTAAACCGCCGCGTGCCCGGCGCTTAAACCGCGCCGGGGCCGACTTCCATGCGCGCACTACGCCAGCGGCCAAAGCGGTAATACAACACCGCCATCACCAGCGACATCACTGAGGCGATCGGAAAGCTCCACCAGATCGCCTCGGCGCCGTAATCGCGGCCGAAGTACATCGCCACCGGAATGCGCACCAGCCACATCGAAATAATCAACATCACCAGCGGCGCCATCACCGCGCCGGTGGCGCGCACCACCGAGAACAGCACAAACGTCACGCCAAACAGCACGAACGACCACGCCACCACCAGGTCGATATGGCGCGCAATCTGCAAGGCCTGCGCATCTTGCGGAAAGAACAGCCCCAGCACCGCGCGATCCAGCAACAACAGCAGCGCCACAATCACGCCCGTCATCACAAAGTTGAACCAGACGCCCGCGCGCGTGACCTGCGCCACCCGATCCCAACGTTTGGCCCCTACATTCTGCGCCACCATCGAGCTACACCCCGCGCCCAACGCCATGGCCGGCATCTGGATATAGGTCCATAACTGCGAGGCCACGCCAAACGCCGCCGTCACCACCGAGCCATGCCGGTTAACCAGCGTGATCATGACGATGGCCGAGGAGGAGATGACCAGCATCTGCATGCCCATCGGCAACCCTTTAAGCACCAGCGTGCGCAACACGGCCGGGTCTGGCTTCAGGTAATGCCATTCGCCTTTGCCCGGCAGCAGAAAGTAATGATGCCGTTTGAGATAAACCAGCATGGCAATCAGGCTGAGGCTTTGCGCCAGCAGCGTGGCGGTGGCCGAACCGGCGATGCCCAGTTGCGGAAACGGGCCGACGCCAAAGATCAGCAAGGGATTCAGACCAATATCGAGAAACACCGACAACAGCATGAAATAAAACGGTGTGCGCGAATCGCCCGTGCCGCGCAGCGTCATCATCAGCACGTTGTACAAATACATGAAGGGCACGGCCACAAAGATGACGCGCAGATAGGCGATGGCCAGCGGCGCGGCGTCGGCGGGGGTATCCATGGCGCGCAGGATATGCGGGGTAAACACATAGCCGATCACCGCCATCAGCGTGGAGAGCAAGGCAAAGAAGCTGTAGCTGGTGCCCGCCACGCGTTTGGCGCGCGCGGTGTCTTTGGCGCCCACCGCCTGGCCGACAAGTATGGTGTTGGCCATGCTGAGACCGAATACAATGCCGAGCAGAAAAAACAGGATCAGGTTAGCGTTGGATGCGGCGGTGAGCGCGGCCTCGCCCAGATAATGGCCGATCCACATCGCGTTGATCGACGCGTTGAGCGATTGCAGTACATTGCTGCCCAGCACCGGCAGTGAAAACAGAAACAGCGTGCGCGCCACCGGGCCGCTGGTTAAATCCATGCGCTTTTTGCTCATGACCATCCCATCAATCCAAACAGGTTTGTGCACTATGGCTGGCGTTGCCCGAAACGCAACCGACATTTGCGCGGTAACCGGTTCCGCCCTCGCAGCGGACGGCCAGAGCGCGCCCGCCGCGGCCGCATGGTGCGTGTATATGTTGGCGTGTCGCAATGGCAGCCTTTATACCGGCATCAGCAACGATGTGCTGGCGCGTTATGCCGCGCATTGCAGTGGCAAGGGCGCGCGCTACACGCGGGCGCATCCGCCACAGCAATTGCTGGCGGTATTGCGCTGCGCCAATCGCAGCGAAGCCAGCAAGCTGGAAGCGCAAATCAAGAAGCTGAAACGGCCAGCCAAACTGGCGTGGTGCGTGCAAAACGCGTGGACGCCGGTCGCCTGAAGCGCCGCCACTAAACCCACGCGGCAGGCCAGCCCGGCGCGTACGCGGTATCATGGCGGCCTTGTTTTAAAACGCCTTTGAGAACCGCCCGCCATGTCCGCCCCCGAAATCCGCCCCGGCCAGTCAGTCGAACTGCTGCAACAACTGCATATCCTGACGCGCGACGGCAAGCTTAACCAGGACAGCCGCCGCAAGCTGAAGCAGATCTACCATCTGTTCAACTTTATTGAGCCGCTGCTGAAAGACGTGCTGCAACAGCACGAGGCCGTGACGCTGGTGGACCACGGCGCGGGCAAAAACTACCTCGGTTTTATTTTGTATGACCTGTTCTTCAAGGCGCAAAGTGGCGGCCACATCTATGGCATCGAAACGCGCGAAGAACTGGTGCAGGGCTCGCGCGAACTGGCGCAGCGGCTGGGCTTTGAGCGCATGTCGTTTCTGCATGAGACGGTGGAGCAATCGATCAACTCGACCGCCCTGCCCGCGCAGATTGACGTGGTGACCGCGCTGCATGCCTGCGACACCGCCACCGATGATGCGATCCGCTTTGCGCTGGAAAAAAACGCGCGCCATATCGTGCTGGTGCCGTGCTGCCAGGCCGAAGTGGCGACGTTTTTGCGCAAGCTGAAGAACCAATCGTTTGGCAAAACCGCGCTGTCGGAAATCTGGCGCCACCCGGTGCATACGCGCGAGTTTGGTAGCCAGATCACCAATGTGCTGCGCTGCTTGCTGCTGGAAGCGCATGGCTACCAGGTGACGGTGACCGAACTGGTGGGCTGGGAACATTCGATGAAAAACGAACTGATCATCGCCACCCAGTCCGGCCAACGCCCACGCAACGCACGCCAACGCGCCGAGGCGATTCTGGAAGAGCTGAATCTGGATGAGATGCGCTACCGGTTTGTGTATTGATTCGCGATAGGCGCCCGGACGCTCTTATAGGGTGGGTCGTGACCCACCAATCAAAGTGGTTTGCCGAACGCACGGCAGGTGGCTTGCGGCTTTGAATGGTGGGTCTTGACCCACCCTATGCGTCGCGGCGCAGCCAGCTTAGTGCGCCATCACCGGCGGCGCGGCCGGTGGCAAAGCAGGCGGTTAGCAGATAGCCGCCGGTGGGGGCTTCCCAGTCCAGCATCTCGCCTGCGACAAAGACGCCCGGCGCGGCGTGCAGCATTAGATGCTCATCCACAGCGTCCAGCGCCACGCCACCTGCGGTGCTGATCGCCTCGTCCAATGGCCGCGTGCCGGTCAGCGTCAGCGGCAGTGCCTTGATTGCCCGTGCCACCTGGTCCATATCGTGCATCTGCTCACGACTGAGCACTTCCCACAGCAGCGCGGTCTTTACGCCAGTCAGCCCGGTTTTGCTCTGCAAATGCGCGGCGACGCTTTTTGCTCCACGTGGAACAGTCAGCTCTTGTTGCACGCGTTCCAGACTACGGCCCGGTAGCAAATCGACCTCGATGGTGGCCTGGCCGGTGGCGTTGATCTGCTCGCGGATCGCGCGCGAAAACGCATAAATCAGGCTGCCTTCCACGCCATGTTCGGTGATCACAAACTCGCCTTGCTTGTAATGCCGCACGCCATCCAGCCCGGTATGCGCCAGCGCCACGGTTTTTAGCGGATGGCCGCCAAACTTGTCGCGCAGGATTTTGCTCCAGCCAACTTCAAAACCGCTGTTGGCGGGCTGAAGCGGCGTAATCGCCACACCGCGTTGCTGCAGCAACGGCAGCCATGCGCCATCCGAACCTAGCCGCGACCAGCTGGCGCCGCCCAAAGCCAGCACCACGGCGTCGGCCTGCACATTCATCTCGCCGTCCGGGCTGGCGATGCGCAAGCTGCCGTCCTCAGCCCAACCCAACCAGCGATGCCGCGCATGCAAATTAACCCCCGCCTGGCGCAAGCGCTGCAACCATGCGCGCAGCAAGGGCGCGGCTTTCATCTCGCGCGGAAACACACGGCCGGAGGTGCCGACAAAGGTTTCGATACCTAACTCATGAATCCACGCGCGCAATGCGTCTGGCGGAAACGCCGCAATCAGCGGCTGCAGCCAGCTATGCTGCGCGCCATAACGCTGCAGAAACGGCTCGATCGGCTCGGAGTGGGTGATATTCATGCCGCCCACGCCAGCCAGCAGAAACTTGCGCCCCACCGACGGCATCGCGTCGTACACGTCCACCTGCACGCCGCCAGCGGCCAGGCGCTCGGCCGCCATCAAACCCGCCGGGCCACCCCCGATCACGGCAACGCGACGCGGGCTAACAACAGTGGGGACGGATGGGGTCATGGTGAGGCCTGCGGCAAGTAAACCCGGCATTCTACCCGCAGCGCCCTCGCCAGACGCGGGCGCTGCCACTACACTGGCGACCTTTTGCGCCGCACGGACAGACCATGGCACTCAAAGCCACCATTTACAAAGCCGACCTCAATATCAGTGACATGGACCGTGGCTACTACGCCAGCCATAACCTGACCATCGCGCGCCATCCTTCCGAGACCGACGAGCGCATGATGCTGCGCGTGCTGGCCTTTGCCTGCCATGCCAGCGAAACCCTGGCCTTTGGCCGTGGCATCAGCGACGAAGACGACGCCGCGCTCTGGCAAAAATCGCTGATCGATGAAGTGGAACTGTGGATTGATCTGGGCCTGCCCGATGACAAGCGCATCCGCAAACTCAGCCAGCGCAGCCAGCAAGCGTGGATTTACGCCTATGGCAGCGGCAAGACCGCCGAGATGTGGTTTGAGGCCAACCGCGCCACCATTCAGCGTTTTGATAATCTGCATGTGGTGCACGTCTCGGGCGACACCATGGCGGGCCTGGCGGCGATGGCCGAGCGCACGATGCAATTGCAATGCACCATCCAGGATGCCGAGGTGTGGCTGTCGGACGACAAAACCAATCTGCACATCAGCTGGAACGTCCTCAAATAAGCGTATTGGCTGCAATACGCGGCCCGTAATGTGTTTGAATCGGCACATTGCGGGTTAAGCCTGATGCCGCGCGTCCAGGCGCGCGCTCAAGATCAAAAGCCCGCCCGCCAGGACGCGCTGCCATGTCGCCATCCGATTCTGCCCCGCTCAGCCCTGCCGCCAGCCTGGCGCGCACGATACTTGATGGCTTTGATTGCCACTATCGTTTGTTCCGCGATTGCAGCCGGCTGGCCCAGGCCAATTTTGAGGCGGGCAAGGTGCATGCCCAGCGCGATGCGGTGCGCGACCGCATTACTTTTTATGATCGACGCGTGACCGAAACCATCGCGCGCATCCAGCAAGACTTTGATATTGCAACGCTGCCAGAAACGGTATGGGCGCAAACCAAAGCCGCTTATGTCGGCTTGCTGATCAACCATAAACAACCGGAACTGGCCGAGACGTTTTTTAATTCGGTGTGTTGCCACATCCTGCATCGCAATTACTTTCACAACGACTTCATTTTTTATCGCCCGGCCGTCTCGACTGAATATATCGAAGAGAGCGAACCGCCGGCCTATCGTACCTATTACCCCACACGCAGCTGGCTGGAAGATTCGATTGAGCAAATGCTGCTCGACTTCAAATTCAATCTGCCGTTTGAAGATCTCAAGCGCGATGTGCGTTACATCTTGCGCGCCGTCCACGCGCATATCGGCCATTGGCCCAAGCTGGCGTTCAATGCGCAAATCCAGGTGGTGGCATCGGCGTTTTATCGCGGCAAAGCGGCTTATCTGATTGGGCGGGCGATTAATGGCGATGTCGAAATTCCGTTTGCGCTACCGTTATATCGCAATGACGCAGGCCAACTGTATATCGACGCGGCGCTGTTCAATGCCGACCATATCCGCCATCTGTTTTCTTTATCGCGCGCCTATTTTCTGGTGGATATGGAAGTGCCTTCGGCCACGGTGCAGTTTTTGCATGAGCTGATTCCGGAAACCTCACGCGCCGAGCTCTACACCATCCTCGGCCTGGGCAAGCAGGGTAAAACCATGTTTTACCGGGAGTTGTTCCACCATCTGCGCCATTCCACCGACCGCTTTACCGCCGCGCCGGGCATCAAGGGCATGGTGATGATCGTGTTTACGCTGCCGTCGTTTCCGTTTGTCTTCAAAGTCATCAAAGACGTGATTGCGCCGCCCAAAGAAGTGGATCGCGCTTTGGTGCGCGCCAAATACCAGATGGTTAAACAGCACGACCGCGTTGGCCGCATGGCCGATTCGTGGGAATTCTCGGATGTGGCTTTGCCGCGTGCGCGCTGCGACGACGCGCTGATCGATGAATTACGGCGGCTGGCGCCATCAATGCTGGAAGAGGATGGCGATACCGTGGTGATCCGCCATTTATATATCGAGCGCCGCATGGTGCCGCTGAATATGCTGCTCGATCTGCATCGCGGCCCGGTGGTGGAAGAGGCCATCCGCGATTACGGCAATGCGCTGCGCGAACTGGCCATCGCCAATATCTTTCCTGGCGACATGCTGTTTAAAAACTTTGGTTCCACCCGTGCCGGCCGCATCGTTTTCTATGATTACGACGAAATCGAATATATGACCGATTGCGATTTCCGTCGTATTCCTGCGCCGATTGCACCCGAATACGAACTGAGTGGCGAGGCCTGGTACACCGGGCATAAAAACGAGGTGTATCCGGAAGAATTCGGCACGTTTTTATTAACGCGGCCAGATATTCGCGCCGCGTTTCTGCAATATCACGCCGACTTGCTCGACCCGGCGTTCTGGCGCAACACGCGTGAACGCATCAAGGCAGGCATCGTTGAGGATTTCTTTCCGTACCCGCAATCGCTGCGCTTTGGCCAGCGCTTTGCCAAGCCAGTGGCAGCGGACACGGTCACTTAATAATGCGGCGGTACTTCTTGCGCCGGGCTGCCGCGCTGGGTGTTTTCCATCGCGCGCAAATAGCCCGCCAGTTCGCGCACTTCCTGCTGCAAGCGGCTGATCTGCATGGCTTGTTCGGCCACGATGCCATTCAGGGTTTCGAGCAGATCTTCTTGCAGCGCGGTTTTGATTTCGAGCTCGGTGATGCGGCTGTCGTCCATCGGATGGGCTCCTGAGCGTGCATGGTTGGGAGGGCTGGGCGCGCAGTGTACACGCGGTGCGGCGGCCAACAAAAATGTCATAATGCGCGCATTCCTCCTTTCGAGAACGCCATGGCCATCCTGATCAGCGGTTCGATCGCTTACGACACCATCATGGTGTTTGAAGATCGCTTTAAAAACCATTTGCTGCCCGATCAATTGCACATTCTGTCGATCTCGTTTCTGGTGCCGGAAATGCGGCGCGAACTGGGTGGCTGTGCCGGCAATATCGGTTACACGCTGAAGGGCCTGGGCGGCGATCCGCTGGTGGTGGGCACGGTGGGCAGCGACTTTGGCCCCTACGCCAAACGCATGGATACGCTAGGCATTTCGCGCGCAGGCATCCGTGAACTGCCCGAGCAATTTACCGCGCAATGTTTTGTCACCTGCGATCTGGACGACAACCAGATTGCCGCCTTCCACCCGGGCGCGATGAATCTGTCGCATTTTATCCGCACCCAGGATATTGGCGTGCCGGTGGAACTGGGCATCGTCGGCCCCGATGGCAAGCTGGGCATGCAGGCGCGCTGCCAGCAACTTAGTGAAATGGCCGTGCCGTTTATCTTTGATCCGGGTCAGGCGCTGCCCTTGTTCTCGGGCGATGAATTGCTCGAAATGATCGAACAAGCCGATTACCTCACCGTGAACGACTACGAAGCCGAAGTGGTCGCGCGCAAGACCGGCGTGGCGCTGGATCAACTGGCGCGCAAAGTCAAAGCGCTGGTGGTGACATTGGGGGGCGAAGGCGCCGAGATTCACGCTGATGGCCAGATCTACCGTATTCCGGTGGTGCCTGCGGCGGCGGTGATTGATCCGACCGGGTGCGGCGATGCCTTCCGCGCGGGCTTGTTGTACGGCATCAGCAAAGGCTGGGGCTGGCAAAGCACCGGCCAACTGGCGTCTTTGCTCGGTTCGCTTAAAATTGCGCGGCGCGGGGCACAGAACCATGAAGTCGAGCTGGAAGACATCAAGGCGCGCTACGCGGCAGCATTTGGCGAGCAGTGGCCGGGCTAAAACACCGCTGCGCGAACGGGTCGGGGCCCATCGTCCGCAGACGTGGCCCCAATACGCTATGCCGTTTGCATCAAGCTTGATCCAGATTAAATTTGTTGCGGACAAAGCCGCTTAAGCTGCCCCCGGTCTGACTTACCCAGGGCGGCTCACGTGGCGCTTCCAGAACTGGTTTGTCCGGCGGGCAGTCTGGCCGCGCTGGAACAAGCAATCGAACACGGTGCCGACGCCGTTTACGTCGGCTTTAAAGATCCCACCAATGCCCGCAACTTTGCCGGGCTGAATTTTACCGATGCCCAACTGGCGCGCGGCATTGCGCTGGCCCAGCGCAAAGGCCGCAAGGTACTGATCGCGATCAATACCTATATGCAGGCCGGCCGCGTAGCGCAATGGTATGCCGCGGTCGACCGCGCCGCCGATGCGGGCGCCGATGCGGTCATCCTGGCCGATATGGGTTTGCTGGCTTATGCACACCATCGGCATCCACAACTGCGTTTGCATCTCTCGGTGCAAGGCTCGGCCACCAATGCCGAGGCCATCAATCTGGCGCATCAGCACTTTGGTATCCAGCGCGTGGTGTTGCCGCGCGTGCTCACGCTGGCGCAAGTAGCGCAGGTGGCGCAAAACACGCCAGTACAGATTGAAGTCTTCGGCTTTGGCAGCCTGTGCGTGATGGCCGAAGGCCGCTGCGCATTGTCGTCGTACGCCACTGGCGAATCGCCCAACACCCATGGCGTGTGCTCGCCCGCCAGCCATGTGCAGTGGCTGCAACAACAGGATGTGCTGAGTGCGCGGCTTAACCAGATTCTGATTGATCGCTTTGCCCCGGGCGAAGCGGCCGGTTATCCCACCTTGTGCAAAGGCCGCTTTGATGTCGGCGGCAGCACCTATTACGCGCTGGAAGAGCCGACCAGTCTGAATACCTTGTCGGTCTTGCCCGAATTGCTGCGCATCGGCGTAGCCGCCATCAAGGTTGAAGGGCGCCAGCGCAGCCCGGTGTATACGGCGCAAGTAACGCGGGTGCTACGCGCCGCACTGGACGCCGCCGGGCGCCCCGACTATGCGGTTGATCCCGCGTGGGCGGCGCAGCTGACTGCCGTTTCTGAAGGCCACCAGCAAACGCTGGGCGCCTATCACCGACCGTGGCGCTGAGGCTACAGGCATGGAAAACACCATCAATCTATCGCTCGGCCCGCTGCTGTATTACTGGCCGCAAGCCACCATCCAACGTTTCTACGCCGCCGTCAGCACCTGGCCGGTAGAGCGGGTTTATCTGGGCGAAGTCGTGTGCTCGCGCCGCCATGAGATGCGCCTGAATGACTGGCTGGATATCGCCGCCACCCTGCAGGCCGCAGGCAAGACCGTGGTGCTGTCATCGCAGGCCTTGCTGGAATCGGGGGGCGATCTGATTGCGCTACGCAAGCTGGCCAACGCCGGTTTTCTGATCGAAGCCAACGATCCAGGCGCAGTCAAAGTGGCGGCCGATGCCGGTCTGCCGTTTGTAGCCGGGCCGCATCTGAACATTTATTCCGGCGCCACGCTGGATTGGTATGTGGGTCTGGGCGCGTGCCGCTGGGTGCCACCGGTGGAAATCAGCCGCGATACGCTCAATGCCGTACGCGCCGAGAGCCAGCATCTGGTGCCGATCGAACTGTTTGCGCATGGTCATTTGCCGCTGGCGTGGTCAGCGCGCTGCTTTACCGCCCGCCATTACGATCGCAATAAAGATCGCTGCGAATTTGTCTGCCTGGAACATCCGGACGGCATGGTGATGCGCACGCGCGAGCAGCAACCGTTTTTGCGCCTGAATGGCATCCAGACCCAATCCGCCGCCTGCCACAGTTTGTGGAACCTGTTGCCGCAAATCCGCGCCGCAGGCATCAGCACGCTGCGCATCAGCCCGCAGGCGCGCCATACCGGCGAATGGGTGCGGGCCTGGCATGCCGCGCTACAGGGCGTATCGGTGCAACCCGACGTTGCACAGTGGCAACCCGAAGGGCTGGTTAATGGCTACTGGTTTGGCCAGGCCGGCATTACGTGTCAGGAGGCAAACGCATGAACCCCGATTGGCTGTTACCGCTGCGCCGCATCGCGCCGCACTTACCCGAAGCGCCGGCAGGCTTTGTTGTTTGCCAGACGCTGAACCTGGCGGTACGGCGCTTGTGGCCGGACGAAGATTTTATGTGGCTGCAAGGCAAGACTGCGCGGCTGGCGGTGTCGGATCTAGGCTGCGGCGTCACGCTGAGCTACACCGGCGGCCGGTTTATCCACAGCAGCAAAGCCGCTGATGTGACCTTGCGGGCCGAGCTTGCGGGCTTTACCGCCATGCTGCGGGGCCAGACTGACCCGGACACGCTGTTCTTTCAGCGCAAACTGCAGATCGAGGGCGACACCGAACTGGGACTGCATCTTAAAAACTGGCTGGACACCACTGACCGCAGCGCGCTGGCCAGCATGATGCCGGGGCCGTTGGCGCGCTGGCTGCAACCGTAATAAGCGCTGCATCCGGATCGGTTGTTATAGGGTGGGTCTAGACCCATCCGTCAATGCCATACCCGGACGGCGCAACGCTTTGCTATGCCACCCAGGTAAATACCCACGGCCACTCAACGCAGCGGTATGCCAACCATCGCTGTCCCTGGTGATGGCTTTGCCTGGTGGGTCCAGACCCACCCTATGCATGGCGCAAACAAATCAGGGCGCCTTGAGCGCCCTGATTTAATTGATCTGCCGCGCGCTTATTTCTTGCGCTCTTTGGCAATCAACTGATCGACCACGGTCAGCACCGTGCCGTCTTCTTTGCCCACCATCGACGGGGCCGTCACGTATTTGCCGTTGATGATAAACATCGGCACGCCATCCACCTGATAGTCCTGCACCATCTTGGCCAGCTTGTTCATTTCTACGCTGCCGCTGAACGAGTTGTACGCCGCCTTGAACTTGTTGACGTCAATACCTTGCTTTTTAACCCAGTCAAACAGCACGTCGTCCTTGCGCAGTTCCAGGCCATCTTGCTGGATGGCGTTGAACACAGCCTGTTGATACTTGCCCGCGATACCCATGGTGTTCAGCGCGATAAAGATTTTGGCGTGCGCAATGATGTCGTTACGACCTTGCCATACCACGTGGGCGCGGCGGAAGTTAACGTCCTTGGGCAGTTTGGCGGCCCACGCTTCAACGTAAGGCTCGATATGGAAGCAATGCGGGCAGCCGTACCAGAAAAACTCGATCACCTCGATCTTGCCCGGCACCGCCACCGGTTGCGCCGGCGTCAGCAGCTTGTATTCCGTGCCTTCCTTGATATCAGCGTGCGCGGCGACCGACGCCGTGAGCAAACCAACCGCCATAAACATCGCCTTGAGCCAACGGGTCATGCTGGATAGTCCTTTTATTCGTTAGGTCGAAAGTATGCAAAACCGGCACTATGACTGCGCCGTTCTGATTAAATTCCCGCCGCTTATTGTGCCTTGACGTTGGCGCTCTGCACGCCATTGGCCTGCAGTTCGCTGCGCACTTTGTCCATATCTGACACGCTGGTAAACGGGCCGATGCGTACGCGATGCCAGATGCCTTTGTCTTGCGTTTCGACGGTCTGGATGCGGGCCTCGATGCCTAATAACGCCAGTTTGGCTTTCAGGTTGTCCGCATCCTGCTCATTCTGGAAAGCGCCCGCTTGCAGATACGCCCCCTTGGGCGCTTCCACCGTCGTGGGCGGCGTGGCATCGCCGCTGTCTTTGGCTTTGTTGGCAGCGGCCGCTTTGGCTTCGGCCTTGTCCGACATGGCCGGCAGCATCTTGTAAAAGTCGAAGCGTTCGCCCGCGCTGGCGGTGGCCTTGGGCGGCGTTTGCGCCGCGCTGGCCGTTGCGCTCTGGTTGCTGGACGAACCGGACTGCGGCAAAGGCTGCGCGACATCACGGCCCTGGCCTTCCGGGCGCAGTACTTCAGGCTGGTTGGGAGCAACCACCGGCGCGCTGGTCACCGCATCAGGCGGCGGGGCCGAGGTTTTGTTCATAAAGGGATTGGTGCCGCGATTGATATAAAACGCCACACCCACTGCCACGGCAACCCCGACCAGCGCACCCAGCACCAGCCCGGTCAGCAAGGAACCACCGCCACCGCCGCCGCTACGCGCCGCCGGTCTGCTCGACGCGGAGCGCTTCATATCTCTACTCATAGACCTTTTCTCCGGCGCGGCGAGTACCGCGCCTGGTGCGTTCTGTATATATGGCCTTGCCCCGCAACAGGGCACTGCGGCCAAATGTGGCGAATTCTAGCACCCGCCGTTGCTTTGGCTACACATCGTGCTGACATAAAAGGGAGTTTTGTCACTGAACGGATTTAGCGTGCAGTGCAACAAAGCACAAACGCGGCATATAATCGGCGTTCGTTTGTTTAAGGGTTACCCCCAACATGCAGGATTCCAGGAAAGCCTGGTCTGGTCGGTTCAACGAGCCGGTGTCAGATCTGGTCAAGCGCTACACCGCGTCGGTCGGCTTCGACAAACGCATGGCCGAAGTCGACATTCAGGGTTCCTTAGCCCACGCCACCATGCTGCAACGCGCGGGCGTGCTGACTGAAGAGGACCTGCGTGCCATCCAGAGCGGCATGGCCGATATCCTGGATGAGATCCGCCATGGCACGTTCGAGTGGTCGCTCGATCTTGAAGACGTGCACATGAATATCGAGCGGCGTCTGACGCAAAAAATCGGCGATGCCGGCAAGCGTCTGCATACCGGGCGCAGCCGCAATGACCAGGTCGCCACCGATATCCGTCTGTATCTGCGTGGCGCCATCGATGTGTTGATCGGGCTGGTGCACGAGTTGCAGATTTCGCTGCTCGAACTCGCCGAAAAACACGCCGCCACCGTCATGCCCGGGTTTACCCATCTGCAAGTGGCGCAGCCGGTCACCTTCGGCCACCACATGCTGGCGTATGTAGAAATGCTGGGCCGCGATGCCGAGCGTTTCGCTGATGCGCGCCGCCGGGTTAACCGTCTGCCGCTGGGCTCCGCCGCACTGGCCGGTACCACTTTTCCGGTGGACCGCGCTTATACCGCCGAGCTGCTGAATTTTGAAGGCGTGTGTGAGAACTCGCTGGATGCGGTCTCCGATCGCGACTTTGCGATTGAATTTACCGCTGCCGCCGCGCTGACCATGACGCATCTGTCGCGCCTGTCCGAAGAACTGGTGCTGTGGATGAGCCCGCGCTTCGGCTTTATCGATATTGCCGATCGCTTCTGTACCGGCTCGTCGATCATGCCGCAGAAAAAGAACCCCGACGTGCCGGAACTGGTGCGCGGCAAGACCGGCCGCGTCAACGGCCATCTGGTGGCACTGCTGACGCTGATGAAGGGCCAGCCGCTGGCCTACAACAAAGACAATCAAGAAGACAAAGAGCCGCTGTTCGATACGGTCGATACCCTGACCGACACGTTGCGGATCTATGCCGACATGATGCGTGGCGTTACCGTCAAACCCGACGCCATGGCGCAAGCGGTCAAGCAAGGCTATGCCACCGCCACCGATCTGGCCGATTACCTGGTCAAGAAAGGCCTGCCTTTCCGCGATGCGCATGAAGCCGTGGCACTGGCAGTGCGTTATGCCGAAGAAAAACGCCGTGATCTGTCCGAGCTGCAACTGGTTGAACTGCAGAGCTTTTCACCGCTGATTGAAGCCGATATCGCCGAAGTGCTGACCGCCGAAGGCAGTATTGCCGCACGCGATCACGTTGGCGGCACCGCGCCCGACCAGGTACGGTTGCAGATTTCGCGCTGGCGCCAACGTCTGGGCGTGTAAGCGCTGCAGCGGGCTTAGCCACAACGGGTCGGAGGCATTCCGGCCCGTTGGCTTTTGTACCTTCTCCTTCACCCCCTTTGCTTGCTGAGCCCCGCACCATGCCGTTGACCTGGACCTGGTATCGCTTCTCCGACTTTGATTCCGCTGCCCTCTACGCCTATCTCAAACTGCGCCAGGACGTGTTTGTGGTGGAGCAGAACTGCGTTTATGGCGATCTGGATGATCTGGACCAGCCGTCGTGGCATTTGCTCGGGCGCGACGCGGCCGGGCAGGTCCAAGCGGCACTGCGGCTGGTGCCGCCCGGACTCAAGTACGACACGCCATCGCTCGGCCGAGTGGTGGTGGCTGCGGCGGCGCGTAAAGGGGGCACCGGCTCAGCATTGGTGGCCGAAGGCCTGGCGCAATCGGGGCGTCTGTATCCCGGCCTGGGCAATCGCATCGGCGCGCAAGCGCACCTGCAACGCTTTTATGGCGCACTTGGCTTTGTCACGGTGAGTGCGCAATACGATGAAGACGGCATTCCGCATGTCGATATGGACTGGCTCCCCGCCCCCTGAGTACACCGCACGTCTGCCCTGCGCCCGATCACGGCGCACCAGCATGTTGCTGCGCCGCCGCAATTCGCCCCGTTTGCACGCGCCTGCCTGACAAGAAAATTGCAGATAAATAAAGCAGTTTTACGCCGTTCGTCAGCAGAGGCGCGCTTCTTTGTCGTTGGCATCAGGCTTGGCCATAAACTGGCATGTCGTTGATTTACCAAGATATTTTGCAAAAACGGCGCGCGGTTTCCACGCCCCTTTGGCACGCCTGGCGCGCGGTCATCGCGCCGTCATGCCGCTTTCACACAAATCGGGAACGATGTTTGCTCACAAGTAGATACGTCACAGCAAATACCAGCCGTGCACTGCACACTGTCGCTTGCTGATGCTGACGAAATGCTTTTGCAATACTGACTGTGGCATAATTGGTGCAATGCATCAAAGAGTTGGCTTACTAGCCAGCAGGCAACCAGGCAGCCACGCCACCGAATCTTGATCCGACGCTCCACGCGCGGCGGATCGTGCCCCCAGCAGGGTGGGCACCGCAGCTTTTGTTTTTAACTCGTAAAGGAAATGTGCCATGAGTAGCTTTGCTCGTTCTGTTGTACTGCTCGCCATTTGCGGCGCCATGATCGCGTTTACCACGCCGGTCCACACGATGTTCTAAGCCGGCCCAAGGCTTAACCCCACCCATGCCCGGTACGCCGGGCATTTTTTATGCGTGGACGGCATCGGATGCGTGTTATGGCCGTGTCCATGGCCTTCTGTAGGTGGACATGCGTGCAGCATGCGGCAACAATCCTTGTTTTCTGCCACACCCAGGGCACCCAGCGCATGGCTACCCAACTTAGCGTCAACCTGAACAAGATTGCCCTGATCCGCAATTCGCGCGGCCGGGATTATCCGTCCGTCACTCACTTTGCCCGCCTGGCCCTGCAACACGGCGCCGCAGGGGTCACCATCCACCCGCGGCCCGATCAACGCCATGCGCGCAACGCCGACGCCCTGGCGCTGGCGGCGCTGGTGCAGGAATATCCGGGGACTGAACTGAATATCGAAGGCTATCCGTCGCGTGAATTCCTGGACGTGGTGCTGCAAGCACGCCCCGCGCAATGCACGCTGGTGCCGGACGAACCGGGCCAGCTCACTTCGGACCACGGCTGGAATATTGCCGCGCGCATGGATTTGCTCAAAGCCGTGGTGGCCGAACTCAATGCGGCGGGCATCCGCGTGAGTTTGTTTGTTGACCCCGACCCGGCGCAGATCGCCCTCGCCCCGCAAACGGGTGCCGCGCGCGTTGAGCTATACACCGAAGAATACGCGTTGCATTACGGCCAGCCCGACAGCGCCGCCATCCTTGCGCGTTATGCGGTGGCGGCGCAGTGCGCGCTGGAACATGGCCTGGGGCTGAATGCCGGGCATGATCTGAACCTGCACAACCTCGGCGGTTTTCTCAAGGCGGTGCCGGGTGTCGATGAAGTCTCGATCGGCCACGCGTTAACAGTCGAAGCACTGGAAACCGGTTTTGCTGAAGTCATCCGCCGCTACGTGGCGATCTGTACTCAATAAGGAAGCCGTCATGCTCAAGCACATCGCAATATCCGGACTGGTCGCGATGTGCGGCCTGGCCCACGCGGAAGAAGTCGGCTCGGTGGATACCGCGTTTCAGCTGATCGGGCCGGATCACAAGATTGTGGTCGAGGCGTTTGATGATCCAGCCGTCAGCGGCGTTAGTTGTTATATCTCGCGCGCCAAAACCGGGGGCATTAGCGGCGCGGTCGGCCTGGCCAAAGACCCGTCGCGCTTTTCGGTGGCGTGTCGCCAGGTGGGCGCGATCAAGTTTCTGCACCCCATCCCCAAGCAGGAAGAAGTATTCAAGCAAAGCGCGTCGTTTATCTTCAAACACGTGCGCGTGGTGCGCATCGCCGACGCCAAACGCAGCACGCTGGTGTATCTGACGTACTCGGACAAGGTCATCGACGGCAGCCCGGATAACTCGCTGACGGCGGTACCGGTGACCGGACAAGCCATCCCGGTCAAATAAAAGGCGCGGCATAGGGTGGGTCAAGACCCACCACTCAAAGCCATATGCAGATGCTGCGGCGTGCTGCTCTGCCACTTTGATCGCAGTGCCGCTTGATTCCATGCCGGACGATATCCGATTTACTTTCGAATAACGTACGCCGCAGGGCGCGATGCGCACTCAGGTATCTAAGTTCATCTCTACGACTTTGAATGGTGGGTCTTGACCCACCCTATGGCAGCGGTTCGATCCTGGCAACGGGGTTGGGCTGGTTGATCCAGTCGACAAATTCATCGGCCAGCTGCTGCCCGGCGTTCAAAGCGGTTTTCCACGCGGCGATACGTTCACTGTCGCGGCCGTTAAACCGGGCAAAGTCTTTGCGGCTGGGAATACGCTGGCCCGGCAGTTGCGCCACAAACTCAGCCGTCGGCGCCAGCACCAGCGTGCGCTCCAGCCAGGCGGCTTTGCGCCACGGCAGAAACTGGTCCAGCCAGCCCGTGGTGATGCGCTGGGTAAAGTGCGGCAGCAACATCAAACCTTGCGGCTCGGCCAGTGCCAGATCCATGTGGTAATCGATCAGCCCGCCATCCAGATAAGTGCCGCGCGGCGCACCGGGGATGTCGCGTACGGCTTCCAGCACGCCGGGAATGGCCCCGCTGGCCAGCAAAGCAGCCGGCAAATTAGCGGGCTGCAGCGGCACTGCGGTATTGCCGAAACCATCATCGATAAACTGTGCGGGCTGCGGCCCGGCATGGAAGGTGACGCGCTGCAGCCAGCCGCCCAGATGCCGCCGCGCGCGCGCGTTGGCCAACACCGCCCGCGCCAGCGCCAGCTTGTCGCCGCGGCTACCGCTGCCATCGATGCCACGCACGGCGCGCGCGGTCAGGATGTTCAGATGCAGCCACGGATGCGCCACGATCTGCTGCGCACCCGTCTCGCCCAGCATGCCGTGCATGATCTGCAGCGCCACCTGGCTGACTTCACGCGGGGACGGCCGCTCGGAATAGGCTTGCGCCAGGTAATGCGCTTCAAAGCGGTCCAGCGCCGCCAGCGGATCGTCTTGCGCCAGTGCCGCCAGCCGCCACGCCCCAATCGACGCTCCCACCGCCAGCATGGGCTTGCTGCGGTCTGCCAGCCACTGGCCCATCAGCGCTTTATCCAGCCGCGCCAATACCTGCCATTTGGGGCCGCCAGCGGCCGCGCCCATATGCGAAAACAGATCGGGCTTGAGCCCGTGTTCGCGTAATTGCCGCAGCGCTTCGGGCCCGGCCAGCATGCGCAGCGCGGCCATCAGGCGGCGTCGCCGGTACGGTTGAGCGCAGCCAGTTGCTCGGCATCCAGTTCAATATATTCGCCTTCAGCCAGCTCAAGCGAGGCCAGTGTCAGCCCGCCGATGGCCACGCGCGACAAGGCGGCGCAATGGTTACCCGCCGCCGCCAGCATGCGTTTGACCTGATGGTATTTGCCCTGCTCCAGCACCATCTCGATATGCAGCTCATCCACCAGCACGGCCGACAGCGCGTGCAGCGGCGCTGGTTCGTCGTGCAGTTTGACCCCGTTCAGTAATTGCTCGGCCAGGCTGGAGTCGGCCGCTTGCGCCAGCGTGGCCAGATATTTTTTGGGCTGATGATGTTTGGGGTGTGACTGCGCATGAATAAACGCGCCGTCATCCGACAGCAGCAGCAAACCGGTGGTGTCATGATCCAGCCGTCCCACCGGTTGCACATCGCGCCAGCGATAGGGCTCGGGCAGCAGCGTCAGAATGCCGGGATGGTGGCTCGGCTTGCGCGAGCATTCGTAATTGGTGGGTTTATTCAAGGCGAGATAGAGCTGGGCGCGATAGGGCCAGTCTTCCTCGCCAAACAGGGTAATCATCAGGCCTTCGGTTTCAACATCGGTGCGCCAGTCGGTGACGATCTGGCCGTTGACGGCCACTTCGCCATCGGCGATCAGCTCGCGCACGCCTTTACGCGTGCCGAAACCCTGAGAAGTGAGAATGCGATCAAGTGATTGTTTCATGACCGAACTTTAACCGATGCCCGGTCAAAAACCCAAGATGCCTTGATCTGGCGCAGTTCAAACAGCGGGCTACGGGAAAATCACAACGTCGCGGCAGAGATACAGCCCTAAATTATTCTTGTCAAAAATAATTCAGAAATTTACTATCCCGGCATGAATGATCATGTCCACCCCACCCCAGACGCTTTTCCCACCTTTGCGGATATCGAAAACCGCATCGAGCGGGTTTGTGCGCGCGTGCCCGGCAGCGACCGCCAGCCCGTGCTGCTTAAAATGCTGTTGCAACACATCGCCGGCGGCCTTAACAGCCGCATGAACGAAGTGCTGCGCGAATATAACCTCAACCGCATCAGTTTTCTGGCGCTGGTGATGCTGGTCAGCTCGGGCGGCAAACCGCTCAACCCGTCTGACCTGGCCGAAGCGACCGGCGAGTCGCGCGCCAATGTCACGCGGATTTGCGACGAGCTGGTGGCCAAAAGCCTGCTGCGCCGCGAGCCCAACCCGGAAGACCGGCGTCGCATTGACCTGTATCTGGCCCCGCAAGGCGAAGAGCTGGTGCAACGTACGCTACCCAAAATCCAGAACCATGCCTTCTCACCGTTTAACGATCTGACGGCGGAAGAACGCGACCTGCTCGAAGCCATCCTCAAGAAGCTGCTCGGCGCCTTTGCCTGAGCGCAGGGTCCACTGAACTACTACATAGAAAAGCCATGAAACCTTATCTCGCCTTGGGCTTGCTGGCGCTGGCCGGCTGCGCCCGGATTCCGGAAGACCATCAGTCCGTACAACTGCGCGACGCCGCAGGCGCGCAGCTTTCCAGCCAGATCAAACTGGCCAGCGAAGGCTGGCCCGATGCCCGCTGGTGGTCGCGTTATCACGACAGCCAGCTCGATCAACTGATGGATGCTGCGCTTAAAGGCTCGCCCAACCTGGTGGTGGCGCAAACGCGTGTGCTGGCGGCGCAGGCTGGCGTGCAACAGGCGCATGCCAACGAAGGCGTGAATGTGCGCGCCAGTGTGTCGGTGACGCGCGAGCTGACGTCCGAATACGGTCTGATTCCACCGCCGCTGGCCGGTGAATGGGTGACCGATACCGAGCCGCAAATTTCCGCGTCGTATGAATTTGACTGGTGGGGCAAGCACAAGGCCGAGATCGCTGCGGCCCTGGGCGAAACCGCCGCCAGCCGCGCCGATCTGGCCGCTGCCGAGCAATCGCTGACCACCGCCGTGGCGCAAGCCTACTTTACCTG
This sequence comes from Silvimonas sp. JCM 19000, assembly GCF_054652575.1. Lineage (NCBI taxonomy): Bacteria > Pseudomonadati > Pseudomonadota > Betaproteobacteria > Neisseriales > Chitinibacteraceae > Silvimonas > Silvimonas sp. JCM 19000. The sequence goes on along the minus strand of NZ_BAAIHC010000012.1, from coordinate 103,484 downwards.
GCAGACCGACAACGCCCGCATTGCGCTGATCAAGCAGCAACGCGACGTGCAGCAAAATCTGCACCAGATTGCCGCCCGCCGTGTGCAAAGCGGCCTGGAAAACGATACCAGCCAGCGCAGCGCGCGCGGTGATGTCGCCAACCAGGACGCCGTGCTGGCGCAACTGGCCGCAACCGAGCGCCAGGATCGCGAATCCTTGCGCGCGTTGCTGGGCATTACCGGTGACAGCAAAGTGGTGGACCAACTGCAGCCGCAGCCCTTGCCGCAAGCCGTCGGCGCACTGCCCGCTGATCTGGGTCTGAACCTGGTGGCACGTCGCCCCGATCTGCAAGCCGCCCGTTGGCGCGCCGAAGCCGCAACGCAACGCACCGAGTACAACAAGGCGCTGTTCTATCCGGATATCAGCCTGAGCGCGTTTGTCGGCGCTTCCAGCCTGAGCCTGGACGATGTGCTGAAGCAAGGCACGCGCACGCTGGGCATTACCCCAGCGCTGAGCCTGCCGATCTTTGATAGCGGCCGTCTGGCTGCCGGGCTGACTGCCAGCCGGGCGCAACGCGATGTGGCCATTGCCCAGTACAACCAGGCGCTGGTGAATGCGGTGCAGGACGTGGCCAACCAGGGTGTGGCGCTGCAAGGCTTGTCGGCGCAAGAGGCCGCCACTCGCAACTATCTGGTCGCGACCGAGGGCGTGCTGAAAAACCAGCAAACCCGCATGCAGCGTGGCCTGACCGATCAAGGCGTGGTACTGCGGGCGCAACTGCCGGTGCTGATGATTCAGGACCAGTTGCTGCTGCTGCGTAACCGCCAGATCAATACCGAAATTGCGCTGACCCGTGCGCTAGGCGGTGGCTATCAAGCCCCGACCGCCGACGCCGTAGCCGAAACCAAATAACAAACCCGCTACCGCGCCGCTGCTGCGCGCGGTGAGCCAGTCATGCTAAAGAATTCTGGAGAACACCATGAGTACCGATAACAACCAAGCCGTTGCCGCGAATCAGAAAAAGCGCAAACCGGTCATGGCCATCATCACCACCGTGTTTGTGCTGGCCGGCATCGGCTACGCGTTTTATTACGCCACCGTACTGACGCAACGCGAAGAAACCGATAACGCCTATGTGGGCGGCAACCTGGTCACGCTGACCTCGCAAGTGAGCGGCACCGTCACCCAGATCAGCGCGGACGAAACGCAGTTTGTGAAGGCCGGTGACGATGTCGTCAAACTGGACCCGGTCGATGCCAAGGTAGCGCTGGCGCAAGCCGAAGCCGCGCTGGGTGATTCGGTGCGCCAACTGCGCCAGTCCTACGCCAACGCCTCGCAATACGACGCCGCACTGGCGCAAAAACGGATCGATCTGGCCAAGGCGCAGGATGATCTGGCGCGCCGTGCGCCGCTGGCCGCTGACCACACCGTGTCGGCCGAAGAAGTTGCCCACGCCAAAGACGATGTCGCCGTCGCCAAAGCGGCGCTGGATGTAGCCGAAAAGCAAGCCGAAGCCGCCCATGCCAGCATCGATGGCGTCAACATCGCAAATCACCCCAGCGTGCTGCGTGCTCGCGCCAATTACACGCAAGCGTGGCTGACCGTGCAACGCAATGCCATCCCGGCGCCGGTGTCGGGCTATGTGGCCAAGCGTGGCGTGCAAGTGGGCGCGCGCATCACCCCGGGCCAATCCTTGCTGTCGATTGTGCCGCTGGACCAGTTGTGGGTGGACGCCAACTTCAAGGAATCCGAACTGCGCAATATCCGTATCAATCAGCCCGCGAAGATTACGGCCGATGTATACGGTAGCAAGGTGGAATACCACGGCAAAGTGGTTGGCCTGGGCGCCGGTACGGGTAGCGCCTTCAGCCTGTTGCCGGCGCAAAACGCCACCGGTAACTGGATCAAGGTGGTGCAACGTGTGCCGGTGCGTATCCAGCTGGATCAGCAAGAGCTGCGCCAGCATCCGCTGCGCGTAGGCCTGTCGACCACGGTGGAAGTGGACACTCATCAGCGTGACGGTAGCGTGCTGTCGGCCGCCACCGAGAACAAGCCGCTGTTTACCACCACCGTGCTGGACCAGCCGCTGCAACAGGCCGAGACGCAAGCCGACGCCATCGTGGCGCGCAATATGGCCAAGAGCAAGTAATTGACATGCCCTGGCGTTTGACCGCCGGGGCATGCTTCGCGGAGTACTGTCATGACCTCTACAGCCGCTGCTGTAGCCCCGCCTGCGCCCCTGCACGGCGGCAAGCTGGCCTTGGTGACGGTGGCGTTGTCGTTCGCCACCTTCATGGAAATTCTCGATACAACGATTGTTAACGTTTCAGTCCCGCACATTGCCGGCGATCTGGCCGTGGCGGCCAACCAGGGCACATGGGCGATCAGCTCATATGGTCTGGCGGCAGCCATTGCGGTGCCGCTGACCGGTTGGCTGGCTGGCCGCTTTGGCCAGGTCAAATGTTTTTCGCTGTCGGTGCTGTTGTTTACGCTGATGTCCATCCTGTGCGGCATGGCCAACAGCCTGCCGATGCTGGTGGCGTTCCGCTTTCTGCAAGGCCTGGTCTCCGGCCCGATGGTGCCGCTGTCACAAACGCTGCTGCTGAGCACTTATCCACCGGAGAAAAAGGGCCTGGCGCTGGCCTTATGGTCGATGACCGTGATTGTCGCGCCGATTTTCGGGCCCTTGCTCGGCGGCTACATCACCGATCAGCTCAGCTGGCCGTGGATTTTCTACATCAACGTGCCGGTGGGCATCGCCGCGGGCATTGCGTCGTGGAACCTGCTGAAAGACCGTGAAACCCCCACCCGCAAGTTGCCGATCGATGTGGTTGGCCTGATCCTGCTGGTGCTGGGCGTGGGCAGCCTGCAAGTGATGCTGGATAACGGCAACGATCTGGACTGGTTCAACTCGCCAGTGATCGTCACCCTGGGTGCCGTGGCCGTGCTGGCGCTGACCTACTTTGTGGCGTGGGAGCTGACCGAAGAGCATCCGATTGTGGAGCTGACGCTGCTGAAGCGCCGTAACTTCACCATCGGTGTGATTGTGTTGTCGTTGGGCATGTTCTGCTTCTTTGGCAGCACGGTGTTGTTCCCGCTGTGGCTACAAACAGTGATGGGCTACAACTCGACATGGGCCGGTGTGGCCACTGCGCCGGGCGGTGTGCTGGCGCTGTTCTTGTCACCCATCATCGGCAAGAACATCACCAAGCTGAATCTGCGCATGGTGGCGTCGATCGCGTTTGTGGTGTTCGGCGTCACCATGTTCTGGTACGCCAGCTTTACCCTGGACACCGACCTTAACCACATCATGCTGTCGCGCTTTATGCAGGGCATCGGCATTGCGTGTTTCTTTGTGCCACTCAACCAGATCATCCTGTCCGGCCTCGGCCCGGCGCAGATGGCATCGGCATCGGGCTTGTCCAATTTTTTCCGGACCATTTCGGGCAGCTTTGCCACGGCCATCGCGGTGTTCTTGTGGGACCGTCGGCAGAATTTCAGCCACGTGCGTCTGACTGAAAACGTGAACGCCGCCAACCCGGCCAGTGTGGATTATCTGAGCAAGCTGCAAGACCTGGGCATGAGCGCACAAGCGGCATATGCACAGGTGGATCAGGTGATTGCGCAACAAAGCTTCATGATCGCCACCAAAGAAGTGTTCTGGTTGCTGGGCGTGATTTTCTTTGCGCTGATCGTGATTGTCTGGTTTGCCAAGCCACCGTTTGGGTCTACGGGTGGTGGTGGGGGCGGCGGGCATTAGGCATGGGGGGACCGGGTGTGCGGTCTGGTCCACCCATTCGAAGCCGCAGCGCACCAAGCATCATCGTGCGTCTCCATGGCTTTGAATGGTGGGTCATGACCCACCCTATGTTTTCTCCAGAAATTTTTTTGTGCTATATTTCCAGCAGCAAATCGCGGAGGGTTTATGGCGGCGCTTGAGAAACCGGTACTGAAAGACGAAGTCGTGATGACCAAAGCCTTGGTCCGCACGGCGGAGCGGCTGGATTTCCGTCAATCGGACCTGGGCCGCATGCTGGGCTTGTCCGGTGCCAGCGTCAGCCGCATGGTGCACGGCCAGTACGAACTCAATAACCATCGCCCCGAGTGGGATACCGCGCTGACGCTAATCCGCCTGTATCGCTCACTCTCCTCCATCCTCGGCGGGCAAGAAGATCTGATCCGCCGCTGGATGCATACCCCCAATACCGATCTGGGCGGCGTCCCCGCCGACATCATCCGCCGTGGTGCGGCCGGCTTGTTTACTGTGGGTCTCTATCTTGACGGCATCCGCGGTCGTATCTAACAGCAGCGCCGCGTTCAAGGCCTGGCGTTCGGTCGAAACCCAGCGCGAAGTGGCCACGCTGGCACTGGTGGACAATGATCCTGACGAGCAAGCGCTGCTCGAAACTTTGCTGGATGAGCACAAGCCGCCGGTGCCTGCTGGCGCACAAAAACTGCATTATCTGCTGAGTACACCGTTTCGCTATCCGGCCAGCCCGCCCCACGGTACGCGCTTTGTCCGGCCTGGCGCGCTGGGCATGCTGTACGCGGCCGAGAATAAAACCACCGCCATGGCCGAATCGGGCTATTGGCAATTCCGCTTTATCAATGCCTCCGCCGGGTTGCGCGACACGCATATCACCTTGCAACGCACCTTGTTCCAGGTGGATGTGGCGGGCAATGCGGTCGATCTGCGCCTGCCGCCGTTTGCCGCCACGCCGGACCGCTGGAACCGTCCCGATGATTACCGCGCCACCCACGATATCGGCACGGGCGCGCGTGAGAACGGCGACGTTGATCTGATCCTGTATCCGTCGGTACGCGATCCCGAGCATGGTCTGTGCATTGCCGTGGTACAGATGCGCGCTTTCAAACGCAACAAGCCGTTGGCCAGCGAAGAATGGCATCTGACCATCTTGTCAGACCATGTGTTATTCCGGCGCGGGCGCGAAACGCTGTCTTTCCGCTTTAGCTAAAGCCCAGGCGCGGCGCAGTCGGGATGGCCAGGGCTGGTGCCGCCCGGCATATGACCGATTTCGCTTTCGCGGCCGCTACGGCACAATGCCGCTGAAATCGATATCAGAAACCTAACCGACCGGGCCCATGAACCTCCGCCAGCTTGCCGCTCACCTCCAGCTCTCACCCACCACGGTTAGCCGTGCGCTTAATGGTTTTCCTGAGGTTAACGCCGAAACGCGCGAACGCGTGGTCGAAGCCGCGCGTCAACTCGGCTACCGCGCCAACACGGTTGCGCGTCGCCTTGCCACCGGCAAGACCGATAGCATCGGCATCATCTATCCGTTTGAGCCGTCCGATCTGGGCGATCCGGTCTTCCTCGACATCATTGCCGGGATTACCGAGCGGCTGGGCGAAGCCAGCATGGATTTGATGATCGTCTCGGCGGCGCAAGAACATGAACTGGATACCTACAAACGCATGGTGTCGGCGGGCCGAGTGGATGGCCTGATCGTAGCGCGGACGCAAGTGCAGGATCCGCGCCTGGAGTACCTGCAGGAAAAGGGTTTCCCGTTTGTGGCCCACGGGCGCAGTGCGCTGGCAGACCCATACCCCTGGTTCGATTACGACAATGAATATGGCATGCGGCTGGCGGTAGAGCGGCTAACCACGCTGGGCCATCAACGTATTGCCCTGGTCAGCGCGCCGCTCTCGATGAACTTTGCCGCGCAACGGCGCATGGGTTATTTGCTGGGGCTGAACGCCGCTGGCGTGGCGGTCGATCCGGATTATATGGTGCACGGCGGGCTGACGCCGCTCGATGGCGCTGCCGCCACGCGCAAATTGCTGGCCCTGCCACAGCGGCCGACGGCGCTGGTGGTGGATAACAACGTGTCAGCGCTGGGCGTGATGAGCGCGCTGCGCCAGGCCGGCTTGCTGCCGGGGCACGATATTTCGATCATCGTATTTGGCGGCTTGCCCGCGCTGCTGCCGGATAGCGCCACGGTGAGCGCCATCATGCAACCGCAAGCGCGCCAGGCCGGCCGCACACTGGCCGAGCTGATGCTGGCGCGCCTGGCCGGGGAACCGACCCCGTCGCTGAATCGGCTGTGGAAACCGGAACTGGTGCCGGGCGGCACCGATCAGCCTCCGCCGCGCGCTTGAACCCGTAAGGACGATAGGGTGGGTCTGGACCCACCGTCCAATGTGGCATGCCAAGCAAACCGCTCGTGGCATTCGGCTTTGGATGGTGGGTCACGACCCACCCTATTAATCACGAGACATCGGGTGGGTCTGGACCCACCGTCCAATGTGGTATGCCAAGCGCACCGCTCGTGACATCTGGCTTTGGGTGGTGGGTCTAGACCCACCCTATTGGTCGCGGCTTAATCCAGTAGCACCAGATTATCGCGGTGGATCAGTTCGGGTTCTTCCAGATATCCCAGAATTGCTTCGATCTGCCCGGTGGGCTGGCGCTGGATGCGGCGGGTTTCGGCGGCCGCATAGTTGATCAAGCCGCGGGCGATCTCGTGGCCAAGGCTGTCCACGCAGCTGACCATATCGCCGCGGCGGAAATCCCCCACCACATCAACGACGCCAATCGGCAGCAAGCTGGACCCCTTCTCTGCCAGCGCCCGGCGCGCGCCGTCGTCCAGCACCACTTTGCCTTTAACCTGCAGATGCGCCGCAATCCACTGCTTGCGCGCCGCCAGCGGCGAGGTCTCGGGCACCAGTTGCGTGCCGATGCCCTCGCCGCCTGCCAGCCGCGTCAATACATCGGGTTCCCGGCCGCTGGCGATGATGGTGGCGGCGCCACTGCGGGCGGCCCGTTTGGCCGCGAGGATTTTGGTCAGCATGCCGCCAGTCCCCACATTGGAACCCGCCCCACCCGCCATCGCTTCCAGCGCCGGATCGCCCGCTTTGGCTTCTTCCACCAGCGTGGCGGCGGGATCTTTGCGCGGGTCCGCCGTGTACAGCCCGCGTTGGTCCGTCAGGATCACCAACGCATCGCCTTCGACCAGGTTGGTCACCAGCGCACCCAGGGTGTCGTTATCGCCAAGCTTGATTTCGGCGGTCACCACGGTGTCGTTTTCGTTGATGATTGGAATCACGTCCAGCGCCAGCAGCGTCAGCAAGGTAGAACGCGCATTCAGATAACGGGTGCGGTCGGCCATATCCTCATGCGTCAGCAGCACTTGCGCGGTGTTCAGCCCATGTTGCCGAAACGCGCTCTCATACGCCTGGCACAAGCCCATCTGGCCCACTGCGGCGGCGGCTTGTTTTTCATGCACGGCGGTGGGCTTGACGCTCCAGCCCAGCCGCGCCACGCCTTCTGCCACCGCACCGGATGACACCAGCACCACCTGTTTGCCCAGCGATTTAAGCTGGGCAATTTCTGCCGCCCAGCGCGCCAATGCGGCGTGATCGAGGCCGCGGCCATCGTTGGTGACCAGACTGGAACCCACCTTGACCACAATACGCTGGGCCGATTTGACGACGCTGACAGGCATGAACGCGCTTCCGGAAAACGGGAAAAGCGCAATTATACGGGGCATTGCGCTGGCTCGGCATGAGCGTATCGGGCATAAGCCACAGTGACGCCAGCCGCGCCTGCTGCTATAACCGGCGTCATTGCCCACCCGCATAGTGACACCATGGCCGCCACCCGCCCTGTCTCACCCCGAGCCATTAGCTGGCTCAAGTTCGTTTTGTTTATCGTCTGTCTGATCCCGGCCGCGTGGATCGCGCTGCATGTGACCAGTGCGGTCAATCCGGTTGAGTACGTGACGCATCAAACCGGCACCTGGACACTCAATTTTTTGCTGATCACCTTGTGCGTAACACCGCTACGCATCCTTACCGGCCGCAATGAGTTGCTGCGCTTTCGCCGCATGCTGGGGCTGTTTGCTTTCTTTTATGTGTGCTGTCATTTCGCCACCTGGTTCGGGCTGGATCATTTGTTCGACTTTGCCGCAATGTGGCACGACGTGATCAAACGGCGCTTTATCACCGTCGGCTTTATTGCCTTTGTATTGATGGCCGCGCTGGCAGTCACCTCCAACGCCGCCAGCGTGCGCAAGCTCAAACGTAACTGGGCGCGGCTGCATAAGGCCATTTACGCCATCGCCATTCTGGGCGTGGTGCATTACTGGTGGCTGGTCAAACGCGATATCACTGATCCGGCCATATACGCAGTCTTGCTGGCGATCTTGCTGGGCTGGCGCATCTGGCGCGCGCAACAGCAAAAGCGGCTGGCGGCAGTCCGAACACGATGAACAAGGAAACCCCCTTAAGCCTGGCCGAGGTCACCCATCTGGCTTTGCAGATTGGCTTGCTGGCGCATAGTTGCGGCGCCGATACCGCGCGCACCAGCGCCGCCATGCAACGTTGCGCTACGGCATTGGGCGCGCAGCGGGTCGATACGGTGGTGTCATCGCTTAACCTCGGCCTGACGCTGGAAATGAACCTGCAGCGTGAAACCGCGCTGCGCAAAGCGCCGCATATGGGCGTTAATTTTCGCGCGCTCAATGCACTGGAGCGCGCCCTGACCTCGCTCGAAGCCGGCCGCATCGGCACTGAAGCCTTCAAAACGTGGACCGAACAAATCGCGACGCATACCCCGCGCTATCCGGCCGGACTGATTGCGCTGTTTGTCGGGATAGCCTGTGGCGGCTTTGCCGCCCTGTTTGGTGGGGACGCCGCCGCCATCGCGCTCACCACCTTTGCCAGCGGCATCGGCATGGCGTTACGGCAATGGCTGGTCAAACGCGGCTTGCAGCCCTTGATGTTTGCCAGCGCCGCCGCCTTTGTCGCCACGCTGATCACCGGCGCGGCCCATAGCCTGACCAGCACGCCGGATGCGGCCCTCGCGGCCTGCGTGCTGTTTCTGATTCCCGGCGTACCTTTGATCAATGGCACCAGCGATTTGCTGCAGGGCAATTATCTGAATGGCAATGTGCGGCTGACCATGGGGGTGGTGATTATCGTGGGCATCGCCATCGGCATGAGTCTGGCTCTGCGGGTGGTGGGATGATGCCGCACTGGTTAATCAGCATCTGGGCCGCACCGGCGGCATTGGGCTTTGCCTTGCTGTTCAACGTGCCGCCGCGTGCCCTGCCGGGCTGCTGTGCGATGGCAGTGCTGGCCGTAGCGTTGCGCAACGGCATCGTGGCGGCGGGCGGCGATCTGGTGGTGGCCACACTGGCGGCAGCGTGTCTGGTGGGCGTGCTGGCGCAGGCCCTGGCGCGCCGTTTACGCCACGTCAGCGCCATCTACGCCATCAGCGCGGTGATCCCGCTGGTGCCCGGCGTCTTTATGTACCACGCGGTGCAAGCCATGTTGCGTATTGCCATGCTGCCCAGCAAAGCAGCGGGTGGTGCTTTGCTGGAAGAAGCCGGCGTTAACGCCATTCGCGCGGGCATGGTGTTGCTGGCGCTGACCATAGGCATCGCCGCGCCACGGCTGCTGTGGCCGCAGCGCCATGGCTAGATGCGGGTCGCGGGCGGCAGCGGCGTCCCCGTCTGGAGCAACCGTTTAAAGCGTCATGCCAGGAACGACGGCCTTGGCTCTTCGTTGGAACCCACCCTCAAAGCGGCATGCCAGGCGCAGTGCTTTAGGCAGATGGCTTTGAGTGGTGGGTCTAGACCCACTCTATCAGGCGGGTTGGTAGCGGGTGGGGTCGGGCACGCCAGCATCGGCAAAGCCGGCGGCGCGCAAGCGGCAGGCATCGCACACACCGCAGGCGCGGCCTTCGTCGTCGGCCTTGTAGCACGTCACCGTCAGGCTGTAATCCACGCCCAGCGCCAGCCCGGTCTTGATGATGTCGGCCTTGCTCAGGCTGATCAGCGGGGTGTGGATGGTGAGCGGGCTGCCTTCCACACCGGTGCGCGTGGCCAGCCGCGCCATCGCCTGGTAGGCGGCGATATAGTCCGGGCGGCAATCGGGGTAGCCCGAATAATCGACCGCGTTAACGCCAATAAAGATGTCGTCGCCCTTCAGTACTTCGGCCCAGGCCAGTGCATAAGACAGCAGGATGGTGTTGCGCGCGGGCACATAGGTCACCGGAATGCCGCCGTCCGTGGCGCCATCGGTCGGCACTTCTATGCTGGCGTCGGTCAGCGCCGAGCCGCCAAAGGTGGCCAGATCGATGCGGACTACGCGATGCTCGACCGCGCCCAAAGCTTTGGCCACGCGGGCAGCGGCTTTCAGTTCCGCGTTATGGCGCTGGCCATAATCAAACGACAGGCAATACGGTGCAAAGCCCTGGCTTTTGGCAATCGCCAGGCAAGTTGCGGAATCCAGCCCGCCGGAGAGCAGGATCACGGCCGGACGTGCGGCCTCAGTGGTTTGAGTCATCAGAGTGAGTCCCTTTTGCAGTGGCTGCAGGTGCATGCGGCTTGGACCCGTGTCCATATTGCAGCAGCACTCTTGCAGCCAGATCGTGATAAAGATTGACGCGAAACAAGCGCGCCACATTTGAAGCAATCATGGCCGACGCCAGCGTGGAGATCACCATCGCGTGGCCGTCGGTCATTTCAATCATGATGATGGCGCTGGTGACCGGGGCGCGCGTTACCGCGGCCAGTGCAGCCACCATGCCGATGGCGACGATCTTGATCTGCACATCGGCCCCGAACAGCGGCGCAAACCAGCTGCCCACCCCCGCGCCCAGTGACAAAGCGGGGGCGAAGACGCCGCCGGGCAAGCCGGTGATAAACGTCGCCAGCAAGCTCAACAGCTTGAGCGGCAGGTAATACCACGCCATCAGGCCTTCCCCGCTAATCACATGGCTGGTTTCATCGGCACCACTGCCAAACACCGGCACCAACAGGCCACAGGCCGCAATCACCAGACCGCACGCCGCGATAAACGCGTATGGCCGTTGCCGCCGCATTTCCGCCAGCGGGCGCGGCATCCAGCGCGCTTGATGCACGCACAGCCACGAAAACAAGCCCCCGACCAGTCCCGCCGTGACCGCCACCGGAATCAAAGGCAGCAGAATCGCGTAATTAAAGTCCGGCACATGGATGCGACCGAAATAGGTGTAATCGCCCTGCAGCGCCAACGCCACCACGCCCGCCAGAATCACCGCGCCGATCAAGCGGCCGCTGGTTTCGGTTTCGACCGAGCGCGCCAGTTCTTCAAACGCAAACACAATGCCGGCCAGCGGCGTATTAAAGGCGGCGGCGATGCCGGCCGCGCCACCGGCCAGAATCAGCTGGCGTTGCACTTGTTCGTTGGGCAATGCCATCAATTTGCGGCAGGCATACATCAGGCTGGCGCCGATCTGCACGGTGGGGCCTTCGCGCCCCAGCACAAAGCCACTGCCCAGGCCCATCACGATGCCGACAAATTTGACTGCGCCTATGCGCAAAGACAGCACTTTGCTGGCGATTTCGGGTTTACCGGCCACTTCGATGGCGGCCATGGTCTGCGGGATGCCGCTGCCTTCTGCGCCCTTGCCCATGCGATCCATCAACCAGCGGATGGCCATGCCCCCCAGCGGCAGCGACACAAACGGCCACCACAGCCAGCGCTCATGCAGGGCACTAAAGCCCAGAAACGCCCATTCCGCCGCCTTGGCCAACAAGACGGCCACCAGCCCTACCACCGCCGCACCCAGCCATAAGGCCAGCGTGCTGCGCGTGCGCTGCGGTAGCTTTTTTAATCGGACGATTTCGCGCCTGGCAATCTGCAACAGCGGCATCAGCAACAACCTGGTTGGTGGATGATGCGGCCAGCCCTCAGCGCCTTAAACGCCGGGTCGGTCGCCCCAGAGAATCTTGTGCAACTGTACTTGCATGCGTACCGGCAGATTGTCTTTGATTACCCAGTCGGCCAGGTCGGTCGGCTTGAGGGTTTCCCAGACCGGGCTGAACAGCACCGGTGCTTTGGCGGCCAGCTGACGGGTTTGCAGCAACTCACGCGCCCACTCGTAATCGGCGCGATCGACCAGTACAAACTTGATTTCGTCGCCCGGCTTGATGGCGTCGAGGTTTTCCCAGCGCATCTTGTCCAGTTCACCCGAGCCTGGCGTCTTGATATCGACGATACGCGACACGCGCGCGTCGACGTCATCAATGGCTAACGCGCCACTGGTTTCCAGGCTGACGTCGTAACCGGCGTCGCACAAGGCGCGCAGCAGCGCCAGGCTGTGCTTTTGCGCCAGCGGCTCGCCGCCGGTGACACACACGGTGCACGCGCCAAAACTGGCTACTTTTTCAAGGATGGCGTCAAAGCTCATGGTCTGGCCGCCATGAAAGGCGTACGCGCTGTCGCAATAGCCACAGCGCAGCGGACAGCCCGTCAGGCGCACAAACACCGTGGGCAAGCCCATGCGGCTGGTCTCGCCCTGCAATGAGAAGAAAATTTCAGTGATCCGTACCGAGGGCGGCAACGGGGTATTGGTCATGATCGTTGTCATGAGTAAAGGCTCCTTGCTGGAAACACAGTCCAGCGGATGGCAGCCTGCAGACCAGGCGGCTGCAGACGGGGTTTTCCAGTCGGTGATACCCGACGGAAATAAAAAACGGCGCCGGCCAGCGGCGCCGTGGGCATTGCGTTTTACCCGATCAGTTGGTGCTCAGCAACGCTTTCTTGGCGATGGCGGCTTTATCCGACTGCGGATATTTCTCTACCAGCTGCAACAAATAGGCGCGCGCGCCTTTTTTGTCGCCGGTGGCGTTGGCAGCGACGGCACTGCCATACAGCGCGTCAGCGGCAACCGGGTCATTCGGTGCCTTGGCCTGAACCGCGCTATAGGCGGCCAGCGCGCCTTTGTAATTTTTCAGCCCGGTCTGGCTCACGCCCAACCAGTAATAGGCCGTCGCCGTTTGCGGCGCATCGGGGTTGGCATTGATAAATTGCGTCAGCGCGGCCACGGCATCTTTGTGCTTGCCGTTTTTGCTGAGCGCAATCGCGCTATCCAGCGACTGCTGCGCGCTGGCCTGCTCTGCATTGTGCGCATCTACCTTGGCTTGTTCCATTGCACGCAGGCGGTTATCCAGATCGACATACAGGTCTTTCTGCCGCTTGGTGGCTTCGTCCAGGTTGTATTGCAGCGTTTCGTTCTGACCGCGCAGCGTGGCGATGTCCTGCTTGAGCTGTTCAATCTGGTTAACCAGGTTGAGGATGCGCGCATTGCCGGCTTCGAGCGTGTCGATGCGTTGGCCTTGCGCCTGAATCTGGGCGCCTTGATCAGCAATCTGTTTGCGGGCGTCATCGTCAGAGAACAGCCCGGCGTGGGCGGCCTGAGTGGCGAAGGCGAGCGCCAGGAGAGCAACTATTCGTTTCATTTCTCACCGGTCTGCAGTTAAAAACAGCGTTGTAGCTGGCCAGCCGCCAGCCCAACGCTGCACGATAGGCACTTTTGCGATACCGGGCAAGCGGCGCGGCCACCGGGAAGACGGTGACCGCGGCGCGCTGCCAGCCAGAAGCCCGAAGGCCCGGGCTTATTCGCCTTGATAGACGATTTCGGTACGACGGTTACGCGACCATGCTTCTTCGGTATCACCCGGTTCAGCCGGCTTTTCTTTACCAAAGCTCACGGTTTCGATCTGGCTGTCCGGCACGCCCAGCGCGCTCATCAGTTTCTTGACGGCTTCGGCACGCTTCTGGCCCAGCGAGATATTGTATTCAGCGGTACCGCGCGAATCGGTATTGCCTTGCAGGATGACCTTGGCATCCTTGTGCGCCAGCAGGTATTTGGCGTGGGCTTGTACCAGCTCGTTGTACTTGTCGTTGACCACATACGAGTCAAAGTCGAAGTACACGCGACGTTGCGACAGGATGTTGTTCGGGTCAGTCAGTTCGCTATAGCCCGGCTTGTTCTGGCCTTGGGTCAGATCCACCGTAGCGGGTGCGGTATTGGTGTTGTCAGTTGCAGCAGCCGGAGCCGGTGCAGTGGTGACCGGAGCCGGTTTCGGGTTGCTGGCACACGCAGCCAGCAGGGCAGCGAGCAGAGCGCTCATGGCAATTTTTTTCATCTTGATTCTCCAAAGGTGCAATAGCAGTTGGCGGCAGTGACGTCGCCCTCAACAACAGCCGGAACCATCGCCGGCCGCGTCACCGCGAGCCCGCGACAACCAACATCCGGTTACTTCAGCAGCGGCCCCCATGCCGGCTGCCGGACATCACCCGTTTGCGCCTTCAGGCGCACTTTGACCCGACCATCGCTGGATACAGCGGCCAGAGCGCCGCGGCCACCGGCTTGTGTTTCGTACAGCACCATGCGGCCGTTGGGTGCAAACGTGGGTGAATCGTCGCGGTTGCTGTCGGTCAGAACCTGGACCTGGCGGCTGGCCATATCCATGACAGCAACGTGGTAACCGCTGGTCTGGGTAATAAAGACCAGGGTTTTACCGTCGGGGCTGAGCTTGCCGGAAGCGTTATAGCTACCCTGGAAAGTCAGGCGTTCTGCATTGCCGCCGCTGGCGGACATGCGATAGATCTGCGGGCTACCGCCGCGATCCGAAGTAAAGATGATGCTGCCATCAGGCGCATAGAACGGCTCGGTATTGATATCGCCACTGCTGCTGATGCGTTGCGAACCGCCACCACCGCCGGACGGCACGAGGAATATTTGCGAACCGCTTTCCCGCGTCAGCGTCACCGCCAGCTTGCTGCCGTCGGTGGACCAGGCGGGTGCCGAATTGCTGCCCTTGAAGCTGGCGGCTTCCCAACGGCGACCACCGCTCAGATCCTGCACATAGACGATGGGCTTTTGTTTTTCGAACGACACATAGGCCAGCTTGCTGCCATCGGGCGACCACTTGGGCGACATGATGGGCTGATTGGAGACCAGGATGGCCTGCGCGCCATACCCATCGGCATCGGCCACTTGCAGTTCATAGCGCTTGCCGGTCTTGATGACATAAGCAATGCGCGAATTGAACATGCCCGAAATCCCCGCCACCTTTTGCAGAATCATGTCGGCAATCTTGTGCGCGACACGACGGGTGCTGGTGGCCGGTACGGTTTCTTCATAGGAGATCAGCGAGGAACGGCTGGCCGCGTCCTGCAGCCAGACGCGTATGGTGACCTGATTGCCGTTGGGCGTGACCTTGCCGATAAGAATGGTCTGTGCGCCTTTGGCAGTGACGGCGGGATAGCTCACTTGCTCGGGCTGGTACGGCACCGGCGACAAGTCGCCGCCATTGATCACCTTGAACAAACCGCTGCGCGCCAGATCGTCGTGAATGACAGGCGTGACGGGTTGGGCTTGCTGCACTTCGTTCTGGAATGGCGCGATGGCAATCGGGTACTGATTGGCACCGACACCGACCACATCAAACGAAATATCAGCATGCGCCGCCGCGCTGGCGACCAGCAGGGCGGATGCGAGTAAACGGGTAAAGCGTGACAACACAGGCCGTTCTCCTTGTTATGGTTGGTATTCCCCGGCGAGCTGGAGCCCGCTCTCGTCGTGCATGTCTTTACTGATCGCCTGCACCGGCAAGCCTTGCGGCTTACTGGTCCTTCAGGCGGAACGTCGGTGTCAGCGTGCGCCATTCGCCGGTAAACGCTGCGTTACCCGGACGCGGCGGCAACCGGTCCAGCCCTACAATCGCGCGTTTGACGGCGTCGGCATACGCGGCATCGCCGCTGGATTTGATGACTTCTACATTCTGGATGCTGCCATCCGGCAACACCGTAATCCGGACCTGCACCGACGGGTTGCCTGCGTCATCCGAATACACCAGGCGCGAGCGCAACAACGAACGCAATCCATCGATATAGCCACCGGAACCACCTGCGCCGCCCTTACCCGGGCCTACGCCATTGTTGGTCACTGCATCCGGATTAACACCCTTGCCACCGGCTTTGCCATTGGGCTTGCTGTCGGTGGTCAACGAATTGGTCGACAGCAAAGAATCAAACTCGCTGGTTTTTTTAACCGGCGTCGGCTTCGGTGCCTTGGTTGGTTCTACCTTGGGCGCTTTGGTCGGCTCCGGTTTCGGCGCGGGCGTGGGCCTGGGCGTCGGTGCCGGAGTCGGCTTGGGCGTTGGGGTCGGCTTGGGCGTCGGCGTTGGTTTCGGGGTGGGGCGGGGCGTGGGCACCACCTTCACTTTTTCCGTCTGGATATCCGGTTTGGGCTCGACTTTGGCCTGCACCTCGGGCGCGACCTTCTCCTTGACCACTTTGGGCGGTTCTGGTTCCACGGCTTTTTCGGCCGGCGGCGGGCCACCCCACAATTCCACCTGCACCGGCTCGGACTTATGCGTTTGCCACTGCACCGAAATCAACAAAAACACCACGAACAAAACATGGACGCCCAGCGCCAGCGATAGCGACACCAGCGGGTGTTCTTCTTGCGGACGGGCGGGACGTTGGTCGGCAGCCACCATCAGTGCGTATTCACCTTCAGACCGACGCGGGCAATGCCTGCCTGCTTGAGCACGTCCATGGCGTTGACCACGGCCTCATAGCGCACAGCCTTGTCAGCAGCGATTACCACCGGGCGATCAGCCGCCGCGCCCAGATGGCTTTTAACCAGCTCGGCCAGGCCTTTGACGTCGGGCGTCGATTCGGTCACGCCCTTGTCATTGATCTTGATTGCGCCATCAGCAGCAATCTCGACAAACACCGGTTGGGCATCGACCTGTTTATCGGCTTTGCCCACCGAGGGCAGATTAACCACGCCGGTTTGCATCATCGGAGTGGTCACCATAAAAATCACCAGCAGCACCAGCATCACGTCGATATACGGTACGACGTTAATGGCATTCATGGCGCGACGGGGACGGCGGCTTCTAGCCATGCTCGCTTCCTTTTACCGTGCTGCCTGGCGCTGCAGAATGTTGGAGAACTCTTCAATAAAGCTCTCGTAACGATTGGCCAACTGGTCCACATCGTGCGCAAAACTGTTGTAGGCCACCACAGCCGGAATCGCCGCAAACAGGCCGATGGCCGTTGCCACCAGCGCCTCGGCAATGCCGGGCGCCACGTTGGCCAGCGTTGCCTGGCCCACATTGGCCAGCCCGCTGAAGGCATGCATGATGCCCCACACCGTGCCGAACAGACCCACATACGGGCTGACCGAACCGGCAGAAGCCAGAAACGAATTGTGCTTGTCCAGATAATCGAGTTCGCGCTGCAGGCTGGCGCGCATGGCACGGCGGGTGCCTTCCATCACGTCGGATAATTCCATGCCGCCTTTCTGGCGCAGCTTGAGGAATTCCGAGAAACCGGCGACGAAAATGCGTTCCTGACCGTTAGGCGTGCCGCGGCGTACTTGCTCGTACAGCGCGTTCAGATCAGAGCCACTCCAGAAGCGGTCTTCAAATTCATTGGTGTGCTTGCGCGTGCTGCTGATAACAAAAAACTTGCTGAAAATCCGCCACCAGCTCAGCAATGACACCACCACCAGGATCGCCATCACGCCCTGTACCACGGGGCTGGCGTGCGAAATCAAAGACAGAATCGATAGATCTTCTGAACCCACTTCCACGGTTGAATCCCTTCCTGATCAACAAGATCAATATTTTATGCGTTTGCTTACAAGATTAGTATGTCGCGCGGCCATCATTATTTAAAATTTACGGCCGCGGCGTCAGTCATTGGCGCTATTTGTCGGCGGGTTTAGTCCGAAATGCTGATATGCCGACAAGGTGGCCATGCGCCCGCGCGGCGTGCGTTGCAGTAGACCCTGCTGGATCAGATACGGTTCCAATACATCTTCAATCGTGTCCGAAGCCTCACCGATCGCCGCAGCCACGTTATCCAGCCCGACCGGGCCGCCCCCAAATTTGGTGATCACGGCTTCCAGCAGTTTACGGTCCATCACGTCGAGGCCGATATGATCGACATCCAGCATCAACAGCGCGGCATCCGCCACTTCTGCCGTCACGCGGCCGTCGGCTTTGACCTCGGCGTAATCGCGCACCCGGCGCAGCAAGCGGTTGGCAATGCGGGGCGTACCACGGGAACGCCGTGCAATCTCAAACGCACCAGCGGCGTCCATGTTGACTTCCATCAGCCCCGCCGAGCGCTCCACGATGCGGGTCAGCTCTTCCGGCGTGTAAAACTCCAGGCGCGCCACAATGCCAAAGCGGTCGCGCAACGGGTTGGTGAGCATGCCCGCACGCGTGGTGGCACCCACCAGGGTAAACGGGGGTAAATCGAGTTTGACCGACCGCGCGGCCGGGCCTTCACCGATCATGATGTCGAGCTGAAAATCTTCGAGTGCGGGATAGAGGATTTCTTCCACCACCGGCGATAAACGATGAATTTCATCAATAAACAACACGTCATGCGGCTCAAGATTGGTGAGCAAAGCGGCCAGATCGCCCGCGCGTTCCAGCACCGGGCCACTGGTCTGGCGCAAGTTGACGCCCAGTTCACGCGAGATGATGTGCGCCAGCGTGGTCTTGCCCAAGCCGGGGGGGCCGAACAGCAAAACATGGTCCAGCGCCTCGCCGCGCTTCTTGGCTGCTTCGATAAAAATCTCGAGCTGGCCACGCGCTTTTTTCTGGCCGACGTATTCATCCAGCAGCTTGGGGCGCAGCGCACGTTCGAGCTGTTCTTCTTGCTGCGACAAGGCCTTGGCGGTAATCAAGCGCTCAGGCGGGGCGGCAGAAAGGGCGTCTGTTTCGATCATAAGAGTGTTCCGGTAACGGCGCAGTCGCGTGTAGACTGGCGAGCCCGGCTATTGTAGCCGGATGGTACGTCTTCAGGGCGGGGTGGAATTCCCCACCGGCGGTAGGGTTGCAGCATGCAACCAAGCCCGCGAGCGCTTGCTGTTACGGATATCACCGATATCTCCACGGCAAGGTCAGCAGATCCGGTGACCCGGATGCGCAATGCATCTGTCATTCCGGAGCCGACGGTTAGAGTCCGGATGAAAGAAGATCAGTACGCAGGCCAGCCGCACGCGCTACAGCATGGACCATTGCGTCCGCACGTTGTGCGCGTGCGCGGCCTGCTTGGTATTCAGCCCTGAAACGTTTGTCGCGTTATTTGTTATTGCGAGGACGTTTCTTTATGTCTGTTGTAACCCCCGTTGTTTCTGCACAAGACCGCCAGCAGATGGCTGCAGCCATCGCTGCCCTGGCCGCTGGCCGCCCCGTGTTGTTGCTGGATGATGATGATCGCGAAAATGAAGCCGATCTGATTATCGCGGCCGAGCACATCAATACCGAAACCATGGCCCTGATGATCCGTGAAGGCAGCGGCATCGTCTGCCTGTGCCTGACCGACGCCGCTGCCGATCGTCTGGCGTTGCCGCCGATGGTAAGCAGCAACGGCAGCCGCTATCAGACTGCCTTCACCGTCAGCATCGAAGCAGCCCACGGCACCACCACGGGCGTAAGCGCCAGCGACCGCGTGACCACCATCCGCGCTGCAATCAAGGACGGCGCCCGGCCCGAAGACCTGATCCGGCCCGGGCATGTGTTTCCGTTGCGCGCCCGCGCGGGCGGGGTGCTGGAACGGCGGGGCCATACCGAAGGTTCGATTGATCTGGCGGTGCTGGCCGGGCTGCAGCCGGCAGCGGTGCTGTGTGAGGTGATGAATCCGGACGGGACCATGACGCGCGGCACCCAGATTGATCTGTTTGCGGCTGAGCACAATCTGCCGATCGTGACGATTGCCGCGCTGGCGCGCTATCGCATGGCGATGGAAACCGCCGTGGCGTGATGCGGCCAGGGGTGGGGGGCTGGCGTGCCGCACGCCGACCCACCCCCGAATAGTGCTAAGCGCGGGCGAGTTGTTTCAGCGCCAGCTTGATGCCCTGCGACACATCGATATCCGCCGCCATGTCTTTCATTGCATGCGCGGCTTCTTTTTCGTTGTAACCCAGCGCCAGCAAGGCGTGCAGCACATCGCCACGGCCGCCGGTGACTTCGGGCGCGGCCAGCTTCAGCCCACCGGTCGCAGCGGGCATGCTGCCGATTTTGCCTTTGAGCTCCAGCACCAGACGCTCCGCGGTTTTCTTGCCGATGCCGGGCACGCGCGACAAGCGCACGGTGTCTTCGGTCGCAATTGCCACCGCCAGCTCATCCGCCTGCAGGCCGGACAGGATCGCCAACGCAATCTTGGCGCCGATACCGGTAATCTTGATCAGTGCCCGGAACAGATCGCGTTCCGCCCGGGTGGCAAAGCCATACAGCAACTGCGCGTCTTCGCGCACCACCAGATGAGTAAACAGGCTGACCGCCTCGCCCACATGCGGCAACACGTAGATGGTACTCATCGGCGCGTCGACTTCGTAGCCCACACCGCCAACATCGATCACCAGTTGCGGCGGTTGTTTTTCCAGCAGTTTGCCGGTGAGGTGTCCAATCATGAGGGTGTCCGCAAGGGAAGTCGGAAAAAGAGCGCCCGATTATACCGGGCAACCGGGTCTGATCAGCGCCTGGTTCAGGTCAGGCGGCCACGGCGGATTTTGAGCCCACCGCCCAGTTGCTTGAGCGCGCTGCCCGCGTGGTTGGCATGAGTTAACGCCACCGCCAGCGCATCGGCGGCGTCGGCTTGTGGCAAGCCGTTGAGCCGCAACAAACGCTGCACCATATGCTGCACTTGTTCTTTATCGGCATGCCCATTGCCCACCACCGCCTGTTTGACCTGCAAGGCGGTGTATTCAGAAATCGGCAGTTGCGCCAGCACCAGCGCAGCAATCACGGCGCCACGCGCCTGGCCCAGCAACAGCGTGGATTGGGGATTGACGTTGACAAAGACCAACTCCACCGCGGCCACCTTGGGCTGGTAGGCCGCGACCACCTCGGCGATGCCTTTTAGCAGACTGTCGATACGTTCGGGCAAAGTGCCGCCGACCGGGGTGCGAATACAGCCCGAGGCCACGTAATGGCGATGCTGGCCGTCGATATCAAGCACACCAAAGCCGGTCACACGTGAGCCCGGATCGATGCCAAGCACGCGCATTATTGTGGTCCCGACGGCACGACCAGCTCGCTGTTGCGGGTAAACGTCCACACCCGCGGCACGATCAGCACGGTTACCGGATTACCTGCCGCATCAACCAGATTTTTAGGCAGCGGCGCAAATGGCGCGCTGCGGTACACCAGCGCAACGGCGGCCTGGTCCAGCGCCCGATTGCCCGAGCTGCGATCAACCGTCACGGTGCGCAAAGAGCCATCGCGATTTACTTCAACGGTGAGGGTGAGCGAGCCATACAACTTGTTGCCGCGCGCATCAACCGGGTAGAGCGCAGTGCCCAGCCGTTCCACTTTATGGCGCCACTGGTCTTCCCAGCCTGCCGTCTGGCTTTTGATTGCCGGCACGCCGATCGACGCTTTACGCGGACGTTGCTGATATTCGTTGACCTCGCGCTCGATCTTGCCAGCCTGGCCGCTCATGTCTTTAAGCTGCGGCGTCTGTTTTTGCGCATCCTGGCCATGGGCCTGTTGCGTTTGCTGCTGCGCTGCCGGATTATCCAGCGCGCTGACCTGATTACGGGTTTGTTTGATTTGCGACATCAACTGCTGCTGGCTTTGTTCAAGCTCGCGCGTTTCTTTAAGCAGTTGTTGCAGTTCGGTATCGGTCTTGTCGTCCTTGACCGGCAGCGGGCTGGCCGCTTGTTGGTTGGCATCGGTATTGCCGCCCGCATCCAGATTGACCTGAGCGCGCACCTTGGCTTTGGTGGGCGCCGTGGCGGTGGCCTTGTTAACCAGCTCAACCTGTAGGAATTGACTGGACAGCGCCGGGTCTGGCTGCGGACTTACAATGCGGATGCCCAGGATGGTGGCGGCATGGAGCAGCGCAGACACGACAAGAGCTGTCGTCATGAAACGTTGCGCGCGATCCATTCCCTGCATATCCGTGAGTGTGAGCATCGGCGGAGTGTAGCATAGCGATTACGCAATTCTGCGCGGGCCGCCCGGCGCTGCGTTTTGCAAGCCTGACCGGCATTGTTAATATGCGCGACGGCCTTATATTGAGGAAGACCAAAAAAATGCGAGCCTGTGTGTTGTTGATCGCGACCGTACTGCTTGGCACCGGGGCAAGCGCCCAGGCGGCTGAGGACGGCGCCAAAGTCGCGGCCAAATACAATTGCCTGGCGTGCCACGCGGTGGACCACAAGATTGTGGGCCCCGCCTATCGGGATGTGGCCAACAAATATCGTGGCCAGCCGGGCATCGAAGCAAAGTTGATGAAGAAAGTAAAAGAAGGCGGTGGCGGTACCTGGGGCACCATCTCCATGCCCGCGCAAGTCATCGGCGACGATGATCTGCGCACCATCGTCAAATGGGTGCTGGCACAGAAATAAGTGCTGGCGGTTGGGGTAGCTGGTTTTGATGTCTTTTTGATGAAGACCACGCGCCCGAAGAACTGGAATTGGCTGTTATTGCATTGGGCAGGGGACTTGATTAAGCTCCATGCCCATTTGGCGACCCACTGCGGCGTGTAAGCCCTGCTGCGGTACCGCCCGGTTCTGAGAAGCGAGACGACAATGGCCAAACTGACGGAACAAGACATCCTCGCCTGGCACGGGCCGGAAGAGGATTACATGAATGCCGATCATCTGCAGTTCTTCCGTGAACTGTTGCTGAAAATGAAGACCGAGCTGCTGGCTAACGCCAACCAGACCAGTCAGCATTTGCAGGAACAGGAAGCCACACCGGATCCTGCTGATCGCGCAACGCTGGAAGAAGAATACGCGCTGGAACTGCGCACCCGCGATCGCGAACGCAAACTGCTGCTCAAGATCGATTCGACCTTGCGCAAGCTGGACGACGGCTCTTACGGTTACTGCGAAGACACCGGCGAACCGATCGGCCTGGCACGCCTGATGGCGCGTCCGACTGCATCGCTGTCGCTCGAGGCGCAAGAACGCCGCGAACGGCTCAAACGCCAGTACGCGGACTGAACGCGTGCTTTGCAACGCCTGCCGCCCGGTTGCGGCAGGCGTTTTGCGCCTTGTCGTTCGGCAAGCGCGCTCTCCGGCCCTATGCCGCCTGCTGATTTCCCGCCGCGTTTAAAACATTCCGCTGTCATGCACCGCAACGGGGCCTTGCGCACCGCATGCGTACGCACTCTTGTCCGCACACGACGCGCACGTTACTCTAGCGCTTCCCCCTTACTCATTTTGCGGTGCAACATCTGCGCCGCGGCTGCCGCCCAGGACCGTTATGCAATACCAGACCGACGACGTGCGTATTCGTGAAATCAAGGAATTACTGCCTCCAGTAGCCATTCTGGAAAAGTATCCCGTCACCGAAACGGCATCGGCCACCACGTTTGCTTCGCGCCAGGCCATCCACAACATGCTGCGCGACGAAGATGATCGCCTGCTGGTGATCATCGGGCCCTGTTCCATCCATGATCCCAAAGCAGCGCTGGAATACGGCCAGAAGATCAAGGTATTGCGCGAACAATACAAAGACACGCTCGAAATCGTAATGCGCGTGTATTTTGAAAAGCCGCGTACCACCGTGGGCTGGAAAGGTCTGATCAACGATCCGTTTTTGAACGGCAGTTTCAATATCAACGAAGGCCTGCGCATTGCGCGCAAGCTGCTGCTCGATCTGAACGACAGCGGCATGCCCACCGCAGGCGAGTTCCTCGACATGATCACGCCGCAATACGTGGCTGATTTGATGAGCTGGGGCGCCATTGGCGCGCGTACCACCGAATCGCAAGTGCACCGCGAACTGGCTTCGGGTATTTCTTGTCCGGTCGGTTTCAAGAATGGCACGGACGGCAATTTAAAGATCGCCATCGACGCGATACGTGCAGCTTCGGTGCCGCATCACTTTTTGTCGGTGACCAAGATGGGCCATTCCGCCATTGTCTCCACCGGCGGCAATCCGGACTGTCACATCATTCTGCGTGGCGGCAAAGAACCCAACTACGACGCGCTGCATGTGCAGGCGGCCATGAAAGACCTGAGCGATGCTGGCCTCGAGCCCAAGCTGATGGTCGATTTCAGCCATGCCAACAGCCGCAAAGACTATCGCCGGCAGATTGAAGTGTCGGGCGAAGTCAGCGCGCAGATCGCCGAAGGCAACAAGGCCATCTTTGGGGTGATGATCGAAAGCCATCTGGTGGCCGGCCGCCAGGATCACGTGGAAGGCCAGCCGCTGTGCTACGGTCAGTCGATTACCGACGGATGCATTGGTTGGGATGATTCCGAGAACGTACTCAAGCAATTGTCCGAAGCCGTGGCGCAACGCCGCGCGCTGGGGCAGGTCGGGCGCTAGGCCCTGACCTCTACGCTGCACAAAACCAAACGCCCTTCGGGGCGTTTTTTGTTGCCCGGCACCAAGCACCGGCATATACAAACCATCCGCATGAACTGCCCGACCTGGACGCGGACCAAGCATGGTGTAAGCTTCAGACACTCTTCGTTTGCCGGTAACCCGATGCCTTTACTCCCGATGCATTTGTTGGCGCTCAACCGTGACCCCACGCTGCCGTGGCGGCAAGGCGTTTCTTCGGGGATATCGGTTGCCGTGCCCGCGCTGATCGGGCTGGCGCAGAACGAGCCGGTCGGCGCGCTACTCGGTGCCATCGGCGGCCTGTACGCCAGTTTGCTCGACTATGGCGGCACCGCGCGCCACCGCCTGGCCACGCAGTCGTTCGGGCTGTGTGTGATTGTTGGCAGCGGCGCGCTTGGCTTATGGCTGGGTCCGCATCACATCATGATGTTTCTGCTGCTCGGCCTGCTCACCTTCTGCATCGGCTGGATTGATGGGCTTGGCGTAGCGATGGAAAACATCTTCCGCTTTGCCGCCCTCGCCCTGGTCCTGTACGCCTATATCCCGGCGCCACCGGGCGCGGCTTTTCTGTATCTGGTGATCGGCATCTGCATCGGCGTGGCCACCATCCTGATCGACGACAAGCTGTACCCACGTGCCGCCATGCCCCGCCAACACAACGGGCTGCGCAATGGCTTTCGGCGCGTGCTGGATGGCCATAGCGCCGGGGTCTGGCATGCGGTTGGCTTTTGCTTTACCTCATGCGTGGCGCTGTGGCTGGCGCAGCATCTGCATTACGCGCGCCCGGCCTGGGTGATTGCGGTGGTGTTGTTTGTAACGCGGCCCGATGGCATCGATAGCCTGACCCGTTTGTTCCGCAGCGTATTTGGCGCCTTGGTCGGCGTGGCGCTGGCGTGGGCGGTAACGCGTTTAACGCCGCATAGCTGGGCTTTGTACGTGTGGGCGGTGCTGTTCGCCACATTGCGGCCCATGGCGATGGTGCGCAATTTCTGGATACATTACGCGCTGATGACGGCGATGCTGATGGTGCTGTTCGATATCTTGTTGCTACCGGAAGGTCGCGGCGCCGAGGTGTCGCTGTTGCTGGTGCGCCTGCATGGTGTGCTGCTGGGCTCGGGCATTGCGCTGATCGGCATGGTTATCTTTAACCCGCAGGCACGCGGCTATTTTATTGATGAGATGCGCCAGTCGCCGATGCACCGCTGGCTGTCACGTTCACGCATCCGGCAGGATTAACGCCGCGCGTGCAGCAGTTCACGAACATGGCGTTCGACGTCGGCGGCTTCAATTTCTCCGCGCGTGCCGTGGCCAGCAACGGCGCTCAAATCCACCCCCAAGCGCGCCGCCAGCTGCGCCGCCGCCAGGCTGACCACCAGATAGCCTGCACGGGCCACTTGGGGGTCCGATAATGCCGGTGGCTCGTCGTCGCCTTCTTGTACCGGCGGCGGCAAAATTTCCAGCCATTCGCCGTCTTCTTCTTCCACTTCCATCATCAGCAACAAGGCGGCGGATTCCACCTGATCACCCGCTGCCACCACAAACTGCTCGATCACGCCCGCCCCGGGCGCGCGGATTTCAGTACGCTGCCCATCCAGCGACAAAGTCAGCAGCAAGGCTTCCGCCAGCACCGGGCTGCCCGGCGCGGCGTGCAATTGCTGCACCACAGCTTGGCCAACAAATTCGGGGGCGCAGATCAGGTGGGTGGTGGTTTCCAGAGTCATGAACGGGATAGCGGCTGGCAGGTGAGCGATTAATATCAAACACAGTGCTTTGATATGTACCAATATTCGCAATAGCTGGCGCCTTTAAAATAGCGCCGTTTTTTTGCGAAGCGCGGCGGGCTTGCAACACCACGCGAATGTCCGCCAGCATACTGATCCATGGCGCAGCATGCACGCTTCTTCAGTCTGGCCGGTGCTTGCAGCCTGCTCCACGTGGAACAGTCGGCCTCCGGCCATGCCATGTCGCCACAAGCGGCTTAACAACAGCAGTGCGAAGACCCGGTCTGCGCGCGGAGAACTCTGTCATGAACGAATTGATTCTGATCATTAACGCTGGCTCTTCCAGCATCAAGTTTTCCTTGTTCGAACAAACCGCAGCCGACCCCGTGCTGCAGTTCAATGGCCAGGTCGATGGCATCTTTACCCAGCCACAGTTCAGCGCCAAAGATGCCGGCGGCCAGAAGATTGCCAACGAGCCGCTGCCTGCCGACTCCCCCAAAAGCCATGACACCGCGCTGCGCTACGTGCTGGACTGGCTGAAAGGCCATACCGAGGGCCGCAAGCTGGCGGTGATTGGGCATCGTGTGGTGCACGGTGGCACCGGCTTTTCGCAACCGGTGCGGGTCACGCCCGAAGTCATCGCGCAGCTGGAACTAACCATCCCGCTGGCGCCACTGCATGCGCCGCACAATATCGGCCCGATGAAAATCCTGGCCGGCCTGTTGCCTGATGTGCCGCAAGTGGCTTGTTTTGACACGGCGTTCCACCGTACCCAGCCCGAGCTGAACCAGTTGTACGCGCTGCCACTGGAACTGGCCGAGCGTGAAGGACTGCGCCGCTGGGGCTTTCATGGCCTGTCGTATGAATACATCGCCAGTGTGCTGCCGCAGATCGATGCCAAGGCGGCGGCGGGTCGTACGGTGGTGTGTCACCTTGGCAATGGCGCGTCGATGGCAGCACTGCTCGGCGGCGTCTGCCAGCTCACCACCATGGGCTTTACCGCGCTCGAAGGCCTGCCTATGGGCACGCGGACTGGCACGCTTGACCCGGCCATTGTGCTGTTCTTGATGTCGCACCTGAAAATGAATACCGCCGAAATCGAAACCCTGTTGTACAAGGAATCGGGTCTGCTCGGCTTGTCGGGCATTTCCAGCGATATGCGCGAGCTGCACGCCAGCAGCGATGCGCGCGCCAGGCTCGCGGTCGATTACTTTGTAAATCGCATCGTGCAGCAAGTAGGCAGCCTGACCGCCGCGCTGCAGGGCTTTGATGCGCTGGTCTTCACCGCAGGCATCGGCGAAAACGACGAGCACGTGCGCGCGGACGTGTGCAAGGCGCTGAGCTGGATGGGTGTCGAAGTCGATGCCGAGGTCAACAACACGCGTAGCAGCAAAGCGCGGCGTATTTCAACCGAGGCCAGCAAAGTGGCGGTGTATGTCATTCCCACCAACGAAGAACTGATGATTGCGCGTCATGCGCGCCGCGTGGTCGGTGTCTGAGCAATATTGTTTAATTTTGCGTAGTTTTACGGCGTAAGTTTATGTCCGGTTCTTGTAGGTAAGAAACTGACAAGCGCCGCGTCTATCCGTCAAAACCGCCGCTCACCCGCCTTTGGGTAGACGCGGCGGCGACGGCCTCCTTATCCTGAATTTCTGCTGGGAGGCCGTGATTTACCTATGAATTTGCTGATTCAACACCCCGTCGGTACTACCCATTCCAAATGGCTGCGCGCCGGTTATCGCACCCTGCGCGAGGAACCCATTCTTGCACTGAGCGTAACTTTATTGATTAGCGCCGCGCTCTGTTTGCAGTCGCTTATCCCGATCGACGACAGCGCCAACCACTGGCTGGTGCCGATGCTGGTATCGCTATTGGGCTGGAGCGTGGTAATGCCACTGGCCTGGCGTCATCAACCTGCACTGGCGGGCCGTCCGGGCTGGTTGCGCTGGTGCGCGGCGCTGCCGTGGCTGCTGGCCATGGCCGTGCTGACCCAGGGCCTCAGCCGCTATATGAATACCCTGCCCGCCAGCACGCCCCTGCTGCCCGGCAAAATGCTGCTGGCCATTATGCTGTTCTTGCCGTGCTGGTTATTTGCGCCAGTATTGATTGTGATGGACCAAGCCGGCGTGCTGGATGCCTGCCTGACGGCCTACCGCTTGTTCTGGCGCAATCTGGGCAGCGTCATCTGTAACCAGGGCGCATTGCTGCTGGCGTGGCTGTGCGTGCCCTTGCTGCTCGATAATTCGCTCGCCAGCGGTGGCAATCCTGCCCTGAGCGCACTGGCGCCCTATCTGACGGCCATGGCGCATGCGCTGTTCTTTGTGCTGCTACAGGCCAGTAACTACGAAGCCTGGCGCGATCGCTGCGGCGCGCCCTGATTGCCGCATTGGCCGAACGCTGCACCGGCGCTGTAGACAACCCTCCTGCTTATCACCAACATGTCGGCGATACGACATAAGGAAAGCAGGATGGAAGATTCAGGTTTGATTATCGATACCACGCCAGAGCCACGTCGCGTGCCGCTGGGACACAGCTGGACGTGGATACGCGATGCACTCCGCTTGTACCGGCAACATGCCGGGCGCTGGATCTTGATCAGCGTGAGCGTAATGGCTGTATTGCTCACGCTTGCCGCCATCCCCTACCTGGGCATCGTCAGCCCCATCATCATGCCTTTGCTGCTGGGCGGCGCCGTCTGGTGTGCGCATCTGCAAGTCACTGAGGGCCTGCCGCCCGATTTCAGCACCTTGATGATAGGCCTGCGCAAGCACACGCGCAGTCTGCTGGGCGTGGGTCTGCTCTACGCCATCGGCGCCATGCTGATCATGATGGCCATCATGGCCGTGGTAGTAGCGCTGCTACCCGGCCACAATCCGGATGCTCTGCAAACCATGCAAAAGGCTGGCGAGCTGCCTGATCTGGGCGGTAATGGCTTCTGGATTGCCCTGCTGTTTGTGCTGGGGCTGATGTTGATCAACAGCATTTATTTCTTTGCACCGCCGCTGGTCATCATGCGTGATATCGGCGCGATGGCGGCGATGAAAACCAGCTACCTGGCATTCTGGCGTAACTGGCTGGCCTTATTGTTGTCGGGTTTGATCCTGGTCGTGCTGATTTTTGTGGCAAGCATGATCATGACCATCCCCGCGCATCTGCTGGCCAGTATCAACCCCAACCTGGGCATGTTGCCCAGCTTGCTGTTGCTGCTTGCGGTCATGCCGTTGACGTTTTTGCTCAACTACACGTGCTATGCCGATGTGTTTAGCTCGATAACCGCAGAAGGTTGATCGTGAAGGAAAGTCCGTTCAAAGGTAAGACCGGCGCACAGCGAGTGCTGAATGCGCTGGGTTATTCACTTGATGGTCTGGGCGCGGGCTGGCGCAATGAGGCAGCCTTCCGCCAGGTTGCCTTGCTGGCGGTACTGGGGATAGCGATTTCACTGTTTATCCCCTTGCAACCGTGGGCGCACGCTGCGGTCATTGGCAGTCATTTTCTGACCGTGATTGTGGAATTGCTTAATTCTGCGGTCGAAGCGGCGGTCGACCATACCTCGCTGGAGCGGCACGAACTAGCCAAGCGGGCCAAGGATCTGGGCAGTGCCGCGCAACTGATATGCCTGATCAATCTGGCGGCCATGTGGGTGATGGCCTTGGCGCATCTGCACACCTAGACGACTCTTCCGGCGCTGCGCCGTGCAATAAAAAAGCGCTCGATGTAAAGATCGAGCGCTTTTTTTATTGCGGCTAATTTCGAGAAAATCTCGTCAGCAATTAACCGTTTTTCTTGAATTCCTTGATCACGTGCTGCTGCCGGCGGCTGACGGCCAGACGTTCTGGCACATCTTTAAGCACCGCCACCCAATGCGTTTCGCCGCCATTGGAAGGCATCTTTTCAAAGCCAACCAAAGAATCACGCGCCACCAGGCAATTGCGGTGGATACGCACAAACCGGCTGCCGAATTCTTCTTCCAGCCGGGTTAGCGAGTCTTCCAGCAAATACTCGCGTTCACGGGTACGCAAGGTGATGTATTTCTGCTCGGCCTTCAGATAGCGCGCCTCAGCCACCGGAATCAGATGCAGGCGGCCGCGTTCGGTCACGCTGAAATGGCTACGGGCATGCGATGCCGGTTCAGCTTGCGCCTGCGCAGCGCGCATCTCGGCCACGCGGTTGAGCGCGTCCAGCAAGCGCTCGCGGCGGATGGGCTTGAGCAAATAATCCACTGCGCGCACTTCAAAGGCGGCCACGCCATATTCTTCAAAGGCTGTGGCAAAGATCACAGCGGGCGGTTGCGACAGGCTTTGTAGTTCGCGCGCCAGTTCAATGCCACTCATTTGCGGCATCTGGATATCGATAATCGCTGCGTCGGCGTCCGCTTCGGCCAGTTGGGCCAGCGCGGAAACACCATTGGTGGCGGTACCCAGGATTTCAATCGGGCATTCGCTGGCGCAGTCATGCAATACGTCTTCAAGCCTGCGCAGTGCAGGCATCTCGTCATCCACCAGAAAAAGGCGAAGCGGCGTCGTCATGGGTGATCTCTCTGTATGGCACCACAATATGCACTTGATAATAGTCGCTCGCTGCCTGTGTTGTCAGCGTAGCTTCAGCATCAAAATGCAATAGTAAACGCTCTCTGATATTTTCGAGAGCCATTCCGTTACCGCCATGTTCACGCACCGCGTCAGGTGGTGGCAGCGGGTTTTTGACATCCAGGTGTATCTGATCGCGAAAACGAAAAATATTCACCTGTATGGGTGCCGGATTCAGTGCAGGTTCCACCCCATGATAGACCGCGTTTTCTACCAGCGGCTGCAGCATCAAAGGGGGTACCGCGGCATCGCCCGGCATGTTCTCAGTATTCCATTGCACTTTTAACCGCCCGCCCAGCCGCACCATCTCGATATTGAGATAGCGTTTGGCCAGTTCCACTTCGCGATCCAGCCGCGACAGTTGCCGGTTATCTTTCATGACCACGCGAAACAGATCCGCCAGGTCTTCCAGCACTTGCTCTGCCTTGACCGGCTCATAACGGATCAGCGACAGCACCGCATTCAGACTGTTAAACAGAAAATGCGGCCGGATTCGCGCCTGTAGCGCCTGCAAACGCGCCTCTGATAACCTGGGCGATAAGGCGCGCTGGCGCAAATGAAAATAGCTGAGCAAGGTTGACGCCGCCACGATCATCACGATGGCGTCGGCCAGCAGCAAATCCCAGTCCGGCGCTTGCGGCGTGATCAGCAAACGGCCAAACGTGCCGCCCAACGCCGCCAGCGCACAGGTGGCGACCACACCGCGGGTATAGCTCAGGCGGGTGAGCAGCGGGTTGGCAAGGCCCAACAGCAGCATAGCTGGCAGCAGTGAAAATTCCAGCCAAAGTACTGAATCAACAAAATGCTGCGGCCATGCCAGCCAGTTCTGCAGGCCGATCAGGGTGTAGATAAACAGCGCCAGGTGCATGACCACCAGGATGCGCAGGACGACTCCCATATTGCGGAAATCAGGCAATACATCAGTTTCGGCAGCGTTGGGATTCACGACGGGATCAATGTTTGAAGAATCAGGAGTCCATACACTATAGCGAACCGTTTACCTGGATTCGAACCATAGTCATGTCTTTGGCACTCATCTACAGCCGCGCCCTCGAAGGGCTGACCGCACAAGCCGTATCAGTGGAGGTTCATCTAGCCAATGGCTTACCTGCTTTTAATCTGGTTGGACTGCCCGAAGCCGAGGTCAAGGAAAGCCGCGAACGGGTACGCGCGGCGATGGCCGTGGCGGGGTTTGAGTTTCCCGCTCGTCGGATCACCGTTAATTTAGCACCTGCAGACCTCCCTAAATCGTCCAGCCACTTCGACTTGCCGATTGCCGTCGGCATTCTGGCGGCAAGCGGTCAGTTAGCGGGGGCCGATCTGACACATTTCGAGTTTGCTGGCGAGCTTGGGCTGACCGCCGGACTGCGCCCGGTGCGTGGCGCTATTGCGTTGGCCCGTGCCGCCACCGAGGCCGGACGCATTCTGATCCTGCCGGCGCAAAGCGCATCCGAAGCCGCGCTTTACCCCGGCGCCGACGTGCGCGCCGCGACCTCATTGCAAGAAATCTGCCGCTTTTTTACCCACAAACAACCACTGCCTGCGGCCGCAGCGCCCAGTTGGTTTGCGCCAAGCGACTACGCCGATCTGCGTGATGTGCGCGGCCAGCAACAGGCCAAGCGCGCGCTGGAAATCGCCGCCGCCGGGCAACACAGCTTGTTGATGGTGGGCACGCCGGGCACCGGCAAATCCATGCTGGCACAGCGTTTGCCCGGACTGATGCCAGCGATGGGAATAGAACAGGCATTGGAGACCGCAGCGGTGCGTTCGCTCACCCGCAAGGGCCTGGATATCAGCCAGTTTGGTTTGCGCCCGTATCGCGCGCCGCACCATACGGCTTCGGCGGCGGCGCTGGTGGGCGGTGGCTCGGTGCCGCAGCCCGGAGAAATCTCGCTGGCGCACAACGGCATCCTGTTTCTGGACGAATTGCCGGAATTTGATCGTAAGGTACTGGAAGTGCTGCGCGAGCCGCTGGAGCGCGGCGAAGTGAACATCAGTCGCGCGGCGCACGCGGTGACTTTCCCGGCGCGTTTTCAGCTGATTGCGGCGATGAACCCCTGCCCCTGCGGCTATCTGGGCCATGCCACCCGCGCCTGCCGTTGTACGCCTGAACAGATCAATCGCTACAAAGCCAGGCTATCCGGGCCGTTTCTGGATCGGCTGGACATGGCGGTCGATGTGCCTGCGGTCAGCGATATCACCTTGATGGGCGCGCCCGATGGCGAGACCAGCGCCACCATTGCAAAACGCGCCGCTGCCGCGCATGCCCGCGCCCTGGCACGTCAGGGCAAGCCCAATGCCGCACTCAGCACGGCGGAGGTTGATCTGCACTGCCAGGCCGAAGAAGCCGCCCGCGAGCTACTGCATGCCGCGCTACAACGGCTTAATTTGTCGGCGCGCAGCTTTCATCGCGTACTCAAGCTGGCGCGTACGATTGCTGATCTGGCGGAGAGTGACGTTATCAGCGCCGGCCATGTGGCCGAAGCCATCCAGTACCGGCGCGGTTTGAGCTAAAGCTAGCGCCTTACCAGGCCCGGCGCAGCGACAAAGTGCTGGCCGGGGCCAACGCAATGGGTTCGGCGGGCGTAAACGACTGTTGCAGGATATCGACGCGGCGATGCCAGGCCTGGGCCAGATCGGCGGCCACCAGGCTATCGATGGCCTCGCGAAATACGCCCAGCACCACGCCGTGGCCTTCGCCCAGCAAACTGGGCAAGCGCCCCGGATTGCTGCGATTGCTGGCCAGCGGCAGGCTCCAGCTTTCGCCATTGAGCACCGCGCCCCAGAAATTAACCAGGCGCAAGCGCAGCGGTTTGAGATCGCCTTCCGGCAAGATGCTGCTGAATACCGCGTGCTGACGCAGGCGGCGCAGGAATTCGTCGACCACGGCATTGATGGTCGGAAACCCGATAAGTGTGGCTAGCGCGTACATAAGACGCTCCGTGTGTTGGCCCATTGTGCAGTTGTGACGGGCGCGACGCGGCAACGTTCCGCTTGCAACACAAGCTTAATGTACAGAAACCCGACCGCGTACCGACGGCGTTTGGCCCGGCGTGCGCGCTTTGTTAGACTGCGGCGCTTGAACCGCACTACCACCACAGGCTGTCATGAGCACTCCACGTTACGATGAATCCGCCGTCAAGGTGCTGAAGGGTCTCGATCCGGTTCGGCATCGCCCGGGCATGTATACGCGCACCGATAACCCGCTGCATATCTGTCAGGAAGTCATCGATAACGCCGCCGATGAGGCGCTGGCTGGCTTTGCCACGCGCATCGACGTGGTGTTGTATCGCAACCAGACCATGCGAGTGGCCGATAACGGCCGCGGCATTCCGGTGGGCATTCATCCGGAAGAAGGCGTGCCCACGGTGCAGGTGGTGTTTACCCAGTTGCATGCCGGCGGCAAGTTCGACAAAAAAGACGGCGGCGCCTATGCCTTCTCCGGCGGCCTGCACGGCGTGGGCGTGTCGGTGACCAATGCGCTGTCAACGCGGCTGGAAGTGGAAGTCAAACGCGACGGCCAGCAACATCGCATCGTGTTTGCCGGAGGCGAGGTCGCGGAGCCACTGGCACAGATCGGTACCTGCGCCAAAAAAGACACCGGCACGGCCGTGTTTGTGGCGCCGGACACCTCGTATTTTGATGCACCCAATATTCCGCAGGGCGAGCTGGAGCATCTGCTCAAATCCAAAGCCGTGCTGTTGCCGGGCCTGATCGTTACACTCAAGGTGGAGCAGGCAAACGGTGAATTTACTGAAAAAACATGGACTTACCCGGATGGCCTGACCGGTTATCTGGGCGAGCAGCTCACCGGTTACAGCCTGATTGTGCCGATCTTGCAGGGCGAAAAGTACATCGAGGGCATCGATGAAACGTTCGCGCCCGGCGAAGGCTGCGCCTGGGCGCTAACCTGGAGCGAAGACGGCCCCACCTCGCGTGAATCCTACGTCAATCTGATCCCGACCCCGGTGGGTGGCACGCACGAATCGGGCCTGCGCGATGGCGTCTTCCAGGCCGTCAAAAGCTTTATCGAATTCCATTCGCTGACACCCAAAGGGGTGAAATTGCTGCCGGAAGATTTATTCGGCCGCGCCTCCTTTGTGCTGTCCGCCAAGATTCTCGACCCGCAGTTCCAGGGCCAGACCAAAGACAAGCTCACCAGCCGCGATGGCCTGAAGCTGGTTTCGGCCATGGTCAAGCCACCGTTCGAGCTGTATCTGAACGAACACGTGGAACAAGGCAAAAAGCTGGCCGACCTGTGCATACGCGCCGCCCAGGCGCGGCAAAAGAATGCGCAAAAAGTGGAGAAGAAAAAATCCAGCGGCGTGGCCGTATTGCCGGGCAAGCTCACCGATTGCGCCAGTGACGAAACCGCGCGCTGCGAGTTGTTCCTGGTGGAAGGGGACTCTGCGGGCGGCTCCGCCAAGCTGGGGCGGGACAAGGACTTCCAGGCCATTCTGCCCCTGCGCGGCAAGGTGCTGAACACCTGGGAAGTCGACCGGGACCAGATTTTTGCCAATAACGAAGTACACGATATCGCAGTCGCCATCGGCGTAGATGCGCACACCGCCGACGAAGCGCCCGATCTGAGCGGTCTGCGCTACGGCAAGATCGTGATCATGTCGGATGCCGACGTGGATGGTTCGCACATTCAGGTGTTGCTGTTGACGCTGTTCTACCGGCATTTCCCGGCCCTGATCCGGCATGGCCATGTCTATGTGGCGCAACCGCCGCTGTTCCGGGTGGATGTGGCCGGCAGCGGTAAAAGCAAGCCGCCGCGCAAATTCTATGCGCTGGATGAAGGCGAACTGACCGCGGTGCTGGACAAACTGCGCGCCGAGAAAATCCGCGAGAACGCGTGGAGCATTTCACGCTTTAAAGGCCTTGGTGAAATGAATGCCGAGCAGCTGTTTGATACCACCATGAACCCGGACACGCGCCGCATGTTGCGCGTAGGCGTGGGCACCGATGTCGCCAGCAATACGCGCGAACTGATGCATATGCTGATGGGCAAGACCGAAGCATCCAGCCGCCGCGCGTGGCTGGAAGCGCGCGGCAACCAGGTGGAAGCCGATATCTGAGCGCTGGTCGTTCGCAGCAAAAAGAGCCGGATCGTAACGATTCCGGCTCTTTTTTTGTGCCGCATTTATCGCGCCGCCGCCAACTCCTCGATGCAGGCGCGCAACTGCTCGTGCCAGCGATAAAGCTCGGCCGGATCAAGCAGCACGGCGTGTACCTCGGCGGTGGCGGCGTCGTTCTGTTGCTGCGCTTCGATGCGCTGATGCAACTCGGTGATTGCCGCACCCAGGGTATCAATGCCGCCACGCGTGGCGCTGGTTTCGCCATGAATCTGTTCGACCAGCTGCGCGATTTCTTTGGCAGCATGGGCGGTGCGTTCTGCCAGCTTGCGCACTTCGTCCGCCACCACCGCAAAGCCGCGCCCGGCCTCACCCGCGCGTGCCGCTTCAATCGCGGCGTTCAACGCCAGCAGATTGGTCTGCCCTGCCACACCGGTAATGACTTCAACAAACTGGCCGATGCGGCTGGATTCGCTTTCGAGCGCGCCCACCGTGGCGCCGGTACTTTCCAGCAATTGATCGATGCGGCGATATTCCGCAGCAAAATCCGGCGCGCTGTGTTTGCCGCCGTCTGCCTTGGCCGGTGCTTGTGCCGCGCGTTGCACCGACTGCGCCAATTGGGCCAATTGCGGCGCAACGTCGGGCAAGCTGGGTGCGGCAACTGGCGCTGGCGCCGCGGCTTGCATATTCAGCGAACGCAAAAATGCTTCGTCGCGCTCATGTTTTTCGATCTGTGCGCGCAACTGCCGGTTTTCTGCCAGTGCCTGGTCTAGCGCCTTTTGCACGCTTTGATCTTTCGGTTTATCGAACCACATCAAAAACTCCCCTTCCCTGATATTTTTTATGTATGCCGAGCTGCCCCCATCTTTGCATGCAAGCGGCATAATCGGGCACTAGTATAGTGAAGCCCGTCACTCACGTATAAACCATCCAGCATGCCCGCCATTACACGTATCTATCTCGCCGGCCCCGGCGTGTTTCGCCCCGACGCGGTGGTCTGGGGCGCTCGTCTCAAAGCGGCGTGCGAATGGCATGGCCTGCAAGGTTTATACCCGCTGGATCAGGCGGTGCCTGCTTTCGAGAGCGAAGCGGAAAAGCGGCGTTGGATCTTTCGGCAGAACTGCGGACTGATCGCACGCGCCGACGCGGTATTGGCCGACGTGCGGGCATTCAGGAGCGAATCAGAACCCGACTCCGGCACCGCATTCGAAATCGGCGCCGCCTTTGCGCTGGGCAAGCCCGTGTGGCTATGGCTGCCAGGCATCGCGCGGCAGACGCCGATGCACCGCCGAATCAAGAATGCACAGCACTTCGGGCATTGGGCCGATCCGCAGGGCCACGCCATCGAAGACTTTGGCGCTCCGCTCAATCTGATGCTGTGGGAAGCCGCCGAGAGCGTGATTACCGACCTCGAACCAGAAAACGCCATCCAGACTCTGGCCCGCGAGGCGCGCCTGCACCGTTGAACCTGGCGCGACGTTTCACGTGAAACATAGGCACCACCGGGTTACACATGGCTGCCCATGCCACGCGCGGGGCGGCTACAATGCCGGCTGACTTGTATCCGGCCGCACTGCCATGTCCGATCTCCCCCCTGTAGAACACGAAGAAGAACTCGTCCCCGAGCAAGGTGGCGGCAATCGCCGCTACGTGACGGCTGATGTTTCCACCAGCACGCCCGATGATGGCGAATCGGTGCAACTAGGCTGGTATGCCGAGA
Source organism: Silvimonas sp. JCM 19000 (assembly GCF_054652575.1). Taxonomy (NCBI): domain Bacteria; kingdom Pseudomonadati; phylum Pseudomonadota; class Betaproteobacteria; order Neisseriales; family Chitinibacteraceae; genus Silvimonas; species Silvimonas sp. JCM 19000. The sequence continues at coordinate 66,268 of NZ_BAAIHC010000012.1, read as the reverse complement.
AAAGTTATCTCGAATACGCCATGAGCGTGGTCAAGAGCCGTGCCCTACCCCAAGTCGAAGACGGCCAGAAACCGGTACAGCGCCGCATTCTTTATACGATGCATCAGCTGGGTCTGGTTGCGAGCGCCAAGCCGGTCAAATCCGCGCGTATCGTCGGTGAGGTACTGGGCAAATTCCACCCTCACAGCGACCAGGCCGCGTATGACGCGTTGGTGCGGATTGCCCAGGACTTTTCGATGCGCTATCCGCTCATCGATGGCCAAGGCAACTTTGGCTCACGCGATGGCGATGGCGCTGCAGCCATGCGCTACACCGAGGCGCGTTTGACGCCGATGGCCGAGCTGCTGCTGAGCGAACTGGACGCCGGCACCACAGATTTCATCCCCAACTACGACGGTGCCTTTGAAGAACCGCTGCTGTTACCGGCACGCTTGCCCATGCTGCTGTTGAATGGCGCTTCCGGCATTGCAGTGGGGATGGCCACCGAGGTGCCGTCGCATAACCTCGGCGAAGTGGCCGAAGCCGCAGTCTCGCTGATCCGTAATCCGCAAGCCACGGTCAGCGATCTGATGCACATGGTCAAAGGCCCGGATCTGCCTGGCGGCGGCCAGATTATTTCGGGTTACAAAGATATCCTCAGCGCCTATGAAACCGGCCGTGGTTCGCTCAAATTGCGCGCCCGCTGGGAGAAAGAAGAAATGGCGCGCGGCCAGTGGCAGATGGTGGTCACCGAGCTGCCGCACGGCACCTCTACCCAGAAAGTGTTGGAAGAGATTGAGGAACTGACCAATCCCAAGGTCAAGAAAGGCAAGAAGGCACTGACGCAAGAGCAGATGCAGACCAAGCAACTGATCTTGTCGCTGCTGGATCGCGTGCGCGACGAATCGGGCAAAGACCAACCGGTGCGACTGGTGCTGGAGCCGAAGTCATCGCGGCAGAGCCCGGAAGAGCTGATGAATGTGCTGCTGGCACATACCTCGCTGGAAAGCTCGCTGTCGATTAACCTGGTATCGATCGGCCGCGACGGCCGGCCGCAGCAAAAATCGCTGAAGCAAATGCTGCAGGAATGGATCGATTTCCGTTTCGTCACCGTGCGCCGCCGCACCGAGCACAGGCTGCAGAAGGTCAACGACCGTATTCATATCCTGGAAGGTCGCTTGATTGTCTTCCTGAATATCGATGAAGTGATCCGCATCATTCGCGAGAGCGACGAGCCCAAGCCTGCCCTGATCGCCCGCTTTAATTTGAGCGACCGTCAGGCCGAAGACATACTTGAAATCCGCTTGCGCCAATTGGCACGACTGGAAGGCATCAAGATCGAGCAGGAACTGGCCGAGCTGCAAAGCGAACGCGCAGAGCTGGAATACCTGTTGGCCAATGCCGCCGCCATGCAAAAGCTGGTGATCAAGGAAATCGAAGCGGATCGCAAAAAGTACGCCGACCCGCGCCGCACCCTGATTGAGCAAGCCGAACGCGCCACCCTCGAAGTGGCGGTGGTGGATGAACCGACCACGCTGATCTTGTCGGAGAAAGGCTGGATGCGCGCGCGCCAGGGCCACGGCATTGATCTGCAAAACCTGGCGTTCAAAGATGGCGATGCCTTGCTGGCGTCGATTGAGTGCCGCACCGTCGACCAGGTGGCGCTGTTTGGTACGGATGGCCGGGTCTATACCGTGGCAGCGGCTAGCATCCCTGGCGGTCGCGGCGATGGCGTGCCCGTCACCACGCTGGTGGAGCTGGCGCCCAAATCTCGTATCACTCAGATGCTGACCACGCAGCCGCACGATCACTTGCTGATCGCCAATTCGGCTGGTTATGGCTTTAGTTGCCTGTTTGAAAACCTGATGTCACGGCAAAAAGCGGGCAAGAGCTTTATCACCCTGGAAGAAGGTGAAACCTTGCTCAAGGTGGTGCCGTTTGTTCCACGTGAAACGTCGCTGGTGGCGTGTTTGACCAAGGCGGGCAAACTGCATCTGTTTGCGTTGAGCGAATTCAAGCAACTGTCTGGCGGTGGCCGTGGCGTGATTACGGTGGCATTGGACGATAAAGATAATCTGGCTGCGGTGACCGTTTCTGATGGCGAGACTCTGCGCCTGACCGGCACCGGCCGCGGCGGCAAAGCCGTGGAGCTGGTGCTTGATCAGAACGAGATGGCGCCCTATATCGGCAAACGCGCGCGCAAGGGCAAGCCCATCAACGCCGGTTTGAAGTTTCCTGGGTTTTGATCTCGCACTAAACAAAAAAATAGCGACCGCACCAGGTCGCTGTTTTTTTGCCCGCCCTCTCCTGCCCGCTCAGGCCAACAGCAATGCTTGCAGCGTCTCGGCGGCGCCAGCCGCACTGATGCTGTCCGCCTCCAGTGCCGCGATGATCTTTGCCGTAATCTCTGCCGTCGACAGCGCGCCGCTATCAAAGCGCAAGTCATACCGCATCAAACTGTGTACGCGCCCAAACTCCCATTCCGCCAAGCCGGGCGCACGATCGCCTCGGGCGGACTCGCGCTGTTGCAACACGGCCAGTGGACATTCCAGGCCTATCAAAACGCAATGATAGCCAGCCAGTTCGGTCAGCAATTCACGCGTCTCATCGGCCTCACACCACGCGTTATCGATGATCAGATGCAAACCCGCCTGCAGCAAACCGGGGATCGCATAATGAAATCCGCGCACCAGCGCCAGCCAGTCATAGCCGGCGCGGTGGATGATTTCGCCGTGCTGCAAGGCGTGTAGATCGGCCGGCGGTAAGCCATCCAGCACGCTATCAATGGAGAAGTTGAGATATTGGTAGGGCAAGGCTTGCTGCAATGCCCGCGCCAGTTGCGTCTTGCCCGCAGACGAGCAGCCGTTCAATACAAAAACCTGAGGGCGTTGCATAAACTTCCGTTTTAATCAGCGGGCAGCAAGGGCAAACACAGTTCGTAATGGTGATCAAAATAGCGCTCGACCCGTGGACGCGAGGGATCAAGCATCACACGCGATTGGGCCAGCCAGGTCAGCATCAGATCACGCCAGCGCGGGCCAATATCCGCGCTGGGGCCGCTGTGGCGAAACACCGCCCATTGCCCGCCACGCAAGGTGTATTCACCCAGCCCGCGCGGAATGCGAACTTGCGGGCCGATGATCTGCGCCGCGTCATAGCGGCGTCTGCCAGCTGGGGTAGTCGCAGGATCGCTCCAGATCAAACCATAGCGGCGTTGCGGCGCAATGCCATACGCGGTGCAGGTTTTGCGGAAACGCGTCCACAGCAGATCGAGATGGTGGCCGTAGTCACCGACCTCGCGGATATAGACCAGGCGCTCGGCGGACCAGCTTTCCACGGTAATGCGCGCATCCACCTCGGCAAACGTCCAATGGTAATCCGCTGCAGTACCGGCAATTTCCTGGCCCGGTTTGTAGGAGGTGGGGCCGAGGGTCTGCGTGCGCCACTCGCTCGCAGGCGGCGCGCCCTTGCGCCATTGGCTGGGGGTAAAGCCAAATTCGCGATGAAATGCGCGGCTAAAAGTGGCCGCAGAAGAAAATCCCACCGTCAGCGCGACTTTGCCTATCGGCATGCTGGGCACCCATTGCAGCAAAGAGGCTGCAGTCTCCAGCCGCAAACGCCACAAAAACGCCTGGGGCGTGGTGGCGTAGCGCGACTGGAACCGCCGCACCAGATACCACGGCGAATAATGTGCGGCGTCGGCGAGGTCGGCCAGGCTGAGTGGTGCCGACAAATCGCGCACCATCCGGTTGATGGCGCGCTCAAGGCGCAGACAGGGCGTGGGCATGGTGAATCCTGTAACCAGGTAATGCGCGCTATCTTACCGCGCCGTCCCCTGCCCTTGCAGTCATGGCTGACGAGCCGTGTTCCACGTGGAACAGCATCAGCCTTTGACAGCGCTCGCTGCGGACGGCGCCGTCTCTTCTTCTTCGGCCGGCCGTGCCCAGAACATACGATCCGGCATGAACTGGCCCATGCCCGGGCGGAACGCGCTGCTCAGCGTCTGCCATGTGTATTCCTGCGCATCACGTACGCCCGCGCCGATCTCGGCACCGCTGGCCAAGGCGCCCGCGATGGCGGCTGCCAAGGTCACGCCCGAGCCATGAAAGCTGCCCGGCAGACGATCCCAGTTATCGGCACGAACCCGGCCATTGCGCGAAAACAGCGTGTTGACCACTTTGGGCGTGTTCTCGTGCGTGCCCGTGATCAACACATATTCGGTACCACACTCCAGCAACCGGCTGGCAGCGGCGTCCAGCGGCAGATCTTCTTGCTCATCCGGATCATCCGACGCCAGCCGGCGCGCCTCGATACTGTTGGGCGTAAGGATCAATGTATGCGGAAGCAACAATTCACGCATGGCGCTAATCAGCTCTTCGGTGGAAAATTCGTCCCCACCGCCTGCACTCAGCACGGGGTCGAGCACCAAAGGGATGTCCGGATAGTCAGCCGCGATTTCTGCGATAACGGCGAGATTTTCTACACTACCCAGCAGGCCTACCTTGATCGCATCGATCTGCATGTCTTCAAGAATGTGACGCGCCTGGTCATGTAACCAGTCGGGTTCAACCGCTTGAATGTCCTGCAGGCCTGCGGAGTCTTGCACGGTCAGCGCAGTAATGATGGGCAAGGCATGACAGCCGAGCGAAGCCAGCGTGAGAATGTCTGCAGAGATGCCGGCACCGCCCGAAGGGTCATTTCCGTTGAATACAAGCACGAGTGGCGGGGTGGCGATCATGGGTGGCAACAATTATTTATCAGGTAGAATTCCGATTCTAAACCAAGCCAGAAAGTGGACCGCATGAAAAAATATATGTGCCTGATTTGTGGATTTATTTATGACGAAAACGAAGGCCGCCCTGAAGACGGCATTGCGCCCGGCACATTGTGGGATGACGTACCGCCCAACTGGACCTGTCCCGATTGCGGCGCACGGAAAGATGATTTCGAAATGATCGAAATCTGATGCATTGCTTTGACGCCACTTGTGTGGCGTTTTCCATTTATAAACTGTCTTGCGAGTTGCCATGCTCTGGGTAAAGGCGTTCCACGTTATTTTTGTGATCAGCTGGTTTGCTGGCTTGTTCTACCTGCCGCGCATTTTTGTTAACCTGGCCATGGAACAGGACGGCGCGGCCTATCAGCGTCTGCTGCAAATGTCCGGCAAGTTGCTGCGCTTTATGTCGCCTTTGTCCATCCTGGCGGTGCTGTTCGGGGTCTGGACGTGGTGGTTCTACAGCTTTGCCTCGGGCCCGGGCTGGCACTGGATCCACGCCAAACTGCTGCTGGTGGCATTTCTGGTTGGCTATCACCACGTGTGCATGCGTTTGCATAAAAACTTTGTGGCTGGCCGCAACACCCGCAGCCATACCTGGTATCGCTGGTTTAACGAGATTCCGGTGCTGCTGTTGGCCGGTATCGTCATCCTTGTCATCGTTAAACCGTTTTAAGGAGCGCCGCGATGGGTCAGGAAATCGAACGCAAATTTCTGCTGCAGGCAGACGACTGGCGCCAGGAGGTCAGCCGCAGCCAACAGATCGCGCAGGGCTACCTGAATGCAGACCCGGCTCGCACCGTGCGCGCCCGCATCAAGGGCGATGCGGCCTTTATTACCATCAAAGGTAAAAACGAAGGCATCGCGCGGGCGGAATTTGAATATGCCATCCCGCTGGAAGACGCCCGGGATCTGCTCAAGCTGTGCCCCAACGTGCTGGATAAAACCCGGCACGAAGTCCATCGCGATGGCTTTGTTTGGGAAATTGATGAATTCCATGGCGATAACGCTGGCCTTATCGTTGCTGAAATTGAATTACCCGCAGTAGATACCCCTTTTGCCAAACCCGACTGGCTGGGTGCAGAAGTGTCGGGCGATCCGCGTTATTACAATAGTGCGTTGTCCACCCTGCCCTACTGCCGTTGGCCCCGGAGCTGATTTATGTCCCGTAATAACGATTTATTCGACGCCGCTTTTAAACATATTCCCGGTGGCGTTAATTCGCCGGTGCGCGCTTTTGGTTCGGTGGGCGGTACCCCGCCGTTTATCCAGCGTGGCCATGGCGCATATATCTGGGACGCTGACGACAAACGCTATATCGATTACGTGGGATCGTGGGGCCCGCTGATCCTTGGCCATACGCATCCCGAAGTGATCGCCGCGGTCGAAAAAGCAGCGCGTAACGGCCTGAGCTTTGGCGCACCGACCGCCGCCGAAGTCGAACTTGCTGATCTACTGTGCCAATTGCTGCCTGCACTCGACCAAGTGCGCCTGGTGTCCAGCGGCACTGAAGCCACCATGAGTGCCATTCGCCTGGCGCGCGGTTTTACCGGTCGCGACAAGCTGATCAAATTTGAAGGCTGCTACCACGGCCACGCAGATAGCTTGCTGGTTAAAGCCGGCTCGGGCTTGCTGACTTTCGGCAATCCGTCCTCCGCGGGCGTGCCCGCAGCGGTAGCGGCCGATACCATCGTATTGCCTTATAACGATGTCGCCGCGTTGGAAGCCTGCTTTGCCGAAAACGTGGGCAAGATTGCCGCCATCATCGTTGAACCGGTGGCGGGCAATATGAACCTGGTTCCGGCCACGCCCGCCTTTGTCACTGCGATGCGTGAACTGACACAAGCTAATGACGCTGTGCTGATCTACGACGAAGTCATGACCGGCTTCCGCGTCGATCTGACCTGCGCCCAGGGCTTGCATCGGGTGAAGCCGGATCTGGTCACGCTGGGCAAAGTAGTTGGCGGTGGCATGCCGTTGGCGGCATTTGGCGGCCGCGCCGACATCATGGCCAAGCTGGCGCCGCTGGGGCCGGTGTATCAAGCAGGCACTTTGTCGGGCAATCCGGTGGCCGTCGCGGCTGGCCTGGCCACGCTCAAACTGATTTGCCAACCCGGCTTCTTTACTGCGCTGACCGCCCGAACCCGTAAGCTGGTCGATGGCCTTAACCAGGGGGCGGCAGCAGCCAATGTGCCTTTCAGCGCGCAAAACGTCGGCGGCATGTTTGGCGTGTATTTCAGCGCCAGCACGCCCAATTCGTTTGCCGAAGTCATGGCGGGCGATCGGGTGCGCTTTAACGCCTTCTTCCACACCATGCTGGAACACGGCGTTTATCTGGCGCCGTCGGCGTACGAAGCGGGCTTTGTTTCAGCTGCGCACACCGATGCGGATATCGAAGACACCATTGCCATCGCAGCACGCGCATTTCGTCAGTTTTAACAAGCGCTTAGCGGCAAACGCTGCAGCACTGAAAGCCAGCGCCACGGCCCAACGCCGTAGCGCTGGCCGGTTGTCTCTTTTCTGACGCCTTTCGTCCCATGCCCTTGTCATTCGTTGAGCAGCAATCTCTAATACTCTCAAATAGCGACACTCCCCGCTTCGCGTGCGATGAAGCCTGATTCATCGCCCGGACGGCATCCAGCCACCGCTTGCGCACAAATTCCGCGCACTCATCCTGGCCGCATGCCGTTGTAAGCCGGGCTGTAATACGATGCGTACGCGTAGAACCGGTCGGACCCCGGTCAGGATCGCCATTCCCGGATGCCAGGGCATTGCGCCTGACGAACACCGCTGCTTGTAGCAAGCCGGAACCACCGTCGCGCATGACTTGATAATTGCACTGCATCCAGGTGATACGCCATGCCCAAGCACGACCGCTCCGTCCGCCCGCAAGGTGGCTTTACGTTGATCGAGGTGATGATCACGGTAGCCATTGTTGCCATACTCGCCGCGATCGCGATTCCCAAATACAGCGACTACGTCATCAAAGGCAAGCTGGCCAATGCCATCAATGGCATCGGCGCCGTGCAAGCCCAGATGGAACAGTACTATCAGGACAACCGCACCTATGCCAACGTCGGCACCGGGTCTACCGCGCTGCTGTCGCCATGCAACCGCACTAATACTTATGGCGATTTTACCGTCAGCTGCAGCGGCACCCCGACGGCCAGCGCTTATACGCTGACTGTTTCGTCCACCAAAGCGCAGTTGGCCGGCTTTATCTACACCGTCACCCAGGCCGATGTCCGCACCACCAAATTCGGCACCGCGTGGGGTAGCCCGGCGCAATTCAGCGGTTGCTGGTCCGTGACCAAGGGCGCCACGTCATGTTGATGCCGCGGCCGCGTCAGGCGGGTTTTTCGCTGATCGAGTTGATGGTGGCGATGTCGGTATTTGCCATCATGCTGGTCATCGCCATTCCCGCATTCGGCACGTGGATTACCAATACCCGCATGCGTTCTGCGGCAGAAGAGCTGCAGAACGGTTTGAATGGCGCCCGCAGCAGCGCGCTGCAGCTCAACCGCACGGTGCAGTTTTCGCTGGCGCAGACGCCAGTGACCGCCAGTGCCACCCCGGCGGCCAGTAACAGCAATGCGCGCTACTGGTACGCCCTCACCATCCCGGTGATGTCGAGTGATTCTGCCGCCGTGGTCAAGAGCGGCAACTTCGGCAACGATCGCGTTACCGTGAGTGGCCCCACTACCCTTTCGTTTTCGCCGGTGGGCCGCATGGTCATCACCACCGATAACACCAGCGGACTGAACAAATGCACGGCGCCCAGCAACGGAACCGTTTATGAGTTGGGCAATGCCGATGGCAGCACCAACCAGGACATCCGGCATTTGTGCGTCACCGTCAACAACGGCGGCAAAGTGCGCATGTGCGACCCGAACAAGACCCTGTCGACCACCAACCCGGACGGATGCTGATCATGAAGGGCCACCCCCAGATTCAGGGCCAACAAGCGGGCGCATTACTGCTCGAAGTGTTGATCGCCATTCTGATTTTTTCGCTCGGCATTACCGGCCTGATCGCTGCCACTTCAGCGGCGGCGCGCAACGTGGCGGTGTCGGAAGATCGTAACCACGCCGCGCTGTGGGCCAATGAACTGGCATCGCAGATGTGGGCCATCGGTAGCGTGGGCGTCAGCTCTGCCTATCTCACCGCATGGAAGGCAGGCATAGCTGGAACCTCCTCCAGCAGCTCGGCCAGCATACTGGCCACCGGTCTGGGACCACTGCCCTCGGGGCTGGGTTCGGTTGCCACCGTCAGCTCGTCCAGTTTTGCCACCATCACCATCACCTGGCAGGCGCCGAGCGCGTCCTCGGTCAGCACTTATTCCACAGAAGTACAGCTGCCCCAATGACCCCCATGCATACAACAAGAAAAACAGCGCAGCGCGGTTTCAGCTTGATCGAATTAATGGTCACGCTCGTGATTGGCCTGATCATGTCGCTGGTGATCTACAACGTGATCAAGATCAATGAGGGGCGCAAGCGCACCATCATGTCGGTCAGCGATATGGATCAGGCAGGCACCTATGCCATGTACCAGCTTGATCAATACATCCGCAGTGCTGGCGCCGGTTTTTCCGGTAACCGCTCGGCCCTGTATGGCTGCAAGTTAAACGTCTCGGTCAACGGCAACCAGTTGCTGCCGCCCACGTCCACCTACGCCATCCCCTCGGTGTTTTCCACCATGGCAACGGCCATCAGTACTTTCCGGCTGGCACCGGTGCTGATTTATCGCGGCACAAGCTCTGACCAACTGATGATCATGTCCGGTAACAACGGCATGGGCGAGTTTCAGTCGGTGATTTCGACCAGCCCCACCGCGACCAATCTTGTGGTCGACAACACGGCCAGCTACAACCCTGGCGATGTCTTGCTGATCACCAACCCGTCGAGCTCGTTCACCACGTGTTTGATGTCGCAAGTGGCCACCACGCTGGCCTCGGGTGCCTCGCAAAACCTGCCGCTGGGTAATGATTCCAGCAGCCGCGGTTATTACACCGCCGCAGGCGCCAACATCACGGTGGCCAATACACCGATTCCCGGCATGGTAATCGGCCTGGGCAACGTTGGCCGCTCTAATCCGCCACGGTTTACCTTGCTGGGGGTAGACAATACCTCCGGCGCAAATTCACTGGTCGCCTATGACCTGCTGCAGACCAATCTGGCCGCCGGCAATCGCACCACGCAAGAGCCGCCACTGGCATTGGCGGATGGCGTGGTTGAAATGCATGCTGCATACGGGCTGGATGATGGCTCCGGCGGCATCACCTGGGTGGCTCCGACCGGTACGTATGCGGCGGCCACCATGATGAATGGCAGCAGCACTGATTTGCTCAAGGTCAAAGCGGTCCGTATCGGTCTGCTGATCCGTACCTCTTTGCCTGAGAAAACCATCGATAACGCCAAAGGCGTCGGCGTTTCCGCCACCGTCAGCTCCGGCAGTGTCACCATGTTCAGCGACCTGACACCCAAGGGTTCGCCCACCCCGACGTTTACCCGCGCATTGACCACGGATGAACAGAATTACCGCTTCCGGGTATTTGAAACCACCATCCCGGTCCGCAATGGTCTGATCGGCGCCAACCTGCCTAACTTCGGAAGCGGGAGCTGATCATGCAGAAACGACCTTCCGCTATCGCCGCCCCTGCCCAGCAACAAGGCATTGTTCTTGTGGTTACGCTGGTTGCGCTGGTGCTGCTGCTGTTGACCACGGTAGCGCTGATGCGCTCATCGCAAAATGCGCTGACCACCTCCGGCAATATGGCGTTCAAACGCGACCAGACCAATGCAGCCGAGCAAGGCATCGTGGCAGCGCGCACCTGGATAGCCAACGCCAGCGCATCCACGCTGATGACCACCTCTGCCACAAATAATTACTCGTCGGTGCGGCTGGCGACCAGCAAATACGGCGTTCCAGATGAATTACGCAACGCCGCGTCAACCTACACCGCCACCGCCAGCAAGGCGATCGACGTGCATGGTGACGGCAGTGTGATGGTGTATTACATCATCGACCGCATGTGCGACTCGTCCAATGCGGGCCTGGCCATCGACTCGACCAAATGCACCTTGTTGCAGAACTCGGCGGCTTCGCCAGGCGCCCAGGTCGGTAATGTGGGCGAAGGCGAAGTGGGCTCGGCCGCACAAGCGATCTATCGAATCAGCGTCCGCGTAGACGGACCGCGTAGCACCCAGACCTTCGTGCAAACGACGGTGGCCAAGTAAAGGGGACTCATATGAACCATCACCATTCTGGCGTGGCCACCACGTTGCGCCACCTGGCTCAAAAAGCATTGGCTGCCGTTGTGTTGTCCAGCACCGTGCTGGCACCGGCCTGGGCCATCAAGCTGGCCGATCAGCCCATCTTCTCGACGTCGACCGTGCCTGGCAACGTCATGCTGACCTTGTCGGTGGAATACCCCACCCCAAACAGCGCGGCTTATACCGCCAGCAGCTTTGACGACACCTCAGTGCCTGGTCTGGTTGGCTATTTCGACAAGAAAAAATGCTACGCCTACAAGGTGGATCCGGACGCCACACTGTCTACCCTGGGCAGCGACACGGTTAACAGCCATACCAATAACAGCTACTTTTATCCGATCTCGTTGGCAGACAGCAATTACCGTTGCAGCGGCAGCCTGCGCTGGTCTGGCCGTTATCTGAACTGGGCGGTGATGCACACCATCGACCCGTTCCGCCAATCCTTGACTGGCGGCTATCGCATCATCGACGAGACCGCGCGTACGGTATTGTCGAAAGCGTATTCCGAACACTCGGGCATGCCCGATCGTGCCCTGAGCACCAACGTCAGCACCAATACTCCGTTTAGCTGGGGCCAGATCAACAGCCGTACCCAATCGCTGGGCGTGCTGCTGTATGTGTCGTCAAGCAACAACACCATGGCCAGCAATATCGTCATGTACAACCCGGCTAACTCGGTCGATCAAAGCCATACCTATGCCTTATCGGGCAAGGTGTTGGTATGCGATAGCACGGTCTCGGTGGAAGACAACTGCACCCAATACGGCAGCAACTACAAGCCCGAAGGCCTGATGCAGAAATACGCCACCAAGCTGCGCTTCGGGGTAATGAGCTATCTGAACGACAACAGCTCCGGCCGCGATGGCGGCGTGTTGCGCGCACAGATGAAGTTTGTGGGTCCTTATCTGGCAGATGGCACCACCGACAATCCGGCCAAGGAATGGGATGCCACCACCGGCGTATTCGTGACCAACCCGGATACCTCGGACGCCACCAACAGCAGCGTAACCGACAGCGGCGCGGCCAATTACCTGAACAAGTTCGGTTCCTTGTCGCACACCTATAAAACCTACGATAACGTGAGCGAGTTGTATTACTCCGCGATCCGTTATTTCAAAAACCTGGGCAATGTCACCGAGTATTCCAATAGCCTGACTACCGCCATGAAGGACAAATTCCCGGTCATCACCTCGTGGAATGATCCCATCCAGTACCAGTGTCAGAAGAACTTCATTATCGGCATCGGCGACATCAACACCTGGTATGACGCCGATTTGCCCGGTAGCACCATCGGTGTTGTGGAACCGACCAAGCCTGCAGCCGTCACCGCGGATACCACCGTCGATGTCAGAGACGCCACCAACAAGGTGGGCGTACTGGAAGGCAACAGCACTTCGCTTGGCACAGCCTATGTGGCCTCCAGCCGTGGTGATACCTACTTTATTGCTGGCCTGGCCTATGCCTCGCACGTCAAGGACATGCGTCCGGGCGAATTCTGCAACACGGGTAGCTCAGGCACCGCTTGCGCCAAAGACAATATCCAGACCGTTGCAACCTATTGGCTGGATGTGCAGGAAAACCAGGTTTACACCTATCGCAACCAGTACTGGCTGGCGGCCAAGTACGGCGGTTTCCCCCTGCCGTCCGGCTACAGCTATGACACTGGCACCGCGGCCCAGATCGCGGCGTCGGACTGGCACTCCAAGAACAACGTTGACCCGGCCAGCAGCACACGCTATCTGCCGGATAACTACTTCCTGGCCGGCCAGGCGGACAAGATGCAGTCCGGCTTGTCCAGCGCATTCAGCGATATCACCAGTAAGGTGGTGCAGAGCACCGGTAACCTGGGGCTGGTTAATCCCAACCTGAACAAATCGGCGGAAACCTACGCCGTCGGTTACAACGCCAGCCGCTGGAGTGGCAGCCTGGCCGCCACCAAGCTGGATCCGACCGTGACTTATACGGCTGCCAACACCCCGGCAGCGGTATGGGATGCTAAAAACAAGTTGACCACGCAAGCGGCCGGCACCGGTTACAACAGCGGACGCGTAATCGTTACGCGTAGTGGCGGCGCCTTTGTACCATTCCGCGTTGCCACCAGTACCAGTGGTAGCGGCCTGAGCAGCACCGATCTGGCCGCGCTCGACATTACTCCGACCATTACGGGCGGCAGCTCGACCACCACCACCAAAACCAATTATCTGAATTACCTGCGTGGCGATCGCACCAACGAAGTCGGCAACTCGGTGACCGGCGGCACCAGCACCTATCGCCAACGCGACAGCGTGTTGGGCGATATCGTCAACTCGAAAGCAGTACCGAGCGCCCCGCCGTCACGTACTTATACCGATGACTTCAACCCCGGTTATTCGACCTACGTGTCCGACAACGCCAGCCGGCTGACCATGGTAATGGTCGGCGCCAACGACGGCATGTTCCACGCCTTTAACGGAACGGTCGACACCGCTTCGGCCTCGGGCACCGAAATCTTTGCCTATGTACCCAGCTTTGTTTATCAAGGCCCCAACAGCACCCCCACCACCGACGGCCTGGCCGCTTACGGCAAAGCCACCTCGTTTGTGCATCACTACTATGTGGACGGCCGCATTGCCGTAGGCGATGTGGACCTTGGCAAAGTGGGTGGTACCACCGGCACGGTAGATTGGGCGACCATTGCCGTGGGCGGTATGGGCAAAGGCGGCAAAGGCTACTTTGCGGTGGATATCAGCGATCCGACTTCATTCGGCACCGAAGCGGCGGCCAAAAACAATATGCTGTGGGAGTTTACCGACAGCAATATGGGTTACAGCTACGGCCAGGCCCAGGTATTCAAAACGGCAAAATGGGGTTGGGTGGTTGCATTCAGCTCGGGCTATTCCACCACCGATACCACTAACAGCACGGCTGGCTACGTTTACTTTTTGAATGCCAAGACCGGCGCCTTGCTGGAAAAAGTGTCCATCGTCGATAGTGCCCGCCCGGGCGTTTCGGCTGGCCTGGGCCCGATCAGTGCATATACGCCTAACCAGCACGATTACACCGCCGATTCGGTGTATGTCGGCGATCTGAACGGCAACGTCTGGCGCATCGATCTAACCAGTGCCACCGCTGCGTATACCGCCCTGCATTTCGCCACCTTGACCAATGCCGCGGGTACCCGTTTGCCGATTACCACGGCGCCCTACATTACTTCGGTCCCCAATACGCTGCGACGTTTTGTACTGGTCGGTACCGGCAAATTGCTGGATACCACGGACATCACCTCTACCACCCTGAACGCCTTCTATGTGATGGCGGACGGCACCAACGCGGCGTTCTACACCACGTCCACCTTGCCCTCTGGCTATAGTTTTCCGATTACGCGCAGCCAGCTTAACGCGGACAGCAATCTGTTGACCGGCATCGGAAGCACTCCGACTTCCACTATCGGCTATTACCTGGACATGCCGGCAGTCAGCAATGCGGCATGGCAATTGAACGTGGGTGTGGCGGCTAACTACGGCATTCTGGGTTTTGGCGCCAACTTGCCCAATGGTGATGTCTGCAATCCGTCCGGCACCAACCAGACGTATGCGCTGGATATCACCAGCGGCAAAACGGTGCTGACCGATTCGAATGGCAACCTGGTATCTTCGATTTCAGGTACCGGTACCATCACCGATGTGCGGTTTGTCATGAATGCCGATGGCACCATTTCCATCATCACCTCAAATGATTCGGGCCAGCTCACCAGCACGGCCACCAAGCCGGGTAACAGCACCACCACGCTGCAATTGAACTGGCGTGAAGTGCCGATACAATAAGGCGCTATGCCCAAAGTGATAAATAAAAAAGGCAGATTGATATCTGCCTTTTTTTTGGCCCTACTGCTGCATCTGATTGCCGTGCCGTTCTGGCATCCGGTCAATATCAATCAGGGACGGACCGCGCCTGCGCCGCATAAACGCCTGCAGGTGCATCTGCAAACGCGGCGCGGGGGTCCGGTCGCAGCGCAGCACAGCGACGCCGTCAAGGCGCCGCAAGCCCTTATGGCGGTCGCACCCAGCGTCACAACGCCCCCCGCTGCGGTGGCCGCCAGCGCCATCGCCCAAGTCGACCCCACCGCGCGGCAATTGCAATCGCCATTTATTGATGCGGGTTCATTAGATATAAAACCATTGCCCGGCAGTAATCCCGATTTTAAAAGCGTATTAAAAACGCCGGGCACGGGATTACCGGTTTTATTAAGAATCTATGTTTTGCCGAACGGCGAAGTATATCGCGTGACAATTACGCAAGCAGATCCAGAAGATAAAGCCCGGGCCGACGCCCTGATTACTGCTTTTAAAAATACCCGCTTTATTCCAGGCCGCCTGAATGGCAAGGATGCCGCGACCTGGCTGGATCTACAATTTGATTTTACGCCACCGGTTTCCAAAATAGACCAATTAAATCAATAAGCTGCTTTGATACGCTCAAATCAGTTTGGCAATTTCCGCCGCAACGGCCTTCTCATCGATTGATCCCACGTACTGTTTAACAATACGCCCTTCCTTATCAATCAAAAAACTGGTGGGTGTTAATTGCACATCGCCAAATGCCTTGGAAACATCGCCACTCAAATCATGAGTAACCAGAAATGGCATAGGCTGGGTTTTCATGAAATTAGCCAGGTATTCAGGCGGGTCATATTGCATGGCCACAGAAAGGGTCACATAGCCTTTATTGCCGAACCGGTTTTGCAGCGATCCCAGATTATTCATTTCCTGTACGCAACCGGGACAAGTGGTGGCCCAGAAGTTGACCATCACCACTTTGCCTTTGAGTGCTGCAACTGAAGAACTTTGACCTTTCAATGTGGTGAAAGCAACGTCAGGTGCAGGTTTGCTAGGGTTAGCAAACAGTAACCATGCAGTGACGGAGAGTAAAACCAGTAAAGGAAGTATCCAGAAAAGACGTTGTTTCATGTGTGCAGCCATCCGCTAGGGCAGAATCTGAGGAAATTCACTTAATCAATGATATTGGATAAGAAAGTACAAGAATAGATAACAAGCATCCACAAAATCTGTGGATAAGCTGTTTTCTCTTTTATTTTCAAAATCTTGGCCGTGTATGTTTGGGTGCCTGGTTATGCACTAGTCTTGTGGATGAATTGGGTATGATCCAGGCCGAGTTGTCCACAAGTGACGTTGCCCCCAGGGCCTGGCGACTTGTCCACAATCCATGTCATTGATTTCATTATGCCTTTGTGAATAACGGTATACTCTGCCGCTTTTTGCAGTGAGCAACAGGAGCAGTCATGGCCATCCAGTGGTTCCCCGGCCACATGAATTCGGCACGGAAGGCGGTGGAAGAGACCGTCGCCAAGGTCGATGTGGTGATCGAGATCGTCGACGCACGTTTGCCGCTATCCAGCAGCAACCCGATGCTGGAAACCTTGCGGCTGCATCGGCAACGCCCTGCGCTCAAGATCCTTAACAAGGCTGACCTGGCTGATCCAGCGATGAACAAGGTCTGGCTGGAATGGTTCAAGCAGCAACCGGGCACCGCCTGCCTGTTGCTGGGCGAAGACAACAAACAACTGGGTGCAAAGAAGATCAGCCAGTTGTGCCGCCAGCTGGCACCGCATCGCACCGGCTTTGAAAAGCCCATGCGCGCGCTGATCGTGGGCATTCCTAACGTGGGTAAATCGACGCTGATGAATGTGTTGATGAACCGCAAGATTGCCCAGGTGGCTGATACGCCCGGCGTGACCAAACGCCAGCAGCGGGTGGAATTGCCCGACGGCATGATTCTGTACGACACGCCCGGTTTGTTATGGCCGCGTATCGAACGCGAAGAATCCGGCCTGCGTCTGGCGCTGGCCGGTTCGGTGGGGCGCAATGCGTTTCATGAGACCGAAGTAGCGTGGTTTGGCGTGCAGACCTTTATGCAGCGCTATCCCGAACAACTGAAAGCGCGTTTCAAATTGCCTGATCTGGAGGGCACGTTTGAGGATGTGTTTGCCCGGATCGGTCGCAAGCGTGGCGCGATCCTGCCTGGCGGCGTGATCGATGAGCAGAAGACCTCCGAGATCATCCTGACTGAATTCCGCTCGGGGGCGCTGGGCCGGATTACGCTGGAAACGCCGGAAGACTTTGTTGCGCCGCCTGAACCCATCCGCCAGACCGATTACACCGGTGGCATGGGCCCGGCCGCAGACGACGTGGAACCCACCGCCGAATGAGGCGCATATGGCTGGCCAGCGCGCTGTTATGTAGCGCGCCGACCTGGGCGGTGCTCAGCGTTAACGACGACGCCGGGCGCAGTGTTGCCGTGCTGGCACCCGCCCAGCGCGTGGTCACCTTATCGCCGCATGCCACCGAGCTGGTGGCAGCGCTGGCGCCGCAGCGTGTGGTCGGCGTCGACAGCGCCAGTAACTACCCGGCCAGTGTCAGTGCGCTGCCCAAGGTGGCTGATTTCAGCAGTATCAACGTGGAACGCATCCTGGCGTTGCGGCCGGATCTGGTGGTGGTGTGGGAGAGCAGCGCGATCAGTCAGCCGCTGACGCTGCTGTTGCGCCACGGCATACCGGTTTTTGTCAGTAAGCCGCAAACGCCGCTCGATGTGGCGGGTGATCTGCGCCGGCTTGGCCATTTGCTGGGCACCGATGAGGCCGCCAGCACGATGGCCGCGGCTATCGTAGGGCGCGATCAGGCGCTGCGGGCGCGCTACGCCCATGCCCGGCCGGTGCGCGTGTTTCTGCAAGTCAACGAGAAGCCGTTGATGAGCCTGTCGCGCAAAAGTTTTCTCGGCCAGGCTTTGAACGCATGTGGCGCAGTTGGCCCGTATGACGCCGCCCAGGTGGAAGCCCCGCTGGCCAGTACCGAAGTGGTGCTGGGCTTTGCGCCCGAATTGCTGATCACCACCGGCTCGCTTGATACCTTGCAGCAATGGCAGGCATGGCCCGCGCTCCCGGCGATCGCGCGCAAACAAAGGCTGTCGATTGCGGCGGACGAATTCGTGCGCCCCGGCCCGCGCTTGATTGATGGCATGGAAAAACTCTGTCTGGCTATCGATCGACTGCGCTGAAGTGTGGGCAAAGCCATGCATTTGGCATGGCTTTGCCACGTACACGCCGCCAGCGCGGCCAAAATGGCATAGAATCCAGCCACTAATTCGACGCTACGGTCGCCATGGACGCAGAACTCGCCAATCTCGAAGAGAAAATCCAGCAACTGACCCAGCTGTGCGGTTCGCTG
This sequence comes from Silvimonas sp. JCM 19000, assembly GCF_054652575.1. NCBI lineage: Bacteria > Pseudomonadati > Pseudomonadota > Betaproteobacteria > Neisseriales > Chitinibacteraceae > Silvimonas > Silvimonas sp. JCM 19000. The sequence continues at coordinate 48,020 of NZ_BAAIHC010000012.1, read as the reverse complement.
CGCGGCGAAAATCGCCAGTTGCGGCAAGACGTACTGGCCTTGCGCCAGCAAAACCAGGTGTTGCTGGACAAGGTGGACGGCGCCAAATTGCGCGTCGCCAGCCTGCTGGCCACCTTGCCGGAGGATGAAGCATGAGCACGATCAAGCAGTTGGATGTTTCGATCATGGGCCGTGAATTCCGTGTGGCCTGCCCTGACGACGAAGAAGAGACCTTGCTGCAGGCGGTAGATCTGCTCAACGGCAAAATGCATGAGATCCGCGATACCGGCAAAGTGATCGGCATCGAGAAGATCGCCATCATGGCCGCGCTCAATATTGCGCATGAATACCTGCACGTTAAGGCAGGCGGTTTTGACATTGGCGGATATCAGCGTAGAATCGGCCACCTCAACGCCAAGCTGGATGCCGCGTTACAAGAACAGACGGAATTGTTCTGACCCGGTAGCCACTGGCCAAGCTTGCTTTCCTGCGGTGTTCGTTACGGTTCGAAATTCCTTGAACCAAGCACTTACCCGGCCATAAGCCACGTTGGCACCTGTTGTGCGCGTTCCTTAGTCGAATGCACCTGATGGCGCCCGGCCCTTGGCCCCTTGAACCTTCTGGGTTCAGGATGTGAACCGGACGGCACTCGCGGGAAGCCCCCTATCTCCCCTCGTACTACCCATGCCCGACCCCCAGGCCCTTACCGATAAAGCCGCGCTGCGTCGCACGCTGCGGCAGCGCCGCGTTGCGATTGACGATGCCACGCGCCGCACGGCCAGCCTGGCGGTCATGCGCCAGATCCGATCCGCCGGTCTGCTGCGCCGCGGCCGCAATATCGCCATTTATGTACCCATGGGCAGTGAGCTGTCGACGTGGCCCTTGATCCTGGCCGCCCTCAAAGCCGGGTGCCGGGTGTTTTTGCCCGAGACGCCGCGCCCGGGCAAAGGCCGCCATCTGGAGTTTGTGCGCTTTGATGAAGCTTCGCGCTGGCATCAAGGCGCCTATGGCATCCCCGTCCCGGTGCATACCCACTACTGCGCCCCGCGCGATCTAGACCTTGTGTTTTTGCCCTTGCTTGGCTTTGATGCAGTGCTTGGGCGCATGGGCCAGGGCGGCGGCTACTACGACACCACGTTTGCGTTCCGGCGCGCGCGCCGGCACTGGAAAAAACCGCAGCTGATCGGGGTGGCCTTTGACTGCCAGCGGGTTGATGCGCTACCGCTGGACCCATGGGATTTGCGCCTGGACAAGATTTTTACTGAAACAGGCCATTACAATTCTCGTTTATCACCGGCGCAATTGTCGCCAATTACACCGGAAGATCGCCCCCATCAGAAGTAAACCCGCAGTATGACAATGGGAAAATTCCACTGCTGACCCGGCAGTGACCCACTAAACTAGCAAGCAGTGCCGATCCCAGGATTGGCGGACATCCGGCCTTTGCCATCAAGGCCCCTTTCCTCCAACCCGGTGATCGCAAGTCTAAAAAAGCCTTGAGGTTGCCATGACAACATCGAATCAAAGCGTGGAGCTGCTGGCTCCGCTGTCCGGTCTCTTTGTCCCGCTCGAAACCGTGCCCGATCCGGTTTTCGCCCAGAAGATGGTTGGCGATGGCGTGTCCATCGACCCCACGTCCAATACCCTGCTGGCCCCCGCTGCCGGCACCATCACTCAGGTCACCAGCACCAGTCACGCGCTGACGCTAACCACTGAACAGGGTCTGCAAGTACTGCTGCATATCGGCCTCGATACCGTGATGCTCAAGGGCGAAGGGTTCCGCATGCTGGTCGCTGAAGGCCAGAAAGTGACGGCTGGCCAGGCGCTGGTTGATTTCGATGATCAGATCATTTCCGCGCGTGGCAAAAGCACGCTGACCGAAATGGTGATTGCCAATGGTGAACTGGTTGAATCGATGGCCCCGGCCCGCGGTTTTGCCCACGCCGGCAAGACCGTGGCCTTGACGGTCAAGCTGGTCGCCACCGCTGCGCAAGCGAACGCGACCGCAGCGCCGGACAGCGCCTTGTCCGACCTTATCCTCATCCCCAACCCGACCGGCCTGCATGCACGCCCGGCTGCGGTGCTGGCCAATATGGCCAAGACCTTTACCGCCGACGTCAAACTGGTGCGCAATGGCGAAGAATCCAATGCCAAGTCGGTGGTGGGCATCATGGGTCTCGAAGTCCAGCATGGCGACGAAATCCGTGTCAAAGCCACCGGCCCTGATGCCGCACAGGCGATCAAGGCGTTGACTGAACTGATCCGCTCCGGCTGTGGCGAAGAATGCGGTGCGCCCGCGCCGGCGGCCGCTGCGCAAGCCGTGGCCACGCCGCGCCCGGCGCCCAAGCCACAATCGACCGATCCAGACACGCTGCTGGGCGTGTCGGCCTCGCCGGGTCTGGCCGTGGGCCAGATTTTCCAGGTACACCAGGAAGTGATCGAAGTACGTGAAGCCGGTGATGACGCGCAACTTGAACGTCGTCGCCTCGACGAAGCGCTCAAGGAAGCCCGCACCCAGCTTGAAACGCTCAAGAGCGAAATCAGCGACGCCAACAAGGCCGAGATTTTTGCTGCACATCAAGAATTGCTGGCTGATCCAGAACTGCTGGATCTGGCGATTTCCGGCATCTCCGGTGGCAAGAGCGCACCGTTTGCCTGGCGCGCGGCTTTCACCACCTATGCCGAGAAGCTGGCGCGTCTGAAGAATGAAGTGTTGGCCGGCCGCGCCAATGACATCCGCGATGTGGGCCGCCGCGTGCTGCGTCTGCTGACCGGGGTTAAAGAGGCCGCGTTGCAGGTGCCGGAAAACGCGATCCTGATCGCCGAAGATCTGACCCCGTCTGATACCGCCAGCCTTGATCGCAACCGCGTGCTGGGTTTCTGCACCACCGGTGGTGGCGCGACCAGCCACGTGGCGATTCTGGCGCGTTCGCTCAATATTCCGGCCATTTGCGGTATCGAAGAAGCCGCACTGCAACTCGTTGATGGCACTACCGTCATCCTCGATGGCACGCGCGGTTCGCTGCGCAAGAATCCGTCGGATGCTGAAGTGCAAGGCATCCGCGACCGTCAGGCCACCATGGCCACACGCCGCGCCGAAGAACTGGCGGCCGCCGATCTGCCGGCCGTAACCACCGATGGTGTGCATATCGAAGTAGTCGCCAATATCGGCGGTCTGAACGATGCGCAAGAATCGGTCAAGCTGGGTGGCGAAGGCGTGGGTCTGCTGCGCTCTGAGTTCCTTTATCTGGAACGCACCGACGCACCAGACGAAGCCGAACAGACTGCCATCTATAGCGATATTGCCAAGGCGCTCGGCACCGAACGCACGCTGGTGGTGCGGACGCTGGACGTTGGCGGCGACAAGCCACTGCCTTATCTGCCCATGCCGGCGGAAGAGAACCCGTTCCTGGGCGTGCGCGGCATTCGTCTGTGCCTGGCCGCGCCTGAGATGTTCCGTACCCAAATCCGCGCCATCCTGCGTGCCGCGCCCTACAGCAAGCTGCACATCATGTTCCCGATGATTGCCTCGCTGGACGAAGTGCGCGAAGCCAAACAGATGGTCGCCGAAGAAAAAGCGGCGCTGGGCGTAAGCGCGGACGTCAAGGTGGGCATTATGGTCGAAGTGCCTTCGACCGCCGTGATGTCGGAAATCTTTGCGCGTGAAGTCGACTTCTTCTCGATCGGCACCAACGATCTGACCCAGTACACGCTGGCGATGGACCGTGGTCACCCCAAACTGGCACGTCAGGCTGATGCATTGCACCCCGGTGTATTGCGCCTGATCGCCATGACCGTCAAAGGCGCACATGCTCACGGCAAGTGGGTAGGCGTCTGCGGCGGTATCGCGTCCGATCCGCTGGCGGTACCGGTATTGCTTGGTATCGGCGTGGACGAACTGTCGGTCAGCGTACCTGCCATTCCGGCCATCAAGGCCATGGTGCGCAAGCTGAACAAGGCCGACTGCGTCAAGCTTGCAAGCGAAGTGCTGCAAATGGGTACGGTGGCGGAAGTTCGCGCCCGGCTGACCAGACTGGCCGAGTAAACGCCTTGGCGTAACCCCGCGCGTCGCGCTTGTAATTGCGGCGCGCGGCTTACGTGAATTGTTACGTCAACGAAGGGCCGTTTATAAAGCGGACAACGTATTCAGCACTGCGTGCCATGAAGAGCACAATCCGGCCTGGAAAACACACCGTGTTTTTGAAATAACAAAACAGGGTTAATGCGGCAGCCGCCACAAGCGGACCGACATTGGCCCATGGGCAAGGAAAAGCGATCATGTTTAAACAAGCGTTCGCCGTTCTGCAAAAGATCGGCAAGGCGTTGATGCTCCCCGTGGCGGTTCTGCCCGTCGCCGGGTTGTTGCTGGGTATTGGTAGTTCCAACTTCGGCTTTATCCCCGCGGTTGTTAACCAGATTATGGCCGCCGGTGGGGGCGCCATTTTCGGTAACCTCCCCATTATTTTTGCGGTCGGTGTGGCGCTGGGTCTGGCCAATAATGACGGCGTTGCCGCCATTGCCGCAGTCGTCGGCTTTGTGGTGATGATTGCCACGATGGGTGTGATGGCCGGTGTCTTCGGCATTACCCCAGCCATGGTGCTGGGCATGAAATCGATGGAGACCGGCGTATTCGGCGGCATCATCATCGGTGCCGTGGCCGCTTCACTGTTCAACCGCTATTACCGGATCGAGCTGCCGCCCTACCTGGGCTTCTTCTCCGGCAAGCGCTTTGTGCCTATCGTCACCGGTATCGCCGCGATTTTCGTGGGCGTGATTCTGTCGGTGATCTGGCCGCCGGTGCAGCACGCCATCGACGTGTTCTCGCACTGGGCCGCTGCCAGCGATCCGCGTACGGCCGCAACGGTTTATGGCTTTATCGAACGTCTGCTGATCCCGTTTGGCCTGCATCACATCTGGAACGTGCCGTTCTTCTTTGAAATCGGCTCCTTCCCGCATGACGGCCAACTGATCCACGGTGATATCAACCGCTTCTTTGCGGGCGATCCTACCGCCGGCATTTTGTCGGGTGCCTTCCTGTTCAAGATGTTTGGTCTGCCGGCTGCTGCCATCGCCATGTGGCACACCGCCAAGCCGGAAAAACGCGTGATGGTCGGCGGTATCATGATTTCCGCTGCCCTGACCTCGTTCCTGACCGGTATTACCGAGCCGATCGAGTTCTCCTTCCTGTTCGTGGCCCCGGTGCTGTACGCCATCCACGCTGTGCTGGCGGCTTCCACGCAATTTGTGGCTAACACGCTCGACATGCACATGGGCTTTACCTTCTCGCAAGGCGGTATCGACTTTGTGCTGTTCAACGTGCTGGGCAAGAACGCGCAACACTGGGCCTACACGCTGATCCTCGGCCCGATCTATGCCGTGATCTACTACGCCGTGTTCCGCTTTGTGATCGTCAAGTTCAACCTCAAGACGCCGGGTCGTGAAGACGACGAAGTGCCGGCGGTGGTGGCTGCACCGGCACCGGTGGCAGCACCGGTTGTCGGCGGTGTGGCGCCGGTTGCTGCGGCTGTGGCAGCCCCGGCTGCGGTGGCACATGGCGAGCCCGCCAATGACGAAGTCAGCGCTGCGCTGGCCCGTTCTGATCCGCGTTTTGATCGTGCCAACAAACTGGTTGGTGCTTTCGGCGGCCCGGAAAACATCACCGGTCTGGATGCCTGCATCACGCGTCTGCGCGTGGCTGTAGCTGATCCGGCCAAGGTGGATCAGGCCAAACTCAAAGGTCTGGGCGCTGCCGGTGTCATGGTGGTGGGTTCGGGCGTACAAGCCGTATTCGGTACCAAGTCGGATAACTACAAAACCGATATGGACGAATACCTGAAGAAGGGTGGTCGTTAACCGATCACTGCCTGGATCAATAATCCAGCTTGAGTCGACCGCAAAATGCGCTACATTGCGCTGATGCGGTCACCGCAAGAACGGGTGCACAGCAATGTGCGCCCGTTTTTTTATTGTCTGGCTGGAGAAAGAGCATGGATAACCGTCGTTTGTATCGCGAGCAGGATAACCGCTGGATCGCGGGGGTGGTGGGTGGAGTGGGCGAATATCTGGGCATCAGCCCCGACAAACTGCGCCTGGTCTATGTGGTGCTGGCGCTGTTCTCCGGCGGCATTCCCTTTCTGGTGCTGTATCTGGTGCTGTGGTTTTTGATGCCGCAAGAACCCAGCATTCGCGGCAGCCGGGTACACGATCAGTTGTAGGCCATCACGCTGCGCTGCATGGGCGGCGGCTTTGCGGTAAGGTGATGCCGCTCGCCAATTCAAACACCGCCCATGACCGCACCTGACTGGAAAAAACTGCTGTTCACCCGCCGCATGGGCGTCTGCCTGCTCAGCGGTTTCAGCTCGGGACTGCCGCTTTATCTGTTAATCAACCTGGTGCCCGCCTGGCTGAAATCCGAACATGTTGATCTGAAAGCCATCGGTTTTTTTGCGCTGATCCAGTTTCCCTATACCTGGAAATTTATCTGGTCGCCGCTGATGGACCGTTTTTCCATTCCGCGGCTGGGGCGGCGGCGTGGCTGGATGTTCATCACTCAGTTGGTGCTGCTGGCGACCATCGCCGGTGTCGGGCTGTTCAATCCACTGGATGGTTTGAGCGCCATCGCCACCCTCGCCTGCGTCATCGCCTTTTTTAGCGCCAGCCAGGACATCGTGCTGGATGCCTGGCGCCGCGAGATCCTCGCTGAAACCGAGCTCGGCCTGGGCAATTCGGTTTTTGTTAACGCCTATCGCCTGGCCAGTCTGGTGCCGGGCTCGCTGTCGCTTATCCTGGCCGACCATCTGCCGTGGGCGCAGGTGTTTATGCTGACCGCGCTGTTTATGCTGCCGGGTTTGCTGTTGACGCTGGTGGTACGCGAACCCTTGCTGAGCAAACCGCCCGCCACGCTGGAAGAGGCCGTGGTCGAACCTTTCCGCGAGTTTTTTACCCGCCACGGTTGGCGCAGCGCGCTGGTCATCCTCGGTTTTATCTTTTTGTACAAACTGGGCGACAGCATGGCCACCGCGCTGGCGACGCCGTTCTATCTGGATCTAGGTTTCAGCAAAAGCCAGATCGGCCTGGTGGCCAAACATGCGGCGCTGTGGCCAGCCATTATTGGCGGCTTGCTGGGCGGCATCTGGATGATCAAGCTCGGCATTAACCGCGCGCTGTGGTTATTTGGCGTGGTGCAAGTGATGTCGATTCTGGGATTTGCCTGGCTGGCGGGCGAGGGCGCTCATCCGGGTGCGCTGGCCCTGGTGATCGGGTTTGAGGCGTTGGGCGTGGGCCTCGGTACCGCCGCCTTCACCGCATATATCGCCCGCACCACCCATCCGCGCTATACCGCCACGCAATATGCTTTGTTCACCAGCCTGGCCGCAGTGCCGCGCACCATCTTCAATGCATTTACCGGTGTGCTGGTGGAGCAACTGGGCTGGCAGAATTTCTTTTTGCTGTGCACGGCGCTGGCGTTGCCGGGCATGCTGCTGCTGTTCAAGGTGGCACCGTGGTCTGAGCCCGTGCCCCAGGCCACCACGCCCGCCGCGCCGCACTGAAGCGGCGGCGCGTGGGCGCTGGGCTTACCTTAGCGTCATCTGGTAGGTGGTGGTCTGGCGATAGATTTTGCCCGGTCGCAGAATCACCCCCTCGGCCTCTTCGCTATTGATCTGGTTGGGATAGCTTTCCGCCTCCAGACAAACGCCATCCTGGTTATGCCAGGTCCGACGGCCCACCACGCCTTCCAGATAATTGCCGGTGTACAACTGCAGGCCGCGCTCGGTGGTCGCCACCTTGAGTTCACGTCCGCTCGCCGGGTCGTACACGCTGGCGGCTTCGCGCAGCAAACCGGGCTGGCCTTGCACCACATAGCAATGGTCAAAACCTTTAGCTACCGCCAGTTGTTCTTCTGGCCACGCCAGCCGCGCGCCCAATGGCGCGGGTGTGCGGAAATCAAAGGCACTGCCCGCCACCGGCAGATGCTTGATCGGGATCGATTGCTCATCAATCGCAAGGAACTCGTCCGCGTTTAAACGCAGGATATGGTCGCGGATATCCGCTTCGCCGCCGGACAGATTGAAATAGGCGTGGTTGGTCAGATTGATCGGCGTCGGCGCGTCGGTGGCGGCGGCATAGGCGATGGTCAGCACACCTTCATCGTCGAGGCGGTAATCGACTTCTACCCGCAGATTGCCGGGAAAGCCGCCCGCACCATCCGGCGACATCAGGCTCAGGCGTAGCGAATCCGGCGAAACATGTGCCGTCCACAGCTGATTGTGAAAACCGGCAAAGCCGCCATGCAGATGGTTGGTGCCTTCGTTGGCATCCAGTTCAAATTCCTGGCCATCGATATTGCAGCGCGCGCCTTTGATGCGGTTGGCCCAGCGGCCGGCGATGCTGCCAAAAAAACCGGTGCCTTTGATATAACCGGCGGCGTCGGGGTGACCCAGCAATACGTCGGCCATGCGTCCGCTGCGGTCGGGCGCAAACCACGACACTAAGGAAGCGCCGATATCAGTAATAACAACCCGCATATCGTGCGAATTACGCAAGGTAAACAACGTGGCGCCGTTGTCCCAAGGGGTGGACTGGATAGGCAGCATGGGCATAGTAAAAGGGTGAACTCCGCAGACGTGACCCCCCGGGCAGGTGGCCAGACGCAAGCATTGCAGAACCGACGCAGCGCAGCAATTGCAGATTTGCGCGACGCGATTTGCGTTATTAGTCAGACGCCGTAGTTATTACTGATTATTCGTGGTCGTTATGCCTTGTTCGCGCTCGGCATATTCGCGCGGCGTGCAGCCCAGTTCGCGTTTGAACACGGCATGCATGTATTGCAGCGAGGTAAATCCGCAGCGGATGGCGATGTCGCTAGTGGGGGTATCACCGGTCACCAGCATTTCGCGGGCTTTTTCCAGTTTGAAGTTAAGAATTTCCTGGTGCACGGTGTAGCCCAGTTCGCGACGGAAATAGCTTTCCAGCGAAGAACGCGACACGCCGACGTAATCGGCCACCTGTTCGGTCTTGATGCCCTGGCAGGCGTACTGGCGAATATAGTGCCGCGCCCGCATCACATAAGGGCTGGATAGCGGTTGGTGCTGGCTGGATGCCAGCACATTGATACCGACCGGTGGCACCAGAATCCGGGTAGCGCCCACGCGAGCGCCGTGCAGCATCTGGTGCAACAAGTGGGCGGCAGTGCGGCCCATTTCCTCGGTGCCCTGTATCACCGAGCTCAGTGGAATCCGGTTAAGCGTGCGGGTGAGCGGATCGTTATCGATGCCGATGATCGCCACTTCTTCGGGCACCGCAATGCCCGCGGCCAGGCAGGCCTGCAGAACGTGGCGCGCACGCGCGTCGGTGACCGCAATAATCCCGACCGGCTTGGGCAGGCTGCGCAACCACTGGCCCAGCTGTTCGCTGGCGCTGTTCCACGCTAACGGCGAGGTGGCCAGACCACGATTGATCATGGCGTTGGGGCCAACCAGCTTCATAAAAGCCAGCTCGCGCTGCTGCGCCCAGCGGTTGGTGTCGGATACCGGCAGGCTGTACATGGCAAAGCGCGTGAGGCCGACATCGATCAGATGGTCGTAGGCGAGCTTTACCAGCTTCAGGTTATCGGTGGCGACATAAGGGATGCCGTCCGGATAGCCGTGTTCGTCCTGATACGAGCTGCCCACGGCCACGACCGGCAACGGGCTCCTGGCCAGGGTCTCGGCCACGGCCGGATCGTCGAAATCGGCAATGATGCCGTCGCCATCCCAATGTTCGATGCCATTGAGGCGAGCGCGGAAGTCTTCTTCCAGAAACAGATCCCACGCCACCCGCGTTGAGCCGAGGTAATCCCCGATGCCGGTGATCACCTCACGGTCGTAAATCTTGTTGGCATTGAACAACAAGGCAATGCGGTGCGGCGAGCGGGACATGACAACCCTTCCTGAAGACAAGCGACGCAATACGCGCGTTACAACAACGGCGCTCAAAAATCTGAGGCTGATTCTAGGCCTGGCCCCGCCGCGAAGAAACCACGTTGCCAATAAACGCTAGCCAGGCTGGCTGAATTCGTAATTGTTTAGCGGCGACTACACCGCCTAGGATTCGGCCGTCAATGACCTGTTAAGTGGAGCCCGACCATGGCCGACGTATTTGCCAATATCAGCAAGGTCCGTTTTGAAGGACCGGAAACCAATAACCTGTACGCGTTCCGCCATTACGATCCGCAAGCTGTGGTGCTGGGCAAGACCATGGCCGAGCATTTGCGCATGGCCGCGTGCTACTGGCATACCTTTGTCTGGCCGGGTTCGGACGTGTTTGGTCCGGGCGTATTCCAGCGCCCGTGGTATCGCGATGGTGATGCCATCAGCGTGGCACGCGGCAAGGCCGATGCGGCGTTCGAGTTTTTTTCCAAATTGTCGATCCCGTTCTATACCTTCCACGACGCCGATGTAGTCAGCGAAGGCAATTCGATCCGCGATTACGTCGAAAACTTTGCGCACATGGTCGATTACCTCGAGCAAAAGCAAAGCGAAACCGGCGTCAAATTGCTGTGGGGCACGGCCAACGCCTTCAGCCATCCGCGCTATGCGGCCGGTGCGTCCACCAATCCCAACCCCGAAGTGTTTGCCTGGGCCGCCACGCAAGTGGTCAACGCCATGGGCGCTACGCATCGCCTGGGCGGCGCCAACTATGTGCTGTGGGGCGGCCGTGAAGGCTACGAAACATTGCTCAACACCGATATGAAGCGCGAGCGCGCCCAGATGGGCCGCTTTATGCAGATGGTGGTGGAGCACAAACACAAGATCGGCTTCAAGGGCACCATTCTGATCGAGCCCAAGCCGCAAGAACCGACCAAGCATCAATACGATTACGACACGGCCACCGTGCAAGGCTTCTTGCAGGCATTCGGGCTGGAGAACGAAATCAAGGTCAATATCGAAGCCAACCACGCCACGCTGGCGGGCCATTCCTTCCAGCATGAAATCGCCACCGCGTTTGCGCTGGGTGTGTTTGGTTCGATCGACGCCAACCGCGGCGATCCGCAAAACGGCTGGGATACGGATCAGTTTCCCAATAGCGTCGAAGAAATGACGCTGGCCATGTATGAAATCCTCAAGGGTGGCGGCTTTACTACCGGCGGCTTCAACTTTGATTCCAAAGTGCGCCGCCAGAGCAGCGATCTTGAAGACTTGTTCCTGGGCCACATTGGCGCCATGGACGTGCTGGCGCTCAGCCTGAAGCGTGCGGCTGCCATGGTCGAAAACGACGTGTTGGGCCAGAACAAGGCGCAGCGTTACGCCGGTTGGGACGGCGAGTTTGGCCGCGCCGTGCTGGCGGGGCAGAAATCGCTGGACGATGTGGCGCAATACGCTTTGCAACACAACCTGGCGCCGCAGCATGTGAGCGGCCGTCAGGAGCATCTGGAAAACGTGGTAAACCGCTTCGTTCACGGCTGATTACTGGTCTGAACGCTTGAACCTTACGCCCGACCGGTGCGCTTGTGCGCGCCGCTCGGGCTATTGGTTTTTCAGGCTTTTTCAGCATTTTTGCCTGATCGCACCGCTCATCGTTTCCGCCAAAAAACATAGCCGTAATCGGCAGATTTTGTAATTGCTGGACATTCACTACAAGCCCAACCTGTGCGGCATTCCATCGCGCCACCAGGCACAGGGCTATAGCAATGTTTATCGGAATCGACCTCGGCACCTCCAGCGCCAAAGCCATTTTGCTGGATCGTCACGGACAGGTACTGACCAGCGCCAGCGCGCCGCTACAGGTCAGCCGACCGCAACCGCTCTGGTCCGAACAATCGCCGACTGACTGGTGGTCTGCCTGCAGCGCCGCCATCAGCACACTGGTGCAACAGGCCGCCGCGCTGGGTGTACCCGCTTCGGATATCGAGGCCATCGGCCTGACTGGCCAGATGCATGGCGCGACCTTGCTGGATGCTCAGGGCAATGTGTTGCGCCCGGCCATCCTGTGGAACGACGGCCGCGCTTTTGCCGAATGCGCCGAGCTGGAAGCGCTGGTGCCGCAATCCCGCCAGATTACCGGCAACCTGATGATGCCCGGCTTTACCGCGCCCAAGCTCAAATGGGTGGCGCGGCATGAACCGGAGATTTTCGCGCGCGTTGCCACCGTGTTGCTGCCCAAAGATTATCTGCGCTACCAACTGACCGGTGATTTTGCAACCGACCTGTCCGATGCCGCCGGCACCTTGTGGCTGGATGTGGCGCGCCGGGACTGGAGCGACGAAATCCTCGCCGCCACCGGCCTCAGCCGCGCCCATATGCCCAAGCTGTATGAAGGCAACCAGATTACCGGCCACCTCAAACCAGAACTGGCAGCGCAGTGGGGCTTGCGCAGTGTGCCGGTCATTGCCGGCGCCAGCGATAACGCAGCCGGTGCCATCGGCGTCGGCATCGTCACGCCGGGCCAGGCCATGTTGTCGCTGGGCACCTCGGGCGTGTATTTCGCCGCCAGCGACGGCTATCACGCCAATCCGGAAGGCGCGGTACATAGCTTTTGCCACGCTTTGCCGCATACCTGGCATTTGATGTCGGTGATGTTGTCGGCCGCCGCCTGCCTGGATTTCACTGCGGGCCTGACCGGTTTTGCCGATGTCGCCGCCTTGCTGGAAGCCGCTGAACGCCGCGGCATCGACCCCCAGACGCCGCTGTTCCTGCCCTATCTGTCGGGCGAACGCACACCGCATAACAATCCGGAGGCCCAGGGCGTGTTCTTTGGCCTGACCGGGTCCACCCGTGCCGGCGACCTCGCCAATGCCACGCTTGAAGGCGTCGGCCTTGGCCTGGCGGACGGTGTGGACGCGCTGGAAGCCAGCGGCGTGGTCCCCAGCGAAGTAACCGTCATTGGCGGCGGTTCACGCAGCGAATACTGGGTACAGATGCTGGCCGACATTCTTGATCGGCCGCTGGTGTGCCGCGAAGGCGGTGAGGTCGGCCCGGCATTGGGTGCCGCCCGATTGGCGCATCTGGCGCTCGATCCCACCGCCGCCATCGCCACGATCTGCCCGGTGCCGCCAGTCCGCGCGCGCTATGCCCCCAAGGCCGAACGCGCCGCCTGGTTTGCTGCACAGCGGCGACCGAAATTCCAGCAGTTGTATGCCCGTGTTGCATCCCTGTTTCACCAGAACGACCAGCAAGCGGCGTAGACCGCACCCGCTACAGAGGAAGTCCCTGCGTTGTCCCGTGCCGACTGGCACATAAAACCAGATAAGTAGTTTGAGGAGCCATCCCATGAAAACGACCCTGATCTCTGCCCTGCTTACCGGTGCTCTGCTGAGCTTTGCCGCCCCTGCCGCCATGGCCAGCAAAGACAAGCCCGTTATCGGTTTCTGCATTGACGATTTGCGCCTGGAACGCTGGGCGCGCGATCGCGATTACTTTGTCGCTGCCGCCGACAAACTGGGCGCCAAGGTATTTGTGCAATCGGCAGATGCCAACGAGCAACGCCAGATTTCGCAAATCGAAAACCTGATTTCGCGCAATGTCGACGCCATCGTCATCGTGCCGTTTAACGGCAATGTGCTGGCCAACGCCATCCGCGAAGCCAAAAAAGCCGGCATCAAAGTGATCTCGTACGATCGGCTGATCGCCAATGCCGACGTCGATGCCTATATCACCTTCGATAACACCAAGGTGGGCGAGATGCAGGCCGAGGGTGTGCTGAAGGCGCGCAACAAGGGCAATTTCTATTTGCTGGGCGGCTCACCGACGGATGGCAACGCCCGCATGCTGCGCGATGGCCAGATGAAAGTGCTCAAGCCTTATATCGACAAGGGCGACATCAAGATTGTGGGCCAGCAATGGGTGGCGGAATGGAGCCCGGCTAAAGCGTTGTCGATCGTGGAAGACGCGCTGACCGCCAACCAGAACAAGATCGACGCGATTGTGGCTTCCAATGATGGTACGGCGGGCGGCGCCATCCAGGCGCTGGCGGCACAAAAGCTGGCGGGCAAGGTGCCGGTGTCGGGGCAGGATGCTGACCTGGCCGCGGTCAAGCGCGTGATTGCCGGCACGCAAACCATGACCGTGTACAAGCCGCTCAAGCTGCTGGCTGGCGAAGCCGCGCAACTGACGGTGGATCTGGTCCAGGGCAAAAAGGTCACGTATGACACCCAGTACGACAATGGCCTGAAGAAGGTGGATGCCAAGCTGCTCAAGCCGACCATGCTGACCAAAGACAATGCGCAAGACGTATTGGTGAAGGACAACTTCTACACCGCGGCGCAACTGGCCGCGCAGTAATCACGCAGTCCGCCGGGCCGTGCTCCACGTGAAACATGGCCCGGTGATTTTCCTCTTCTGTACCGGGGACAAGACTGATGTCTGATTTCCTGCTCGAAATGCGCAATATCCGTAAATCGTTCTCTGGCGTGAAGGCGCTGGATGGCATCGATTTGCACATCCGCGCTGGCGAATGCGTCGGCCTGTGCGGCGAAAATGGCGCGGGTAAATCCACGCTGATGAAGGTGCTGTCGGCGGTGTACCCGCACGGCACATGGGAAGGCGACATCCGCTGGCAAGGCCAGCCACTGCAAGCGCACTCCATCAAGGAAACCGAGACCGCCGGCATCGTCATCATCCATCAGGAGTTGATGCTGGTGCCTGAGTTGTCGGTCACCGAAAACATTTTTCTGGGCAACGAAATCACCTTGCCCGGCGGCCGCCTCAATTATTCGGCCATGCACCAGCAAGCGCAGAAAATGATGGCCGAGCTGAACATGCCCGATATCAACGTCGCGCTGCCGGTGCACCACTACGGCGGTGGCCAGCAACAATTGGTCGAGATTGCCAAGGCACTGAACAAGAACGCTAAATTGCTGATTCTGGATGAGCCGTCCTCGTCGCTCACCACCTCAGAAATCCGCGTGCTGCTCAACATCATCAAAGCACTCAAGGCCAAGGGCGTGGCGTGTGTGTATATCTCACACAAGCTGGATGAAGTGGCTGAAATCTGCGACACCATCAGCGTCATCCGCGATGGCGTGCATGTGGCGACGCAGCCGATGGGCTCGCTCAACGTTGAACGCATTATTGCGATGATGGTGGGGCGTGAAATCGGCGATCTGTACCCGCGCGAACCGCACGAGATTGGCGAGGTGGTGCTCGAAGCCAGCCATATCACCTGCTTTGATCCAACCAACCCGTCACGCCGCAAGGTCAAGGATGTGTCATTCCATCTGCGCCGCGGCGAAATCCTGGGCATCGCCGGGCTGGTGGGTGCCGGCCGCACGGAACTGGTGTCGACCCTGTTTGGCGCCTATCCCGGCAAATCCAGCGGCACGGTCAGATTGCATGGTAAAGCGATCGATGTTTCCAGCCCGATCAAGGCGATCAAACACGGCATCTGCATGGTGCCGGAAGACCGCAAGCACCACGGCATCGTGCCGCAGTTTGGCGTGGGCTGGAATATGACGCTGCCTGTGCTGGACCGCTACAGCCACGCCGGTCGCATCGACAAGGGTGAGGAATTGCAGAGCGTGATGGCCGAAATTGCCCGGCTCAAGATCAAGACCTCCAGCCCGCATTTGCCGATTACGGGTTTGTCCGGTGGCAACCAGCAAAAAGTGGTGCTGGCCAAGATGCTGCAACCCCGGCCGGACATTCTCATCCTGGATGAACCCACCCGCGGCGTTGACGTCGGCGCCAAGTTTGAAATCTACAAACTGATGCTGGAGCTGGCCAAAGCCGGCATCTCGATCATTATGGTTTCGAGCGAATTGCCCGAAGTGCTGGGCGTGAGCGATCGCGTGCTGGTGATGGGCGAAGGTGAGTTGCGCGGTGAATTCATCAATAAAGGCCTGACCCAGGAACAGGTGCTGGCTGCAGCCCTGACCCCATTGGCCAGTGTGGCCGCAGAACATGGAGTGACTGTATGACTATCGCTGTCGAAACGCCCGTCGCGGGTTCCAGCTCGGGCCAGCCGCGTGGTGGCGGCTGGCCGGGCATCAAACAATTGTTCAGCCAGTACAAAGTGCTGGCGCTGGTGATTGCCATCGCGGTGATCTGGGCCTTTTTTGCCTGGAAGACCGAGGGCGGTTACCTGACCCCGCGCAACCTCTCCAATCTGCTGCGACAAATGTCGGTTACCGGCATGCTGGCCTGCGGCATGGTGTTTGTCATTATCGCGGGTGAGATCGATCTGTCGGTGGGCTCTTTGCTGGGCTTGCTCGGGGGCGTGGCGGCAGTGCTGGATGTCAATTACCACATGCCGCTGGCCCTCAATCTGGCCATCGTGGCTGGCCTGGGTCTGCTGATTGGTTTGTTTAACGGTTACTGGGCGGCGTGGTTGCGCGTGCCGTCGTTTATCGTCGGTCTGGCTGGCATGCTGGCGTTTCGCGGGGTGCTGCTGGGTGTCACGGGCGGGATGACCATCGCGCCGGTGTCGGATCAACTGGTCTATCTGGGCCAGGGTTATCTGCCAACGCTGTGGGGCGATTTGCTGGGCGTGGTGTTGTTGATAATTGCCGGTGTGCTGGCGTGGCGTACGCGGATTGCCAACACGCGCTACGGTTTACCGGTGGTGCCGCTGTGGCGCGATGTGGCCCGCGTGGTGCTGGCGGGCGCGGTCATCTTTGGCTTTGTGCGCACGCTGAATGCCTATGACGGCATTCCGATTCCGGTGCTGTTGTTGATGGTGTTGCTGGGCGTGTTTACCTATATCGCCACCCAGACCGTATTCGGCCGTCGTATCTACGCGGTGGGCAGCAATATGGAGGCGACGCGTTTGTCCGGTGTGAATGTGCGCGGCGTCAAACTGGCCATCTTCGGCATCATGGGTTTGATGTGCGCGCTGGCTGGCGTGGTCAATACGGCGCGCCTGGCGGCGGGTTCACCGTCGGCCGGTTCCATGGGTGAGCTCGACGCGATTGCTGCGTGCTTTATAGGCGGCACATCCATGCGCGGTGGCGTCGGCACGGTGCATGGCGCCTTGATCGGCGCGCTGGTGATGGCCAGCCTGGATAACGGCATGTCGATGCTGGATGTGGATTCGTTCTGGCAGATGATCGTCAAAGGCTCGATTCTGCTGCTGGCGGTGTGGATCGATGTGATGTCACGCGGCAGTTCGCGCGCTTGAGGCAGGATTAGCAAAAGGGCGGGTCTGCGACCCGCCCTTTTGCTGTGCTGCATCCGTTGCCTAGAATGCGTAGTCGTAATCGACCGTCAGCGGTGCGTGGTCTGAGAACTTCACGTCTTTATAGATATGCGCGCTTTGCAGCTTGTCGCCCAGGCTGGGCGTAACGATGTGATAGTCGATGCGCCAACCCACATCCTTGGCATAGGCCTGACCCCGATTGGACCACCAGGTATAACCGGGTGCATCCGGATATAGACGGCGCCACGCATCCACCCAACCCAGCTCATCAAACACCCGGCCTATCCACTCGCGCTCTTCTGGCAAAAAGCCGGAGTTCTTCAGATTGCCTTTCCAGTTTTTGAGATCGAGTTCGCGGTGCGCGATATTCCAGTCGCCCAGCAGCACGATATCGCGACCGCATTGCGCCAGATGTGCCAGGTGGGTCCAGAAGCGTTCCATAAAGGCAAACTTGACCTGCTGGCGCTCTTCGCCGCTGGAACCCGACGGCAGATAGATCGACACCACCGACAGATTGCCAAAGTCCGCCTGAATGTAGCGGCCTTCGGCGTCGATATCCGGAATGCCAAGGCCGATTACCACGTTGTCGGGCTGCTTGCGGCAATACAAACCCACACCGCTGTAACCTTTCTTTTCCGCAAAGTGAAAATAGCCGTGCATGCCATGCGGGTTACGCATCAGCTCGCTCAGGTCGGCGTCTTGCGCCTTTAATTCCTGCAGGCCGATGACGTCGGCTTGATGCTGGGCCAGCCAGTCAAAAAAGCCTTTGTTGGCGGCGGAACGGATGCCATTGAGGTTGGCAGAAACGATGCGCAAGGCCGTACCCTTTTTGATCTATTCAAGAAGTTGAACATGCCGCGTCAGAAGCGGCGCGGCATAATATGCTGTTTTTTGTCACCGGGGTTACCGAAAATCGGCAGTCCGACGTCTGAATGTGTCTGGCCGGTAACCCTCGATTACAGTGCGGCGGAGTGCAGTGACTGGCCTGCATGACCGCGCATTCAGCAGCTTTCAAGGAGTATTGACCCATGTCCGATTTCCGCCGCGAATTCATTGAATTTGCAGTGGCACAGAATGTGCTGTGCTTTGGCGAGTTTATCACCAAAGCCGGCCGTACCTCGCCGTACTTCTTTAATGCCGGGCTGTTTAACGACGGCGCTTCAGTCGGTGCACTGGCGCAATTTTATGCGCAGGCCGTGCAGGCTTCCGGTGTGAAATTCGATGTCCTGTTTGGCCCGGCGTACAAGGGGATTGTGCTGGCTGCCGCCACGTCTGTGGCGCTGGCTCAAGCCGGGCTGAACACCCCGTTTGCGTATAACCGCAAAGAAGCCAAAGACCATGGCGAAGGCGGTGTACTGGTCGGCGCGCCGCTCAAAGGCCGGGTGCTGATTATCGACGACGTAATCTCGGCCGGGACCTCGGTGCGCGAATCGGTCGCGATGATCCGCAGCCATGGGGCTGAGCCCGCCGGTGTATTGATTGCGCTGGACCGCATGGAACGCGGCCAGGGCGATTTGTCGGCCGTGCAGGAAGTGCAGCAGCAGTTTGGCATTCCCGTCATTGCCATCGCTTCACTGGATGATCTGGTGGGCTATCTTGAAAATACCAGCGGTATGACCGGCAATCGCGAGAAAGTCGCGGCCTACCGCGCACAATATGGCATTCGTCCTGCATAAAGCCTGAGCGCTTTTTTCAGCCGGATGTCGCAACAGGGCTGGGGAAAGTATGAAGCTTTATGGATGGTTGGCGCTGCTGGCTTTAATGCTGGCAGCGCAATCCGCGCATGCCACGCTGTATCGCTGGGTCGATGAAAACGGCCGCGTGCAATACAGCGACAAGCCGCCGCTGAGTGCCGCCCCCAAAGGCGTGAGCACGCTCGACAGCCAGGGCATGGTGCGCAAATCCCCGCCGCAGCCCGAAAATCCCGAAGAAACCGCGCGCCGGCTGAAGGCGCAGCAGGATCAGCAAGACCAGCAACGCCGCGACCGTGCCTTGCTGCAGTCGTTCTCGAATACCAAAGAAATTGATTTGTTGCGCGATCGCCAGATCGACGCCGTCAACGGCGCCATCCAGACCAACCAGTCGCGCCGGCAAAGCGCGCAGGCAAAGATCGAAAAGCTGAACAAGCAGATCTCGTCGTTCAACAAGGCCAAAAAAGCGGTGCCCGACGATATGAGCGCCGAAATGGCCGCCGCGCAAAAAGAACTGGCGGATATCGATCAGGACGATCAGAAAAAGATGGCCGATATTGCTGCAATCAGGCAGCGCGCTGACGCCGACAAAAAGCGTTTTCTTGAGCTGCAGAGCGGCGCGCGCTAGGCCGCCGCATCTGTTGTAACGCGGCAGGTCAGGTCATTACCGGGCTTGACTTTGCCAGCCCGCCAGTTAAATTCCCGAAAGATTTTTGCGCAGCGTGGCGATGCTTGAGCGTCCGCGGCGTTTCCTGATCAGTACAACGGAGTAATCATGGCGAATGTGGCAGGGCAGCCCAAAGTAGTGTTGGGTATTGATATCGGCGGCACGGGCATCAAGGGTGCTCCGGTCAATGTGGAAACCGGTGAACTGCTGGCGGAGCGCGAACGCATTGATACGCCCAAGCCGGCCACGCCGGAAGCGGTGGCCAAGGTCGTCAAGCAACTGGTCGAACACTTCAAGTGGACCGGCCCGATCGGCGTGACCTTCCCCGCCATCGTGCGCAACGGCGTCACGCTGTCGGCCGCCAACGTCGACAAGTCGTGGATTAATGCCCCGGCCGAGCAGATCATTGCCGACGTGGTGGGCCAACCGATCAAACTGCTGAATGACGCCGATGCGGCCGGTCTGGCCGAGCAGGTATTCGGCGCCGCCAAGGGCCGGATGGGCAAAGTGCTGGTGATTACGCTGGGCACCGGCATCGGCAGTGCGCTGATCGTCGACGGCAAGCTGATTACCAATACCGAATTCGGTCATCTGATTTTCCCGAAAGACGGCATCGCTGAGCATTACTGTTCGGGCAAGGTCAAGGATGACCTCGACCTCAAATGGAAAGAATTCAACCCGCGCCTGAACGGCTATCTGCAGCATCTGGATCTGCTGCTGTCGCCCGACTTTGTGATTATCGGTGGCGGTATCAGCAAAAAAGCCGAGAAATTTGTGCCGGAAATGAAAGGCATCCGTTTTGAAGTGGCCGGTGCCACCCTGCAAAACGATGCTGGCATCGTCGGTGCCGCGCTCGAAGCCGCCTACACCTATGGCGTGCTGAGCCCGGCAGCCTGATGGCTAGCTAGTTGATGTAACACGTAAAAAAGGCGCCGCGGGCGCCTTTTTTATGGCCAGGCGGTTTGATCGCGCGGCCAGGTTGCGGGCCGCCCCACGTAGCGCAAGTCCCTGTTTTGCCGTAGAATCTTGCCCCTTGTCCAGATTCATGGCAGCAGGAATTACGCTCATGCTTTATCCCATTCGTTATGACGTCATCGTGGTTGGCGGCGGTCACGCCGGCACCGAAGCCGCGCTCGCTGCTGCGCGCATGGGCCAGCGCACCCTGCTGCTGACTCACAATATCGAGACGCTGGGGCAGATGAGCTGTAACCCCTCCATCGGCGGCATCGGCAAAGGCCATCTGGTGCGCGAGGTCGATGCGCTGGGTGGCGCGATGGCGCTGGCCACCGATCTGGGTGGCATCCAGTTCCGTACGCTCAATTCGTCCAAAGGCCCGGCCGTGCGCGCCACCCGCGCCCAGGCGGACCGCATCCGCTACAAGGCCGCCATCCGCGATATGTTGGAAAACCAGGTCAATCTTGATCTGTTCCAGCAGGCGGTGGATGACCTGACGCTCGATGGCGACAAGGTCACCGGCGTGGTGACGCAAATCGGCATCCGCTTTGAGGCCGCCGCCGTGGTGCTGACCGCAGGCACCTTTCTTGGCGGCAAAATCCACGTCGGCCTGGAAAACCATACCGGCGGCCGCGCGGGTGATCCGGCGTCCGTCACGCTGTCGCAACGCTTGCGCGAACTGAATCTGCCGGTGGGCCGCCTCAAGACGGGCACGCCACCGCGCATTGATGGCCGCACCATTGATTTCTCGGTGCTGGAAGAACAACCTGGCGATACGCCCGAGCCGGTGTTCTCCGTACGTGGCAACCGCGCCATGCATCCGCGCCAGTTGCCGTGCTGGATTGCGCACACCAACCAGCAAACGCACGACATCATCCGCAGCGGCTTTGATCGCAGCCCGATGTTTACCGGCAAGATTGAAGGCGTGGGCCCGCGTTATTGCCCGTCGATTGAAGACAAGATCAATCGCTTTGCCGATAAAGACAGCCACCAGATTTTCCTGGAACCGGAAGGTCTGGATACCCACGAGATTTACCCCAACGGCATCTCGACCAGCCTGCCCTTTGATATCCAGATTGCCGCCGTGCAATCGATGAAGGGCCTGGAAAACGCGCGCATCCTGCGCCCGGGCTATGCCATCGAATACGATTATTTTGATCCGCGCGCGCTCAAGGCCAGCTTTGAATCGAAAGCCATTGCCGGCTTGTTTTTTGCGGGCCAGATCAATGGCACCACCGGTTACGAAGAAGCCGCTGCGCAAGGCCTGTTTGCCGGGCTGAACGCGGCGCTGTTTGCGCGCGAACAAGACGCGTGGACGCCCGCGCGCGACCAGGCCTATCTGGGCGTGCTGGTCGACGATCTGACCACCAGCGGCGTGACCGAGCCGTACCGCATGTTTACCAGCCGCGCCGAATTCCGCCTGCAATTGCGCGAGGACAACGCCGATCTGCGCTTGACCGAAGTCGGCCGCAAGCTCGGCCTGGTCGGCGATGCGCAGTGGGAGATGTTCTGTCGCAAACGCGACGCCGTCGCCGCCGAAATGCAGCGCCTGCAATCCACCTGGGTGAACCCGCGCGTAGTGGATGCGGCCGATGCCGAACGCGTGCTGGGCAAAGCCATCGAGCGCGAATACACGCTGGCCGATTTGCTGCGTCGCCCGGAAGTCACCTACGCCAGTTTGTTGACGATGACGGCCGCACAACCCAAGGAAGGCGAAGCCTCGGTCGATGATCCGCTGGTGGCGGAGCAAGTCGAAATCCAGACCAAGTACCAGGGCTATATCGACCGTCAGCAAAACGAAGTATCGCGCCGCGATAATCTGGACAATCTGCGTCTGCCCGATGCGTTTGATTACGCCAGCGTGGTGGGGTTATCGAAAGAAGTGCAGCAGAAACTCAACACGCATCGCCCCGAAACGGTCGGCCAGGCGAGTCGCATTTCCGGCATTACCCCCGCCGCGATTGCCTTGTTGCTGGTGCATTTAAAGAAACGCCAATTACTGGAAACGGCAGGCAAGGCGGCCTGATTCCACACTGTTGATACGCTGTGGACAAGTTGTGGAGCAATGGCCGCGCGCCTGCTGAACTACCCGAAAATATAAAAGAATCCGACCATGAACCAAGTTTTGAATGACGGCCTGGCCACGCTGGGTCTGAGCCTGGATGCCCAGCAACAGCAAAAACTGCTGGCCTATGTGGCCCTGCTGGAAAAATGGAACAAGACCTATAGCCTGACCGCTATCCGCGAACCGGCGCGTATGGTGCCGCACCATTTGCTCGATTCGCTGGCGCCGCTGGCGCATCTGCAGGCCCCGGCCGGTACGCGCTTGCTGGATGTGGGCTCCGGCTTCGGTACACCGGGCATTCCCATGGCGATTGCGCGCCCGGACTGGAACTGGGTGCTGCTGGATTCCAATCACAAGAAAACCACTTTTTTGCGCCAGGCGATTCTGGAACTGCAATTGCCCAACGTCAGCGTGGTCAGCGAGCGGGTTGAAAGCTATCAACCCGAAGCGCCGTTCGATGTGATCACCTCGCGTGCATTTGCCGAGCTGGGCGAATTTATCAAGCTGACACGCCATTTGCTGGCCGAGGGCGGCTACTGGGCCGCGCTCAAAGGCGTGTATCCTTATGAAGAAATTGCGCTGCTGCCCAAGGATGTCGTTGCGGGCGAGGTAATTACGCTCAAGGTGCCCGGTGTCGATGCCGAGCGCTGTCTGGTCATGATCAAGGAACAAGGTTCGCTATGACGCGAGTACTCGCGATTGCCAATCAGAAAGGCGGTGTGGGCAAAACCACGACGGCGGTCAACCTGGCCGCCAGCCTGGTGCATCTGGGCAAGCGCGTCATGCTGATCGACCTGGACCCGCAGGCCAACGCCACCATGGGCGCGGGCATCGATAAAACCAAAGTCAAAGCGACGGTCTACAGTTTGTTGATTGGCGAATCGACGGTGCAGGAAGTGCTGGTTGCCTCGGAAACCGGCGGCTTTGATCTGCTGCCCGCCACGCGCGATCTGGCCGGTGCTGAAGTCGAACTGGTTGAAGCCGATGCGCGCGAATCGCGGCTGAAGCAGGCACTGGCGCCGGTGGTGGGCAACTATGATTTCGTCATTATCGATTGCCCGCCTGCGCTGAACCTGCTGACCCTGAATGGCCTGGTCGCTGCCGACGCCGTGCTGATCCCGATGCAATGCGAATACTATGCGCTCGAAGGTTTGTCCGATCTGGTCAGCACGCTGCGCCGGATCCGCCAGAGTTTGAACCGCCGGATTGAAATTGAAGGGTTGCTGCGGACCATGTTTGATCCGCGTTCAACCCTGGCACAACAGGTATCGGATCAGCTGGTCAAGCATTTCACCTCCAAGCTGTACCACACCGTCATCCCGCGTAATGTGCGTCTGGCCGAGGCCCCCAGTTATGGGCGGCCGATTCTGGCGTACGACAAAACCTCGAAAGGCGCGCAGGCCTATCTGCAACTGGCAGAAGAACTGCTGGCGCGGCATAACACGCACGAAGTGGCCCACTCGGTCTGAGCGTCTCGTCGTTAACGGAACCCGGAATGAACAAGAAATTCAAAGGCCTCGGCCGTGGACTGGATGCCCTGATGGGCGATGCCTCGGCGACCGAATCGCTGCAGCAATTGCCGGTATCGGCTTTGCAACCCGGCAAATATCAGCCGCGCAGTCATATCGATGAAGCCGCATTACAAGAGCTGGCCGAATCGATCCGGGCGCAAGGCCTGATGCAACCGGTGCTGGTGCGCCTGCTGCCGGGGTCGCTCGAAGACCGCTATGAAATCATCGCCGGGGAACGCCGCTGGCGCGCCAGCGAGATCGCCGGGCTGACCGAGATTCCGGCGCTGGTCCGCGAAGTCGAGGACGAAGCCGTCGCCGCCATGGCGTTGATCGAAAACATTCAGCGTGAAGATCTGAACGCGCTGGAAGAAGCCGTCGGCATGAGTCGGCTGATCGAAGAATTCGGCATGACGCACGAAGCGGTTGCCACGGCTGTGGGCAAGTCGCGCGCCAGCGTCACCAATCTGCTGCGTCTGCTTAACCTGGCCGAGCCGGTGCGTGATTTGTTATCCACAGGCCAGATCGATATGGGCCATGCCCGCGCCTTGTTGGGTCTGCCCACGCTCAAGCAACTGGATGCCGCGCGGATAGTCGTGCTGAAGGGGCTGTCGGTGCGTGAGACGGAGGCGCTGGTCCATCGTTTGACGCAAGAAACGCCTGAAAAAACCGAGAAGAAAATCGACGCGGATATTTCGCGTCTGCAAGAAGAAGTATCCAGCCGTATCGGCGCCCCCGTGGCCATTCGTCACGGTAAGCGCGGCAATGGCAAAGTGACCATCGATTACGCGAGCCTGGAAGATCTTGATCGATTACTAGCGCTACTTCGTTGATTGCGGCAAACTGTCGCCGCGTCGTACTGGAGATTGCACCGCATCGGTGCATAGTAAGGCAGGATTTGTAGCCAGAAGGCCCTCAGTTACAGATCCACCACATACAGACGATAAACCCCTGTATTTTCAATGCGTAAAATTGACGCGAAGCAATGTCGATCCGTATAATCTCCGGATATTTGCCTGGCGTAGCAAAATGGTGAGTAAAGCACAGATCCGGGGCATCGTCCGGCTGCAAGCCGCACTGGGCCTCGTTGCTTCGGTGCTGATTTTTTTGTTATGGGGCCAATGGGCTGCAATTGCAAGTGTCATAGGCGCTGCAATTTCTTTAGCCGGCTCTCTCATATACACCAAAGCTGCTTACCAGCTGCCTTACGGCCCCCCTGCATTGCTGATGAAGCTGCATTACATGGGCGAGGCGCTCAAGCTGGTGTTTACGCTGGTGTGTTTTGGCGTTGTATTCAGATTTTACCGGCAGGTTGTCTGGCCCGCGGTTTTTGCAGGATATCTCGCGGCGGCCTCGGCCTTCTGGTTCGGGCTTCTGATCAAATTTAAAGACAAGAAATAACCATGGCTGAACAACAGACCTCAACCGAATATATCCTCCACCACCTGACGCACAACCGCTTGCACAGCGAAGGCGCCATGGCCAACTTCCACCTGGATACCTTCTGGGTGGGCTTGATCCTTGGTTTCATCTTCGTCGGCATCTTCGGTCTGGTGGCGCGCAAAGCCACCGATGGTGTGCCCGGCAAGTTGCAGAACTTTGTCGAGCTGATCGTCGAGATGGTCGATACGCACATCAAAGACACTTTCCACGGCAAGAGCAAAGTGATCGGCCCGCTGGCGCTGACCATTTTCTGCTGGGTGTTCCTGATGAACGCCATGGACTTCTTCCCGGTTGACCTTTTCCCGATGATTGCGCAGTGGGTGGGTGTCACCTTCTTCGGCGCTGATCCGCATCACGTTTATCTGCGTGTGGTGCCGACCGCCGACGTGAACCAGACGTTTGCCATGTCGCTGTCGGTGCTGGTGTATATCATCGGCTTCTCGATCAAGGCCAAGGGCCTCGGCGGCTGGATCAAAGAACTGTTTACCGCGCCTTTCCATGCCGAAGGCACCGTGGGCAAGGTTGCGCTGCTGATCCCTAACTTCTTGTTCCAGCTGATTGAATTGATCGCCAAGCCGATTTCGCTGGCACTGCGTCTGTTCGGCAACATGTATGCGGGCGAGCTGCTGTTTATCCTGATCGCACTGCTGCCGTGGTGGATCAACTGGGTGCTGGGCACGCCGTGGGCCATCTTCCACGTGCTGGTTGTGACGCTGCAGGCCTACGTATTCATGGTGCTGACCATCGTGTATCTGTCGATGGCGGTGGAAGACCACTAAGCCTTCGGGCTTGTCAAAGAATCGCGCAGGATGGCGCAGGCCGTCCTGCCGGTGTTTACCCCTTTTTTCTGTCAACTATCCTTTTTGGAGATATTACAAAATGGCTGCACCCGAAGTTATTGCTAGCGTACAAAGCGCAACTGCAATCGCCGCCGCTCTGATGATCGGTCTGGCTGCACTCGGTACCGCTATCGGCTTTGCGATTCTCGGCGGCAAGTTCCTCGAGTCTTCCGCTCGCCAACCGGAAATGATCCCGGTTCTGCAAACCAAGCTGTTCATTATTGCCGGTCTGCTGGATGCCATCTCCATGATCGGCGTTGGTGTTGCTCTGCTGTACACCTTCTCGAACCCGTTCCTCTCCGCGCTCGCAGGCTAATCAGAGTCAAGTCACCGCGAACAACTGGAGGGCTACAACGTGGAATTCAATACTTCCCTCATCGGCCAGGTAATCACTTTTGCCTTGCTGGTGTGGTTCACGATGAAAGTCGTGTGGCCTCCGCTGACCGGGATGATGGAAAAGCGCGCACAGCGCATCGCTGAAGGTCTTTCAGCGGCGGACCGTGCCAGACAAGATCTGGCCAACGCCGAGAAAGCCTCTGCCGATAAGCTGCGCGAAGCCAAGGCTAGCGCTGCCGAGCTGGTTGCTCAGGCAGAAAAACGCGCTAACCAGATCATCGACGAGGCGAAAGAAAAGGCCAAGGTCGAAGGCGAACGCATCACTGCGGGCGCTCAGGCCGAAATCACGCAGCAACTCGAGCAAGCCCGTGGCGTGTTGCGTCAACAGGTTGCCAATCTGGCACTTGCTGGTGCGACCAAAATCCTGCAGCGCGAAATCGATGCAGGCAAGCACGCCGAGCTGCTGGAATCGATCAAAGCGGAACTGTAAGACAGTCATGGCAGAACTCAATACCGTCGCAAGGCCGTACGCCGAGGCCATTTTCCGTCTTGCCAAAGAACAAGGCTCGCTGGCGCAGTGGTCTGAATCGCTGGCGCGACTTGATCAGGTGGCTCAGGACCAGAAGGTCCAGGACATCGTGGCTGACCCCCAACTATCCGCTGCTCAGGTCAAGCAGATCCTGCTGCAACTGGTTGACGCGAACGACGAGGCTACGGCCAATTTCATCACCCTGGTGCTGGAAAACCGCCGCTTTGCCGTAGTGCCCGCCATCCGCGAGCAGTTTGAATCGCTGAAGGCTGCTGAAGAAGGTCGTGTGGGTGTAACGCTGGAATCCGCGTTTGCACTGACCGATCCGCAAGCCAATGAGCTGCTGCAGGCTGTGGCACGGCACTTTCACCAGAACGTGACCGCCAAGGTGGTGGTTAACCCCGATCTGATCGGCGGCGTGAAGGTGACGGTAGGAGATCTCGTGATCGACGCATCCATTGCCGGCAAGCTCTCTGAACTGGCGACGAGCCTGAAGAGTTAGGAGATTTTTTAATGCAACTCAATCCGTCTGAAATCAGTGAACTGATCAAGGCCCGGATCCAGAACCTGTCCGCGGGCGCCCAAAGCGCCAACGTTGGCACGGTTGTGTCGGTCACCGACGGTATCGTCCGCATTCACGGCTTGTCCGAAGTAATGCAGGGCGAAATGCTGGAATTCCCGGGTAACACGTTTGGCCTGGCACTGAACCTGGAGCGTGACTCCGTCGGTGCCGTGGTGATGGGTGAATACACCCACATCGCCGAAGGCGACGAAGTCAAATGTACCGGTCGTATTCTTGAAGTACCGGTCGGTCCGGAACTGGTTGGCCGCGTGGTCAACTCGCTGGGCCAACCGATTGACGGCAAGGGCCCGATCAACGCCAAGCTGTCCAGCCCGATCGAAAAGATCGCGCCGGGCGTGATTGCGCGTAAGTCGGTTGACCAGCCGTTGCAAACCGGCCTGAAAGCCATCGACACCATGGTGCCGATCGGCCGTGGTCAGCGCGAGCTGATCATTGGTGACCGCCAGACCGGCAAGACTGCCGTTGCCCTGGACGCCATCATCAACCAGAAAGGCACGGGCGTTACGTGTATCTATGTTGCTATCGGCCAGAAAGCCTCGTCGATTGCCAACGTGGTGCGCAAGCTCGAAGAACACGGCGCAATGGGCCACACCATTGTGGTTGCCGCCGCTGCTTCTGAATCGGCCGCGCTGCAATACATTGCTGCATACGCCGGTTGCGCCATGGGCGAATACTTCCGCGACCGCGGTGAAGACGCACTGATCGTTTATGACGATCTGTCCAAGCAAGCTGTGGCTTATCGCCAGATCTCGCTGCTGCTGCGTCGTCCGCCGGGCCGTGAAGCTTACCCGGGTGACGTGTTCTATCTGCACTCGCGTCTGCTTGAGCGTGCTGCGCGTATCAACGCCGAAGAAGTTGAAAAACTCACCAACGGCGAAGTGAAAGGCAAGACCGGTTCGCTGACCGCCCTGCCTATCATCGAAACGCAAGCAGGCGACGTTTCCGCCTTCGTTCCGACCAACGTGATCTCGATCACCGATGGCCAGATCTTCCTGGAAACCGACTTGTTCAACGCCGGTATCCGCCCCGCCATGAACGCTGGTATTTCGGTATCGCGCGTTGGTGGTGCTGCGCAGACCAAGGTCGTGAAGAAGCTCGGCGGCGGTGTACGTCTGGCGCTGGCTCAGTATCGTGAACTGGCTGCGTTTGCGCAGTTTGCTTCCGATCTGGACGAAGCCACCCGTAAACAGCTCGAGCGCGGCAAGATGGTTACCGAACTGATGAAGCAGGCTCAATACAGCCCGCTGTCGGTCGGTGAACTGGGTATCACGCTGCTGCTGATCGCCAAGGGTTCGTTCGATGACGTGCCGGTTGAACGTGCACTGTCGTTCGAAAACGGCTTCCGTGCTTACGTCAAGGCTAACCACGCCGACGTACTCGGCCGTATCGAAGCCAAGGGCGAACTGGCGGGCGATGATGAAGCCACGCTGCTGAAGGCTGTTGCTTCGTTCAAAGCCTCCGGCGCTTATTGATTCGGTCACTGGATAAGGAACTGAATCATGGCAGGCGGTAAAGAGATCCGTACCAAGATCAAAAGCGTAAAAAACACGCAGAAGATCACCCGCGCCATGGAAATGGTTGCGACGTCCAAGATGCGTAAGGCTCAGGAGCGCATGCGCGCTGCCCGTCCTTATGGCGAAAAGATCCGTGCTGTTGCCAGCCACCTTTCGCAAGCATTTGTGGACTATCCGCATCCGTACCTCCAGAAGCGCGATAGCGTTAAACGGGTTGGCCTGATCGTGGTTACGTCGGACAAGGGTCTGTGCGGGGGTCTTAACACCAACGCACTGCGCCTTGCCGTCAACAAGATGAAGGAATATAGCCAGAATGGCGCTGAAATCGCGGTTACCACCATTGGTAACAAGGGTTTCAGCTTCATGGGCCGCAATGGCGCCCGGGTTATTTCATCCGCAGTGGGTCTGGGCGATACGCCCCACCTGGAAGCTCTGGTCGGTCCGATCAAAGTGATGGTGGACGCGTACATCGCCGGCGAAGTGGATGAAGTCCAGCTGGTCTATACGAAGTTCATCAACACCATGAAGCAAGAGCCCACGGTAGAGCAGTTGCTGCCGTTGTCCGGTGAAGACTTCAAAGGTCCGGACCACGACTACAACTGGGAATACCTGTTCGAGCCGGATGCCAAGACCGTCATTGACGACCTGATGAGCCGCTACATTGAAGCGTTGATTTATCAGGCCGTGGCGGAAAACATGGCATCCGAACAGGCTGCACGCATGGTGGCCATGAAGGCTGCAACCGACAACGCCGACAAGGTGATCGGCAACCTGCAACTGCTGTACAACAAAACCCGTCAAGCTGCGATTACGAAAGAACTTTCGGAAATCGTATCCGGCGCGGCAGCAGTTTAAGCAGGCGGCCCAACTGTATAGAGAAGATTAGGAACCTACGATGAGCCAAGGCAAAATTGTGCAAATCATTGGTCCGGTTGTGGACGTGGAATTTCCGCGTGACAACCTGCCCAAGGTGTATGACGCGCTCAAGCTGGCCGACCAGGAACTGACGCTGGAAGTCCAGCAGCAGCTGGGCGACGGCGTTGTTCGTGCAATCGCCATGGGTACGACCGAT
This sequence comes from Silvimonas sp. JCM 19000, assembly GCF_054652575.1. NCBI lineage: Bacteria > Pseudomonadati > Pseudomonadota > Betaproteobacteria > Neisseriales > Chitinibacteraceae > Silvimonas > Silvimonas sp. JCM 19000. The sequence continues at coordinate 17,731 of NZ_BAAIHC010000012.1, read as the reverse complement.
GGTCTGAAGCGCGGTCTGTTAGTGAACAATACGCACCTGCCGATTTCGGTACCGGTGGGTAATGCCACGCTGGGCCGTATCATGGACGTGCTGGGCAATCCGATTGACGAAGCTGGCCCGGTTGAAACCGAAGTCCGCCGCGCCATTCACCAGACCGCTCCGAAGTTTGACGAACTGAACCAGTCTATCGACCTGCTGGAAACCGGTATCAAGGTTATTGACTTGATTTGCCCGTTTGCCAAAGGCGGTAAAGTAGGTCTGTTCGGCGGCGCCGGTGTGGGCAAGACCGTTAACATGATGGAACTGATCAACAACATCGCCAAGGCACACTCGGGCTTGTCCGTGTTTGCTGGTGTTGGTGAGCGTACCCGTGAAGGCAACGACTTCTACCACGAAATGAAGGACTCCAACGTCCTGGATAAAGTGGCGATGGTGTACGGCCAGATGAACGAGCCGCCGGGTAACCGTCTGCGCGTGGCACTGACCGGTCTGACCATTGCGGAAGCGTTCCGTGACGAAGGCCGTGACATCCTGTTCTTTGTGGATAACATCTACCGCTACACCCTGGCCGGTACCGAAGTTTCGGCACTGCTGGGTCGTATGCCTTCGGCCGTGGGCTATCAGCCGACGCTGGCTGAAGAAATGGGTGTTCTGCAAGAACGGATTACCTCGACCAAGACCGGTTCGATCACCTCGATCCAGGCCGTTTACGTGCCTGCGGATGACTTGACCGATCCGTCGCCGGCAACCACGTTTGCCCACTTGGACGCTACCGTCGTTCTGAGCCGTGACATCGCTTCGCTGGGTATCTACCCGGCAGTTGATCCGCTGGGCTCCACCAGCCGTCAGCTCGACCCGCAAGTGGTGGGCGATGAGCACTACACGGTTGCCCGTGGCGTGCAGCAAACCCTGCAAAAATACAAAGAACTGCAAGACATCATCGCAATTCTGGGTATGGACGAACTGTCGCCGGAAGACAAACTGGCCGTGTCGCGTGCACGGAAAATCCAGCGCTTCTTGTCGCAGCCGTTCCACGTTGCAGAAGTGTTTACCGGCTCGCCGGGCAAGTATGTGCCGCTGAAGGAAACCCTCAAGGGCTTCAAGGGCATTCTGAACGGTGATTACGACCACCTCCCCGAGCAAGCCTTCTACATGGTTGGCGGCATCGAGGAAGCGCTCGAAAAAGCCAAGACCCTGCAATAAGGAGCTGAGGCAATGGCGATGACTATGCATGTCGACGTGGTAAGCGCTGAAGCGCTGATCTTCTCCGGTAACGCCGAATTCTTTACGGCACCGGCAGAAGGTGGCGAAGTCGGTATTTATCCGCGTCACGCGCCGTTGCTGACCCGCATCCGCCCTGGCGCCGTACGCATCAAGCTGGCAAACTCGAACGAACCGGATGTCATCCTGTACGTTTCGGGCGGTCTGCTTGAAGTACAACCGGACGGGATTACCGTTCTGGCTGACACGGCCATTCGTGGTGCGGACATCGACGAAGCCAAGGCCCGCGAAGCCAAAGCCAAGGCAGAAGAAGCCTTGAAGAACCGCAAGACCCAGATGGATTACGCCATGGCGCAAGCCGAACTGGTCGAAGCGGTGGCCAAGCTCGCAGTAATCGAAAAACTCAGAAAGCGCGGCCACTAAGCCTGCGCAATCCGGGACCCCAAAAGGCAGCGTGCAAACGCTGCCTTTTTTATTGCCCGTCGCCGCCGCTGCGCCGGGCGGGTAAAATGCCCGGCTACGCTCAGTTAACCGGATTACCCATGTCTCGTCTCGATGTCGTCATCCTTGCCGCCGGGCAAGGCAAACGTATGTATTCCAGCCTGCCCAAAGTGCTGCATCCGCTGGCGGGCAAGCCCTTGCTGCAACATGTGCTCGATACTTCCCGAGCGATGAGCCCGGCTCGTACCATCGTCGTGTACGGCCATGGTGGCGAGCAGGTGCAGGCCGCGCTGGCGAGCCAGGCGGATCTGGGCTGGGCGCATCAGGCGCAACAACTGGGCACTGGTCACGCGCTGGCGCAGGCGCTGCCGCAACTGCAGGGCGACATCACGCTGATGCTGTACGGCGACGTGCCGCTAACGCGTATCGATACCTTGAAACAACTGCTGTCCGCAGCCGAAGGCGGCAAGCTGGGTATCCTGACCGTTACGCTGGCCAACCCCACCGGCTATGGCCGCATCGTGCGCAACGCCGAAAACCAGGTGCAAAGCATCGTCGAGCAAAAGGACGCCAGCCCTGCGCAGGCCGCCATCCAGGAAATCAACACCGGCATCCTCGCCCTGCCGACGGCCAGGCTGGCGCAGTGGCTGTCCGAACTCAAAAACGACAACGCCCAGGGCGAGTATTACGCCACCGACCTGATCGCCTTGGCTGTGCGCGATGGTGTGCCGGTAGTGACCACGCAGCCCGCCTTTGCGTGGGAAGCCGAGGGCATCAATAACAAACTGCAACTGGCGCAGCTGGAACGCATCCACCAGTTGAATCAGGCCAACGATTTGCTGCTGGCAGGCGTTACGCTGGCAGACCCGGCACGTATCGACGTACGCGGCACGCTGCAGCATGGCAAAGACGTCAGCATCGACATCAACTGCATTTTTGAAGGCGAGGTCAGCCTGGGCGACAACGTCACCATTGGCGCGCACTGTTTTCTGCGCAATGTGAAGATTGGCGCCGGCGTCACCATCCAGCCCTACAGCCATCTGCAAGATGCGGAAGTGGGTGCTGCCGCACAGATCGGCCCCTACGCCCGTTTGCGCCCGGGTGCGGTGCTGGCCGCGGAGGTGCATATCGGCAACTTTGTGGAAGTGAAGAACTCGTCCATCGGCGTGGGCAGCAAGGTCAATCATCTGTCGTATATCGGCGATGCCGAAATCGGCACGCAAACCAATATCGGCGCGGGCACCATCACGTGTAATTACGACGGGGTGAACAAGCACAAAACCATCATCGGCAACGAAGTGCGCATAGGCTCCAACGCCAGCCTGGTCGCGCCCGTGACCATCGGCGACCGGGCGACCACCGGTGCCGGTTCGGTGATCAGCAAGAACGCGCCCGCCGGAGAACTGACCATCGCGCGCGCCCGCCAAGTGACCGTGCCTGGCTGGCAGCGCCCGGAAAAACCCGCCAAAAAATAAGCACATGGCGCGTGTTACAATCACGCCCAACTGCTCCGCCCCATCTTATCCACAGCTCTTTGCTGTGGATAAGCCATTGCGGCGCACAACCATTGACCGGCGCGCTGGCCTAGTTCGGCGCCGCCCAGCAACCTGAAGGACGCACCTCATGAGTCTCAAATGCGGCATCGTGGGCTTGCCCAACGTTGGCAAATCCACGCTGTTCAATGCCCTGACCAAAGCCGGCATCGAAGCAGCCAACTACCCGTTCTGCACCATTGAACCTAACGTCGGCATCGTTGAAGTGCCGGATGCGCGTCTGGGCCAGCTGGCGGAAATCATCAAGCCGCAAAAAATCGTGCCGGCCATTGTCGAGTTTGTGGATATCGCCGGCCTGGTCGCTGGCGCCAGCAAGGGCGAAGGCCTGGGCAACCAGTTCCTGGCCAATATTCGCGAGACCGATGCCATCGTCAACGTGGTGCGTTGCTTTGAAAACGACAACATCGTGCACGTGGCTGGCCGCGTCGACCCGATCGACGATATCGCCGTGATCGGCACCGAACTGGCGCTGGCCGATATGGCCACGGTCGAGAAATCGATCCAGCGCGACGGCAAGAAAGCCAAGAGCGGCGACAAAGACGCGCAAAAGCTGGTGGCCGTGCTGGAAAAAATCCTGCCGGTGCTGAACGAAGGCCGCCCGGCCCGTTCGGTAAAACTGAGCGACGAAGAAAAAGCCATCATCAAGCCGTTGTGCCTGCTGACCGCCAAGCCCGCCATGTATGTGGCCAACGTGGCGGAAGACGGCTTCCAGAACAACCCGCTGCTGGACAAGGTCAGCGAATACGCCAAGCTGGAAGGCGCACCGGTGGTGGCAGTGTGTGCCGCCATCGAATCCGAAATCGCTGAATTGCCGGACGAAGACAAAGCCGAGTTCCTGAACGAACTGGGCCTGGAAGAACCGGGCCTTAACCGCCTGATCCGCGCTGGCTTTGATCTGCTGGGCCTGCAAACCTATTTCACCGCCGGCGTAAAAGAAGTGCGCGCCTGGACCATCCACAAAGGCGACACCGCCCCGCAAGCGGCTGGCGTAATCCACACCGACTTCGAACGCGGCTTTATCCGCGCGCAAACCATCGGCTTTGACGACTACATCACCTACAAGGGTGAACAAGGCGCCAAAGAGGCCGGCAAGATGCGTGCGGAAGGTAAGGAGTACGTGGTTAAAGACGGTGACGTGCTGAACTTCTTGTTTAACGTCTGACACCATTTCTGGTGTTTCTTGAGGTTTCATGAAACATCAAAAATGATATAAAAAACACTTTAAAGCCGCGCACTTGCGCGGCTTTTTTGTTTCTTTGTGTTGCTTGGTGTTTAGGAGGTTTCACCAATAATCTGAGTATATTGGTGAGTATGGTCGATTGAGGTTGGATGAATAAGTGAGTGCAGTGAACTGATCCTGTGTTCACTGAGGGAGAAGCCCATGCTCACCGATGCGCACTGCCGTAACGCAAACCGAAAGACAGGCTGTATCGCCTGAACGACTTCCGGGGGCTGTATCTGGAGGTGAAGCTTTCAGGGGTGAAGGCATGGCGCTATCGCTTCACCCTGGGCGGGAAGGCGAGCATGTATGCACTGGGCGAATATCCCAGTGTCACCCTTGCCGAGGCGCGTGAGCGTAGCGAGGCTGCCCGCAAGCTGGTCAAGCAGAGCATCAACCCGGCGCAACAGCGCCAGCTTGACCGTATCAGACAAGCCCATGAAGCCAACAATACCTTTGAAGTGGTTGCCAGGGAGTGGCTGCAAACCAAGGACTGGGAGGATGTCACCAAGGATCGCCGTCTGGACATGCTCGAACGCGTCGTCTTCCCCGCCATCGGAAAGATGCCCGTTCGCGATGTCACACCGGCGCATTTACTCGACATCCTGCAAAAAACCTTCAAACGCGGCGCACCAACTGTAGCTGCTGAGGCCCGGCGCACCATGTCCGCAGTCTTCGAGTTCGCCGTGGCTACCCTCCACGCGGATGGTGATCCGGTCTGGCCTGTCCGTAAGGCGCTACCTGCCAATAAAACCCAGAACAAAACAGCCTTGTCTACCGGGCAGATTGGCAAACTGCTGGTGGATTTCGACAATCATCGAGGTACATTTCAAACTAACTACTGCATGCAACTGATGTGGTGGACGCTTGCTCGCCCCAGTGAAGTCGCCGAAGCGGAGTGGAGCGAATTTGATCTGGATGCCGCCATCTGGCGTATTCCGGCCGCTCGGATGAAGGCACGCAAGGACGACGTCGTACCGCTGCCACGGCAAGCGGTTGAAATGCTCAAGGGGCTACAGGGGGTGACCGGCAATCGGAAACACCTCTTTCCTGGGCGCGATGATCGCAACGGGCCGATGTCGGTTGCATCGTTACGCCAAGCGCTGAACGCCCTAGGTTGGGGCGGCACCTACAGCCCTCACGCCACTCGCACCACCGGCAGCACGCGTTTGAACGATGGGCTACCGGCCCGATGCGATCGAGGCCCAGCTGGTGCACGCTGATCAGAACAATGTGCGCCGGACATACAACCATGCGACCTACTTCGATGAGCGCAAGGTCCATGATGCAGGATTGGGCAGATCACCTTGAAAGCTGGAGGGTCGCCGTCCATGAACAGAAATAAAGTCTCTGCCTCGTGTCACGAGGCGGCCATGCTCACGCCCCTGGGGCGGCTGATCGAGCGGCATTTCCCTAAACTGAACCACCCCGAGCCCCATGACGAGGCAGCGCGACGCAGGGCCTTCACGGAGGCGGTAACCGCCGTGGCCCAGCGCTACGCGAGTCTGAGACAGCAAGCCCGAGACGCCGAACACAGCCGAAAGCGCTTCGAAACAATTGCCCTCGCGGCACAACAACTCCGCTTCGCCATGGAGGGGCTGGGTCAAAGCGAACTGAACAAGCTGGAGGCCGGGCAATCAGCTACCTACCATGCCTACGTGGGCGAATTGGACGAACACCAGGCATACGACCTTGGCACGCGGCATGAGCTGTCTGACGAACCCTTTGGTCCCCGGCCCGCTGGCCGCATGCTGCACTAGCAGGACCTGCGCTGGCTGGGCAAGGCGCCAAGGATCTGTGCGCGCCACGCAGGCGAGGCCGTCCTGAGAATGTCGCCGAGCGCTGGGCGGCACGCCAGTTCGTTGTCCTCTGTCACAAGCATGGTTGGACACCCGTGCGGGTGGCTCACAGCGGGTCAGAGACGCAGCAAGCTGACCCACAACCCTCCGATGCTGTGATGTGTCTCGCGGCCATCTTGGTCGCCGGAGGAGAGAGCGAAGTACGTGCCAAGAGCGCCGCCATGTCGGCGCTAAAGCCGCTACGAAGTCGGTTCACTCATCTGGAATGGCCCGACTGCTCACCAGACGATCCGCACAGCGACTACGTGGAACCGACCGAGTACTCCGTCAGCCTGAAAGAGCTGATCGCTGATCGCCACAACGGCACCGGTGACCTCCCCGACTTCCACCCCAGGAGCGACTAAGCCCCAGCCAATAAATTTGCCACCATCGCAGCATTTGATGTCCGTGCATCGCACCATACTGACGCGCAGCATCCCCGGTGTTTTCACGATGTTTCGAGGAGCACCACATGCTGCGCGTTATCCGCATTCAAGACGTCTGCGACAAGATCGCCCTGAGCCGTACCTCGCTGTGGCGGCTGTGAAAAACCACTGACTTCCCCCGCCCCATCCAGTTAGGCGGCCGCGTGGCCGGTTTTCTGGAGCACGAGATCGACGCCTGGCTGGAGCAACAAGCTGCTCAGCGTGGCAATGTGCAAGAGGTGAAATGACATGGGTCGCCAACGCACCGTCAACGACCAGGGGTTCTGGCATAGCCCACTTCTACAGGGCTGCACGACTGAGGACAAGACCACACTGCTGCACCTGTTGACCAGCCCCGTCTCCAACATCATCGGCGCCTACCCGCTGGTACCGAGGATCGCCGCCGCCGAGGTCGGTTGGTCGCAAGACCAGTGGCTGCAGGTCATCGAGCGCCTGCGCGCAGAAGACCTGGTTTGGTTCGAGCCTGTTCGCATGTTCGTCTGGGTTAGGGTCTGGTGGCACCACAATCTGGCCAGCCAGACCCTCGGCCCCAAACTCCGCGCCAGAACCCTCGACAACATCCGGCAACTGCCCGAGCCTTGGCAGGGCCCATTCCTTGACGCCTACAAAGCACGGCTGAGTGAAGAACATCGAACGCTGCTGGACTCCCTTCTGGCCGGCCACTTAACAGCTGAAGTGTCATCCGTACCATATGGATACGGTATCGATGACTCATCCGACTTTTCCCGTCATAACACCAACAATAAAACCAACTCTAAGGTAACTCGAACTCCAGACGCGCCGGCACGGTCGCCTGTGGATAAGTTGGGCATCCCGGCGAGCTGCTTGGCGCAAGTGGAGGCAGCTGCTTAGAGCCCTCCGACAAGGAACGCTGCGGGAGGTTTCAGCTGCCATTTTCGAAGACCTCGCCAAAGGCGCGTGGCTGTGAGCCCCAACGCCGACCGCCTGAACGACATTGCCCGCGAATGCTTGGCCATGCTGCCCGCCGCGCTGCCTCAGGCTCCCTCCGCAGGCCGATCCAGCCGTACAGAGGCCGAATACCTGCGCATGGCTCAAGTGCTCCTGGAGCGCGCAAACGGCGCCCCAGGAGCACTGGCAGTGGCGGTGCAGGCTACCCAAAGCCCCAGAACCTTTCACAAGCGCTTGGCAGCCCTGCGTTTCTCCAGCCGGCAACTGGTGCGCGAGCACCTCGATGTACGCTCGGCCTCACAGGAGCTGGACTGGCAAAGCATGGCGGACGTGCTGCCACGGCTCCATGAGCAGCTTCGTGCCTTGATCACCCTAAATGAACATGGAATGACCCAACCCCGGCGTAAGCGCCGCAGCAAGCGCCAAGCACTGAAGAGGTTGCCGCCGAGCTGCGCACGCGGCGCGCCGGGCAAGTACGCCGATGCGCTGCTGGCATCGGCCCTGACCGGCGCGAGACCCGGTGAACTGGTCAAAGGCATCATTGCATGGCTGCGGCGTGATGAGGCGCTCGGTATCGAGACCCTTTGCCTTTATGTGCACGGCATCAAGATCAAGGCGCAACAGGGGCAGCCATACCGATTCATGGCCTACTCAGTAGAAGACACGCATCCGCTGGTGGCGGCGCTGGTAAATCGGCTCAGCGCACAGCCCGACAGAAAGCTGCACATCCATATCGCAAAGGCGGGCAACTTTACGGCGGAGATTCAACGCCTTGCGCGCATGCTCTGGCGCAACCATGACCACGCCGTCACCGCTACCTGCTTCCGCCACCAATGGAGTGCGGATGTGAAAGCCGCTGGCGATGCAGACGCTGCCAGCTGGGGTCTGGGGCATCGCAGTTCCAAGACACGGACATTCTACGGAATGGCCAGGCAGGCGCGGAATGGTCATGCACGGCGGCCTGTCCGAATCGAGACGGATTTGCCTCTGAGGGCCGCTCGAACGGTGCACCCCATCCCGAATGGGCCGCGATCGGAATGAGGCAATGGCGCCGGTGATGGGATATGGCGGCAATCATTACCCCCTTTGCAAACCAAGGCCGGACCGTCACCCGCGCACGAGTTCAGCGCACATCGGGTGAAACGATGTAATGGGCATAGAAGCAATTTACCACTATATTCGTATCTTTTTGATGCAATGAAAGATTCATTTGAATAGAATGTCGAGATCTTCCCATCTCGTCGTTACGACCCCACCATGGAAGCTGATCAGACAGCCGAGCTACCCCAATCCCAACGGGACCGGCTCAAGCACATCGAGCTGCGGTTGCGCTTCCTGGGGGAGGTTCGTCGCCCTGACCTGATGCAGCGTTTTGGCATTCAGTCAGCTGCAGCCTCCCGGGACCTCGCGCTCTACAAAGAGCTGGCCCCAGAGAACATTGATTACGAAAGCCGTGGCAAGCGCTACCTCCTGGGGGCCAAGTTCACGCCGCTGTTTGCCGTGCCATCGGCCCAAGTCCTGGGCTGGCTGGCTGAGCAATTGGGCGATGCCACGGCGCCATCGTCTGATGCCCTGCTGCCATGCCTCATGCCTTCCAGGCTCTCTTACCCAGAGCTGGACACCCTGGCCTGCATCACGCGCGCTATGCACATGGGGCAGGTGCTCAGCATCGGTTACCACTCGGTGAGCAGCGGCGAGTCGTCGCGCGACATCGTGCCCTTTGCGCTGCTGGACACGGGGCTTCGATGGCATGTGCGAGCGTTTGATCGCAAGTCACAAACTTTCCGCGACTTTGTCCTGACCCGTGTCAGCAAGCCCACTCCAAAGCTTGGCGACGAGCCAGCACGCCATGAGCTGCCAGAGCAAGACGTTCAATGGACACGCATCGTCGAATTGGATCTGGTACCACACCCGGATCAGCCCCATCCAGAAGTCACGCAGATGGAATACGACATGCCAGACGGTGCGTTACGTCTCAAATTGCGAGCTGCATTGGCTGGCTATGCCCTTCGCAAGTGGAGCGTGGACTGCACACCAGATCACAGCTTGCGCGGACCCGAGTACCGCCTCTGGCTGAAAGACCACCTCGCCTTGTACGGCGTTGAGACGGCTGTATTGGCACCGGGCTATCCCAGCAACAAAGGTAGTGTGACATGACCGAGCGCTACCGACTGTCATTCACGACCGGAGGACTCTTTCTCCCAGAGTCTTCCATGGTTGCTGCTCGCTATTTGCGGCTGGGTGACTGGTCGGCAACGCGCGCTCAACTGCGGGACGAAAACCTCCTCCAGGTACGTACATCAGCTGCGGCAACCCGCATCAGCAAGGAAATCACGGCACGGCTGCAAGAGCTGAATTCGGAAGAGCTTTCGGCGCTGCCGGACTTGAGTCTGCGTGACCAAGCGAACTTGCTCTGGGTAGCCGTCTGTCGGCGCTACCCCTTCATTCGAGAGTTCGCCACAGAGGTAATGCGAGAGCACTTTTTGGTGCTTCGCCGCCGATTGGTGTTCACGGATTTCGACCACTTTCTCAATAGCAAAGCGCTTTGGCATGCCGAGCTTGACGACATCGCCCGATCAACACAGTTGAAGTTGCGGCAGAACCTGTTCCGCATGCTGCGTGAAGCAGATTTCCTCTCGGATCAGTACGAAATTCATCCAGCTCAGCTCAGCCCCTCTCTCGCCCAGCTCCTCGCCCGGCGGGGGCGGCAGGCTTTCATGGTTTTCCCAGCCACTGACAACGACATTCAACGATGGCTTCAATGACCCCGAAGATCAGTCACCAACCACTCGCCAACCGCTTTGAACACTTGATCCGGGTCATCGGCGGTGAACGCTTCTTGCAGATGCGGGGGCTGAACAATGATCTGCCCTTCTACATCTGCGAATTCCGAGCAAACGAAGCCTTCGAGATGCAGCGGATGCAACGCCAGCTCATCAGCTCGCTGGCCAATCTTCAGGTGCCCTGCCTGGGAGGGCGCGGAGTCAATGTGCTGGAGGTCAATCTGTATGACCTCTGTATCGAACTGCTGCAAGCACGAGAGGGCAGCAGCGATGGCGGTCGGCTCTGGGATGAAATCCTGGCGGTCGAGTCGGACGTGGAAAAGGACAACCTGCTCGAATTAATGCAAAACGTCCTTGGCATCGAGGACTACCTGATCCCGGCTATCGGCGAGCGCCTACAACAGACTGAGTTAGACGTGCTGTTCCTTACGGGCATCGGGGAAGTCTTTCCCTACATCCGATCACACAACGTACTCAATAACCTGCAAAGCACTGCAAAGGACAAGCCAACCGTGATGTTCTTTCCTGGTGAGTACAAGCACTCATTGGAGCAAGGGGCATCGCTAGAGCTGTTCGAACGCTTACACGATGATAAGTACTACCGCGCTTTCAACATCTACGAGACCCAGGTTTGAGGAGAGAGTCCATGGAACTCAACCGCATTTTCAAGCAGCCCGTCAGTCGCCCCATAGAAGGCGTCATCAAGGCCGACGACGAGTCGAGCCTGTACGTGGAGCTGAACGAGTACGTGCTGACAGACGAAGTCGCCAAGCGGCTGGAGCACTTCCTGGATGCCTACAACGACTACCACGGTGCGAACGGCGTTTGGGTCTCCGGCTTCTTCGGTTCGGGTAAGTCGCACCTCTTGAAGATGCTGGCTTTGATCATGGAGAACCGCAGCGTCGATGGCAGCACAGCGCTCGACATTTTCTTGCCCAAAATCCCCAAGGAAGACGAGCTGCTGCGCGCAGCCCTGAAGAAGGCGGTGACCATCCCTTCGAAGAGCGTTCTGTTCAACATCGACCAGAAGGCCGACATCATCAGCAAGAGCCAGACCGACGCCCTGCTCTCGGTGTTCGTGAAGGTCTTCAACGAGATGTGCGGCTACTTCGGCAAGCAAGGCTACATCGCCCACTTCGAACGGGATCTCGACAGCCGAAACCAGCTGGAGACCTTTAAGGCCAGCTACCAGCAGCACGCCAACAAGCCCTGGGAGCGCGGCCGAGAGCAAGCATTGCTGGAGTCCGGCAACATCGCCCGTGCCTACGCGGAAATCACGGGCGAAGACCCCGCACTGGCCACAGGCATCCTGGACAAGTACCGCGCGCAGTACAGCGTGTCCATCGAAGACTTCAGCGAGCAGGTGAAGGCATGGCTGAACAAGAAGCCGGCCAATTTCCGCCTCAACTTCTTCGTGGACGAGGTGGGCCAGTACATCGCCGATAACACCAAGCTGATGACCAACCTGCAGACGGTCGCCGAGAGCTTGGCCACCAAGTGCCAAGGCCGTGCCTGGATCATCGTCACCGCCCAAGAGGACATGAACTCAGTCCTGGGTGACATGAACAAGCAGCAAAGCAATGACTTTTCGAAGATCCAAGCGCGCTTTGCCAACCGCCTCAAGCTCACCAGCGCCGACGTGGCCGAGGTAATACAGAAGCGCCTGCTCACCAAGAATGAAGCCGGTACAGCGCTGCTGGCCAGCACGTACGAGCAGCAGTTCAACAACTTCAAGACGCTGTTCGAGTTCGCTGATGGCGGCCAGCAGTATACGAACTTCCGCGATGCGGAGCATTTCACTTACTGCTACCCCTTCGTTCCCTACCAGTTTCCGCTGTTCCAGTCGGCCATTCGAGGCCTCTCGCAGCACAATGGCTTTGAGGGCAAGGCTAACTCCGTCGGTGAGCGCTCCATGCTCGGCGTGTTCCGCGATGTGGCCATTGCCATTGACCACGAGCCGGTCGGTCAGTTGGCAACTTTCGACCGCATGTTCGAAGGCATCCGTGGCGCACTCAAAAGTGCCATTCAGAGCGCCATCAACAATGCCGAGCGCCACCTGGGTGACCCCTATGCCGTGCGCGTGCTCAAGGCGCTTTTCCTGGTCAAGTACGTCAAGGAGTTCAAGGCCACGCTGCGCAACCTCAGCGTGCTGATGCTGGAGCGCTTTGGCGACGACCTACCTGCGCAACGCAAGCGGCTTGAAGCGGCGCTCAACCTGCTGGAGCAGCAGACCTACATCCAGCGCAATGGTGATGTCTACGAGTACTTGACCGACGAAGAAAAAGACGTTGAAGAGGAGATCAAGAACACCGAAGTCGAAACAACCGACATCCTCAAGGAGCTGGAAACTCTGCTTTTTGATGGCGTCATCAAGCAGCGCAAGATCCGCCACAGCAACGGCCAGGACTACGCCTATACCCGCAAGATGGATGACCGTGCGCTGAGCCGTGAGCACGAACTGGCCATCCACATCATCACGCCGGTCTCGGACAACTTCGACAACATCACCCTGCAGCGCATGCAGAGCATGGGGCGTGATGAGTTGCGTGTCGTGTTGCCAGCCGACGTGCGCTTCATGCAAGACCTGACGATGTACAAGCGAACCGAGAAGTACATCCGCCAGAACAGCAATACCACGCAAGAAGCAGTCAAGCGCATTCTGGATGCCAAAGGTTTCCAGAACACTGAACGCTTGAATGATTTGCAAGTGCGTGCCCGCAACCTGCTGGGCAAAGCTACGCTCATCATCAATGCAGCGGATGTGGATGTCAGTACCGAAGATGGCCAGACCCGGGTGCTCAAAGGCTTTGAGCATCTGCTGCAAACCACCTACCCCAACCTACGCATGCTGCGCGATGTGCCGTTCAACGAGGCAGACATCGGCAAGCACCTGCGCATGGTGGAAGACGGGCTGCTCGCCAACGATGCCGCCAGCCTCACCGAGCCCGAACAAGAACTGCTGGCCTTCATTCAGGGCAACGCTCGGGGCGGTGTGCGCACCACGGTCAAGAGCCTGATCGAGCGTTTTGAGCGCAAGAACTATGGCTGGTACTACGCCGCCATCCTTTGCAACCTGGCCCTGTTGTGCGCACGAGGCAAGGTCGAGGTGCGGCAGGACAGCAACTCGCTGGATCGCGATGCCCTGGAGCGTAGCTTGCGCAACACCAATGCCCACGCGTCTTTGGTGCTGGAACCCCAGGTGGAATTCAGCGCCTCGCAGGTGCGGGCACTGAAGGACTTCTTCGCCGACTTCTTCGACAAGCCGGCCAGCAGCAACGAGGCACGGGCACTTGCGCGCGAGACCATCGACGCGCTGAAGGATTTGGAGATCGAACTGGCTACCCTCCATGGACAGAAGGCGCAGCTGCCGTTCCTGAGCGTGCTCACGCCGGTACTGGCCACCCTGAAGGATGTCGCCAGCAAGAACCCCAATTGGTTCCTGACCGACCTGGCCCGCGCCGAAGACGCGCTGCTCGACACCAAGGAGAACATCCTTGATCCGCTGCGTCGTTTCATGAACAGCCCGCAGCGCGCCATCTTCGAGCAAGCACAGGCGTTGGTGGCCGAGCAAGAAGACAACTTCGCCTATGTTGGTGCGGCAGAAGTTGAGGCCGTTGGCGGCCTTCTGACCGACAGCAAACCCTGGCAAGGCAACCGGCTGCAGCAGATCAAGCCGCAGCTGGATGCGCTGGAGCAAGCCATTGCACAACAGCTGGCCAGTGAACGGGATGCCGCTGCCCACCGCCTGGCGGAGCTGGAACAACGGCTGCGTTCCACCGACGAATTTGGTCAGATCGAGCCCGCGCGTCAGTCGCAGCTGACAGCACCTTTCGCGGATGCCCGCCACGCGCTGCAGAGCCAAAAGCGCATCGCCATGATTCGTGACCAACTGCGGCAGTTTGAGGAATCCCGCTTCTCGCAGCTGTTGGTGCAACTGGAACAGTGGGCCAAACCCGCATCACCTGCGCCCACGCCAGCAGCGACGCCTGCCCCAAGTGCACCGACGGCAGGCGACGATGTGCGGCCGAGTGTTACGCCCGCGCCAACGCCAGCCTCACCGGAGCCCAAGCTGGTGCCTGCCCGCACCATCAAGGTCAGTTATGCCAAGCCTTGGCTGACCAGCGAGGCCGAACTTGACGACTACCTGCACAAACAGCGCGAAGCTTGGCTGAAGGAAATCCAAGCCGGCAACCGTGTGCAGATCTGAGGGGCGAGCGCATGACGAGCCACTTCATTCAGTCGATGCAGAACCAACTGGACACACTGGTTCAATCGACTCCCGAAGACAACGTGGAGTTCTGGTACGCCCGCGATTTGCAGGTGCCGCTGGGGTATGCACGCTGGGAGAACTTCATGACTGCCATCGGGCGGGCCATGGAGTCATGCGAGTCCACGGGCTATCAGCCGGATGATCATTTTCGTGGCGTCACGAAAATGATCGAGATCGGTAAAGGGGGCATGCGTGAAGTAGATGACTTCATGCTCACCCGCTACGCTTGCTACCTGATCGCCATGAATGGTGACCCGCGCAAGGAGCCGATTGCCTTCGCCCAAAGCTACTTTGCCACCCAGACGCGCAAGCAGGAGATCATCGAAGAGCGCATGCGCTTGCAGGCTCGGCTTGATGCCCACGACCGCTTGCGTGAGTCGGAAAAGGCGCTGTCGCAGAAAATCTATGAACGGGGTGTAGACGATGCGGGTTTCGGCCGTATCCGCTCTAGGGGCGACACCGCTTTGTTTGGTGGCAATACCACGCAAAAGATGAAAGATAAGCTGGGCATTGCCTCATCGCGACCACTGGCTGACTTCCTGCCGACCCTCACCATCGCGGCCAAAAAACTGGCCACCGAGATGACCAATCACAATGTGCGCCAAGATGACCTGCAAGGCGAATTGGCCATCACCAGCGAGCATGTGCAGAACAACCTCAGCGTGAGGGACATGCTTGGGCAGCGCGGCATCCAACCTGAGCGGCTACCCGCAGAAGAAGACATTAAAAAGCTGGAGCGGCGCGTCAAGTCCGATGCCAAGAAGCTGGAAAAGCAATCCGGCAAGCTGCCCAAGCCAGGAAAAGACTGAATGGACACCAGCAAACTCAAGAAATTCGCCCAGTTCGCCCGTCGTACCCTAGGCGAGCAGGTTAGCGCCAAACTGGCCTTGGTGCTGTCTGATGGCAGTGCCGCACGCCGCGAGAGCGCAGCAGTCGTCAAGAAGCTGGAAGACGCCATCAAGAGCTACGGCAAGGAACAGGTCATCGAGCGAGTGGCCTACACCTGGTTCAACCGTTTCTGCGCGCTGCGCTTCATGGACGTGAACCGCTACACGCGCATCAGCATCATCTCCCCGGCCGAAGGTCAGTTCCAGCCGGAGATCCTGCTGGAAGCCAAGATGGGCCACATGGACGAAGAGATGGTGCCGGCCAAGACGCAGCAGCTCGTTGCCGATCTGCTGGCGGGCAAGAGCCCCAGCCACGATCCGCAAGGCGAGGCGTACCGCCTGCTGGTGGTCGCCGCGTGCAACGCCTGGCACCAGGCTATGCCCTTCCTGTTCGAGCGCATCGACGACTACACCGAGTTGCTGATGCCCGACGACCTGCTCTCGGGCAACTCCATCCTGGCCTACACCCGCGAGACCATGACGCCCGAGGCCTGCGAAAGCGTGGAAGTCATCGGCTGGCTGTACCAGTTCTACATCTCCGAGAAAAAGGATGCCGTCTTTGAAGGGCTGAAGAAGAACCAGAAGATCACCCCCGAGAACATCCCGGCCGCTACCCAGCTGTTCACCCCACATTGGATCGTGCGCTACCTGGTGGACAACTCGCTCGGCCGGCTGTGGCTGCTCAACCGCCCCAACTCTAAGTTGGCCGAGCAGATGGCCTACTACATCCCGCCCGAAAAGCCGGAAACCGACTTCCTGCGCATTAAGGGGCCCGAAGAAATCAAGGTCTGTGACCCCGCCTGCGGCTCCGGCCACATGCTCACTTACGCCTTCGACCTGCTGTATGCGATCTACGAAGAGGAGGGCTACGACGCGGCCGAGATCCCGGAAAAGATCCTGACACACAACCTGTACGGCATTGAGCTCGACGAACGCGCCGGCGAGCTGGCCGCATTCGCATTGACCATGAAGGCCCGCTCTCGCCAGCGCCGTTTCTTCAACAAACGCATCAGGCCAAATATCACGGTGCTGGAGAAGGTGAGTTTCAGCCACGAAGAGCTGGACGAGTACATGGGCCACGTGGGCCGTGACCTGTTTACTTATGGTCTTCGCGAAACGCTGCAGCAGTTCAGCGAAGCCGACAACTTCGGCTCGCTGATCGTGCCCAAGGTCGGCAACGTGGCCGACGTGTTGGCCACGCTCGAAGCCAAGGACATGGCCGGCAACCTCTTCCTGGCAGAGACCCATCAGCGCGTGCTCAACGTGCTACGCATGGCCGAAGCCTTGGGCCCGCGCTATGCCGTGGTGGTGGCGAACCCGCCCTACATGGGCGGCAAAGGGATGAACGGGCGGCTGAGCGCTTGGGCCAAGGAGAACTACCCCAACAGCAAGTCCGACCTGTTTGCGATGTTCATCGAGCGCAATCTGGATCTGACGTTGAAGGGTGGAGCAGTTACCATGATCACCATGCAGAGCTGGATGTTCCTGTCGTCGTTCGAGGCATTGCGCAGTCGCATCCTGAACCAGCACACCATTCTCTCGATGGCTCACCTGGGCGCGCGGGCCTTCGACAGCATCGGCGGTGAAGTGGTGTCCACGACCGCCTTTGTGTTGGAGAACACGCACAAGCCGGAGTACCGAGGAGCGTATCTGCGCTTGGTGGATGGCAACTCGGAAGCGGAAAAGATGGAGATGATGGTCAAGGCCATCGCTCAAGGCAGCGCGGCATGATCACCCAACTGCAGCTTAAGAACTTCACCGCCTTCACTGAGTTGTCCATCGACTTCTCTCCTGGCATCAACATCGTCATTGGTGAGAACGGCACCGGCAAGACCCAACTACTCAAGGCGGTACTGGCACTAAGCGGACCAGAAGCCCGAGGGGAGCTGGCGGATGAGAGCTTGACCCGCAAGCTGTGCCGCCTATATCAGCCACTCATCGGAAAAGTGGGCGAACTACGGCGTGCCGGCACGCGAGGTGATGCGCAGCTTGGCGCGACCTTCGCATCCGGGCAAACCTTCACTGTGAAATTCAACGGTAGCGCTGATGCAGTGAAGTTCACGCAGCACACAGCTGGCGAGGTACTTCCCGCCATCTTCATCCCGACCAAGGAGGTGCTGTCGCTGGTGCGCGGCCTAACGGCCGAGCAGCCAGACCTGCCCAC